>NZ_JBKDTZ010000366.1:0-7915 GCF_046339755.1 Acidovorax sp. | reverse complement strand
GGTACCGGGTGGTCATCACCGAAGGGCGCAACCGCGAGGTGATGGGCGCGACCGATCCGAAGAAGGCCGAGAAGGGCACCATCCGTGCCGACTTCGCCGACAGCATCGACGCCAACGCCGTGCACGGTTCGGACGCTGCCGAAACGGCTGCCGTGGAAGTGGCCTTCTTCTTCCCCGGCCTGAACATCTACTCCCGCTGAGATGGTGGTCCCCATGCTTGAGCCCACCCCGGTGGGGCGGCCGCACCATGGGGACGACTGCGAGCGGTTACCCGAAGGGACGCCGCTTTGACGACCACGATCGAAACGACCGCCGCGGTGAACGCTGTTCCTGCCGTCAAGGCAGCGGCGACCACCGCCACCACGACCAACCTGCTCGAGTTCGACCTCGACGGCCTGGCCGCATTCTGCGAGAAGTTGGGTGAGAAGCGCTTTCGCGCGACCCAGCTGTTCCGCTGGATCCACCAGCGTGGCGCGCACGACTTCGACGCCATGAGCGACCTGGCCAAGGCCCTGCGCGACAAGCTCAAGGGCTGTGCGCATGTGCAGGCGTTGCCGGTCATCACCGAGCATGTCTCGGCCGATGGCACCGTCAAGTGGCTGTTCGACGTGGGCGATGGCAATGCGGTCGAGGCCGTCTTCATCCCTGAGGACGACCGCGGCACGCTGTGCATTTCCTCCCAGGCCGGCTGCGCCGTGGGATGCCGTTTCTGCTCCACCGGCCACCAGGGCTTCAGCCGCAACCTCACCACCGGTGAGATCGTGGCCCAGCTGTGGTTTGCCGAGCATGCGCTGCGCAAGCGCCTGGGCAAGAGCGAACGCATCATCTCCAATGTGGTGATGATGGGCATGGGCGAGCCCTTGCAGAATTACACGGCCCTGGTGCCGGCCCTGCGCGTGATGCTGGACGACCATGCCTATGGCCTGTCGCGCCGCCGCGTGACGGTGTCCACCTCGGGCGTGGTGCCCATGATCGACCGGTTGGCCCAGGACTGCCCGGTGGCGCTGGCCGTGTCGTTGCATGCGCCCAACGATCCGCTGCGCGCCAACCTGGTGCCGCTGAACCGCAAATACCCGATCGAAGAACTGCTGGCCGCATGCAACCGCTACCTGGAGCATGCGCCGCGCGACTTCATCACTTTCGAATACTGCATGCTGGACGGGGTCAATGACCAGATCGAGCATGCGCAGCAGCTGATCGACCTGGTCAAGCCCGCGCGCGGCGAGGGCGTGCGCTGCAAGTTCAACCTGATCCCGTTCAACCCGTTTCCCGCGTCGGGCCTTTTGCGTTCTTCGCAGGCGCAGGTGATGGCCTTTGGCAAACTGCTGAGCGACGCGGGCATCGTGACCACGGTGCGCAAGACGCGCGGCGATGACATCGACGCCGCCTGCGGCCAATTGGCCGGCGACGTCAAAGATCGCACAAAAGCGGCGGAACGCATGGCCAGACAGCGCACAATCGCGCTCAAACCGGTGACCTGACACATCAAACTTGAAGGAGGCTCTACATGGTGGGATTGGCTGAACGCTGGCAGTGCGTGGGGCGCTTTGCGCTCCTGGCCTGCGGGGTGGTGGCGTGCATGGTGGGGCTTTCGGGCTGCACCACCACCAGCAGTGGCGGTGCATCGGCCAACCAGGGCAGCAACGCGGTCTTCACGCCCTCCGATGAGCCCGAGGCGCGCCGGCGCGCGCGCATCCGCCTGGAGCTGGCCACCAATTACTTCGAGAACGGGCAGACCACCGTGGCCCTTGACGAGGTCAAGCAGGCCCTGGTGGCCGACCCCACCTATTCCGACGCCTTCAACCTGCGCGGCCTGATCTACCTGCGGCTCAACGAGTTCGGCCAGGCCGAGGAAAGCTTTCGCCGCGCGCTCGGTCTGCGCAGCAACGACCCCAACCTGCTGCACAACCTGGGCTGGCTGCACTGCCAGCAGCGCAAGTACGCCGAGGCCGACCAGAGCTTCGTGACGGCGCTGGCCACCCCGGCCTATACGGCGCGCGGCAAGACGCTGATGGCGCGCGGCCTGTGCCAGGTGGAAGCCGGCCAGGTGGCCGAGGCCGAGCAGTCGCTGCTCAAGGCCTATGAGCTCGATGCGTCCAACCCCGTGGTGGGCTACCACCTGTCCAATCTGCTGATGCGCCGCAATGAGCTCACGCGGGCGCAGTTCTACATCCGCCGCCTGAACAACAGCGAGTTCGCGAATGCAGAAACGCTGTGGCTGGGCATCAAGGTCGAGCATGGCCTGGGTGACACGGTCGCCCTGCGCCAGTTGGGTGATCAATTGCGCAGGCGCTTCCCGGAAGCGCGTGAGACGGGTGCCTATCAGCGTGGGGCTTTCAATGAGTGATTCGGTGGCAGGGGTTTCGGTGCACGAAGAAGTACCAGGGGCGGCAGGAGGGCGCACGGCAGGGGCCCTGCTGCGCGAGGCGCGCATGGAAGCGGGCCTGCACATCGCGGCGCTGGCCGTGGCCCTGAAGGTGCCGGTCGCCAAGCTGGAAGCCCTGGAGGCCGACAATTTCGCCATGCTGCCCGACACGGTGTTCGTGCGCGCCCTGGCATCGAGCGTGTGCCGTACCCTCAAGATCGATGCGGCGCCCATCCTGGCGCTGCTGCCGCAGAGCAAGAGCCCGCGCCTGGTGGCGGGCAATGCCGGGATCAATGCGCCGGTCAAGGGCAGCAGCTCCAGCGCTGGCAATGGCTCCTTTGCCCCGGCGTCCTCGGGCGGCAAGAAGTCCTGGGCCATCACCGTGGTGGTGCTGGCCTTGCTGGTCGGCGCACTGGCCATCATGTTCGTGCCGGCCGACCGCAACCCGTTCGGCGGCAGTGCGGGCGACGATGCGCCGAGCGCTCCTCCGGTGTCCGCTCAGGAACCCCAGCCCCCGGTGGCTGCGGCTTCGGACCCGGCCGCGGCTGCGCTGCCCACCACGGCTGCGGTGACCGCGCCGGCTTCGGCCCCTGCCGTCAGCCCTTCCGCACCTGCGGCAGCCGTGGCGGCCAGTGCTGCAGCGGCACCGGCCGTGGCCGCTGCGGCGTCGGCCCCCGATGCGGCTGCGGTATCGGCCTCCAGCGTGCTGACCTTGAGCGCGCGCGGCGCCTCCTGGGTGCAGGTGCGCGACGCCAATGGAACCATTGCGCTGGAGCGCAATCTGGCAGTGGGTGAGTCGGTGGCCGTTTCGGGCGCGCTCCCCCTGAAGGTGGTGGTCGGCCGGGCCGACGTGACCGATGTGTTCGTGCGTGGCAAGCCGTTCGCGCTGACCACCATTTCGCGCGAGAATGTCGCGCGCTTCGAGGTGAAATAAGTGGACGAAAAGCTCCTGACCGATCTGGCCCCGGTTGCCATTGCCCAGCCCGCCCCCCGGCGCTCCCGCCAGGCCCGTGTGGTCTGGGGCTCGCGCGTGGTCACGGTCGGGGGCGACGCGCCGGTGCGCGTGCAGTCCATGACCAACACCGATACGGTGGATGCCATCGGCACGGCCATCCAGGTCAAGGAACTGGCGCAGGCCGGCTCCGAGTTCGTGCGCATCACGGTGAATACGCCCGAGGCAGCCCAGGCCGTGCCCTACATCCGCGAGCAGCTCGACCGCATGGGCGAGACCGTGCCGCTGGTGGGGGATTTCCACTTCAATGGCCACCGGCTGCTGACGGACTACCCGGACTGCGCGCAGGCGCTGTCCAAGTACCGCATCAACCCCGGCAATGTGGGCAAGGGCGACAAGCGCGACCGCCAGTTCGGCCAGATGATCGAGGCCGCCATCCGCTGGGACAAGGCCGTGCGCATCGGCGTGAACTGGGGCAGCCTGGACCAGGAACTGCTGGCCCAGCTGATGGACACCAACAGCCGCCGTGCCAAGCCCTGGGAAGCGCGCCAGGTGATGTACGAGGCGCTGATCACCTCGGCCATCGAGTCGGCACGCCGCGCGGAGGAAATGGGGCTGAACGGCGACCAGATCATCCTGTCGTGCAAGGTCAGTGGCGTGCAGGACCTGATTTCCGTCTACCGCGCCCTGGCGCAGCGCTGCGACTACGCGCTGCACCTGGGCCTGACCGAGGCCGGCATGGGGACCAAGGGCACGGTGGCTTCCGCCACGGCGCTTTCCATCCTGCTGCAGGAGGGCATTGGCGACACCATCCGCGTGTCCCTCACGCCGCAGCCCGGCGAGGCCCGCACGCAAGAGGTGGTGGTGGCCTCCGAGATCCTGCAATCGCTGGGTTTGCGCGTCTTCGTGCCCAGCGTCACGGCCTGCCCTGGTTGCGGCCGCACGACCAGCACCACCTTCCAGGAACTGGCCAAGCAGATCGACGACTACCTGCGCGCGCAGATGCCGGTCTGGCGCGTCAAGTACCCGGGCGTGGAGAAGATCAAGGTCGCGGTGATGGGCTGCATCGTCAACGGCCCGGGCGAAAGCAAGCACGCCGACATCGGCATCAGCCTGCCAGGTACCGGCGAAGCACCGGCGGCGCCTGTCTTCATCGACGGCGAGAAGGCCATGACCCTGCGCGGCGAGAACATCGCCAACGAATTCCACCAGGTGGTCGAAAACTACATCGAAAAGCGCTTCGGCGGCTCCCATCCGGTGGCTGCCCCGGCGGTGGATGCGCCCGACAGCGCACTCGCCTGACCCGGCGGCGGCCGACGCCCCTGCGACAATCGCACCCTGCGGGCCTGAACGGCCCAGCGAGGCGGCTCCCGAAAGCCGCCTCCCGTATCCCTATCCAACTGGAAGCCCATTGCCGTGAGTAAAGACGTATCCGCCGCTGCCGCCGCCAAGCCCGAGAAGCTGGTGGCGGTCAAGGGCATGAACGACATCCTGCCGCCCGATTCCGCCCGCTGGGAGTGGCTGGAGGACAAGGTGCGCCAGCTGATGGCGCGCTACGCCTACCGCAACATGCGCACGCCCATCGTCGAGCCCACGCCGCTGTTCGTGCGCGGCCTGGGCGAGGTCACCGACATCGTCGAGAAAGAGATGTACTCCTTCGAGGACCGCCTCAACGGCGAACGCCTGACCCTGCGCCCCGAGGCCACGGCCGGCGTGGTGCGCGCCGTGGTCGAGCATTCCATGCTCTACGAGGGCGGCAAGCGCCTGTACTACATGGGCCCGATGTTCCGCCACGAGCGTCCCCAGCGTGGCCGCTACCGCCAGTTCCACCAGATCGGTGCCGAGGCCCTGGGCTTTGGCGGCCCCGAGGTGGATGCCGAGCTGATCCTGCTGGCCAATGCGCTGTGGAAGGACATCGGTCTCACCAACGTGCGCCTGGAGCTCAACAGCCTGGGCCAGCCCGAGGAGCGCAAGGCGCATCGTGCGGCGCTGATCGCTTACTTCGAGCAGAACATCGACCAGCTCGACGAGGAGGCGCGCCGCCGCCTGCACGCCAACCCGCTGCGCATCCTGGACACCAAGAACCCGGCCATGCAGGCGCTGGTGAATGCCGCGCCCCGGCTCATCGACTTCCTGGGTGCCGAGTCGCTGGCCCACTTCGATGCGGTCAAGGCCATCCTGGACGCCAATGGCGTGGCCTGGACGGTCAACCCGCGCCTGGTGCGCGGCATGGACTACTACAACCTCACGGTGTTCGAGTTCATCACCGAACAACTGGGCTCGCAGGGCACCATCTGCGGCGGCGGCCGCTACGACTACCTGATCGAGCAGATCGGCGGCAAGCCGGCGCCCGCCGTGGGCTGGGCCCTGGGCGTGGAGCGCGTGCTGGAGCTGGTCAAGGAGCAGGGCGCCCAGGTGCCGGCGCTGGTGCCGGACGCCTATGCCGTCATCCCCGGCCGCACTGCATTGCCGACCGCCATCCGGGTGCTGGAACAATTGCGGGCAGCGGGCGTGCAGGTGCAGATGCACGGTGCGGCCACGGCTAGCGAAGGCATGGGCAGCATGAAGTCCCAGTTCAAGAAGGCCGACAACAGCGGCGCGCAGTATGCTTTGGTGTTTGGCGATGACGAACTCGCCCGCGGCACCGTCACCGTGAAGTCCCTGCGCGATGGCGCAGGAGGTGCCCAGGTGGAGCAGCCGCTCGCCAATGTGGCCGATTGGGCCGCCACCCTACAATCCACCCGTTAATCCTTACCTACCCTCCATGGCAAATCAATTAGACCTCGAAGAGCAGGAACAACTCGACCAGCTCAAGCATTTCTGGAACCAGTGGGGTACGCTGATCAGCTGCGTGCTGATCGTGGTGTGCGGTTCGCTGGCGGCATGGAACGGTTACCAGTACTGGCAGAGCCGCCAGGCCACCAAGGCGGCGGCGCTGTTCGATGCCGTCGACGTGGCCAACCGCGCCAAGGACCAGGCGCGCGTGGAGCAGGCCTTTGGCGACCTCAAGGCCAGCTATGCCGGCACGCCGCAGGCGGCCCAGGCCGGTTTCCTGGTGGCCCGCGGCCTGATCGAGGCTGCCAAGCCCGATGAGGCGCGCGAAGTGCTGGCCTGGGTGGCGGCGAATGCGGGCGACGACGGCTTCAAGGCCCTGGCCAAGCTGCGCCTGGCCGCCGTGCTGACCGAGCAGAAGAAGTACGACGAGGCGCTGGCCCAGCTCTCGGGCTCGCTGCCCGCCGCCTTCGACGGCGTGGCTGCGGACCACCGTGGCGACATCCTGATGCTGCAGGACAAGCGCACCGAAGCCCTGGCCCAGTACACCAAGGCCTACAAGGCCATGAGCGAAGACGTGGAATACCGCCGCCTGGTGGAGGTCAAGCTCAATTCGCTGGGCGCCAACCCCGCCGCCGAGACGGAGGCCGCCGCCAAGACGGCCGAGGCTGCCAAATGAGCGCGCGCGCCCTCTCCCGGATGAAGAAGGGTGGCAGCGCCGCCCGCGGCCTGGTGCTGTTGGCCCTGGCGGCATCGCTGGCCGGCTGCTCGATGATGCCCAGCGGCTCCTTCTGGGGCGGCTCCTCCAAGCCGGTGCCTGCCGACCTCGGCGCCAACGTGCCGGTGCTCGGCGTGCGCCAGGCCTGGACTGGCAAGGTCGGCTCGGTGGCCGGCCTGTCTCTGGACGTGCGTGTCAATGGCACGACGGTGACCCTGGCTTCGGCCGATGGCACCGTGGCGGCCATCGACGCCCGCACCGGCGCCGATGTCTGGCGCCTGGCCCTGGCCGAGCCGCTGTCTGCCGGTGTCGGCAGCGATGGCAAGCTGGCCGCGGTGGTGGCGCGCAGCAATGCGCTCATCGCCATCGATGCCGGTCGCGAGCGCTGGCGCCAGCCCATGGCCTCGCAGGTCTTCACCGCCCCGCTGGTGGCCGGTGGCCGCGTGTTCGTGCTGGCCGCCGACCGCACCGTGACCGCCTTCGATGCGGCCACGGGCAAGCGCCTGTGGACGCAGCAGCGTCCCGGCGAACCCCTGGTGCTGCGCCAGGACGGCGTGCTGCTGGCGGTGGGCGACACCCTGGTGGTGGGCCTGTCCGGCCGCCTGGTGGGCCTGAACCCCGACAACGGCAGTGCCCGCTGGGAGGCCCCGCTGGCCAGCTCGCGCGGCACCAACGACGTCGAGCGCCTGGTGGACCTGGTCGGCAACGCCAGCCGCGTGGGCGAATCGGTCTGCGCCCGGTCCTTCCAGTCCACCGTGGGCTGCGTGAACGTGGCGCGGGGCTCGGTGGCCTGGACGCAGCGCGCTGCGGGCGCCGACGGCATCGACGGCGACAAGGATGCGATCTTCGGCACCGAGAGCAATGGCTCGCTGGTGGCCTGGAACCGCCACGAGGGCACGCGGCTGTGGGGCGCGGAGCGCGCCAACAAGTCGGCGGCCGCGAACACCCTCGAGAAGCAGGGTCTGCCCTGGACGCTCTCGCATGACGCGCCGGTGACGCCGTCGCCGTCGGTGCTGGCGCTCGTGGACGCAGCGGTGAACCGCCGCACCGCCAGCGGCAATGTCATCGGTCCGGACGAGCGCGTGACGCCGTACGCCGCGCTCGGCGC
>NZ_JBKDTZ010000365.1:0-4017 GCF_046339755.1 Acidovorax sp. | reverse complement strand
ATTGGGCCTGTGGTAGTGGCGCTCTGATCAGCGCGCCTGGGCGGGGAAGCACTTCCCGTTGCCGGCGGCGGGCGATAAGGTTCTGGGCTGCCAGCCCGCGGACGCCTGCGATTTTTCTCCCAGGTTTCCCGCTCTTTCTTTTGCTTACGATTCTAGGAGGGTGGGGCGCTGTTGATGAGCCCCCAAATGGGTGATGGGCGCTTGTGCCATGAAGCTGCCATGGCACCCGCGAACACCCCCTGGACCGTCCATGGCGCGCCCGCCTCCGGCTCGATTGCCATCGATGCGGCGCTGACCCTGTTGGGCACACCCTACAAGCTGATCGATGGCGCCACTTGGGCCGACAGTGCGGCCCGCGAGCGCGTGGCCCCGCTGAACCCGCTGCGGCAGATAACCACCGTGGTGCTGCCCGGTGGCGAGGCCATGACCGAAAGCGCCGCCATCCTGATCCACCTGGCGGACCTGCACCCCGAGGCGCGCCTGGCGCCCGGGCTGGCCGACCCCCGGCGGGCCCGGTACCTGCGGTGGATGGTGTACGTGTCCTCGGCCATCTGCTCCCTGCACTGGATCAAGCCGGACGTGGGCCGCATCGGCGTGCCGCCGGCCGCGCGCGATGGCGTGGTCCACGCCGTGCACGAGCGCATCGCCTTGTGCTGGACCCACATGGATGGCCAGTTGAGCCCGGGAACCTACCTGCTGGGCGATGAACTCACGGTGCTGGACCTGTATGTCACCGTGGTGTCCCGCTTCGGTCCGTGGCGGCAGCGCTTCTGCGAAGTGGCGCCGCGCATGGCGCCCGTGGTGCAACGGGTGGACAATGAGCCGCGGCTGCAGGCGTTCTGGCGCGACCGGTTTCCGCTGGATGGACAATGAGCGCGCTCGTCCGCCGGCCTGACTGCCGACCCCGCCGATCACCCCCGCCACACCCTGGACCCCCACCACCATGCTGAGCTACATCACCCTGGGCGCCAACGACATGCATGCGTCCGAGCGCTTTTACTCTGCCTTGCTGGAGCCGCTGGGCTACCGCAAGCGGGCGGACAGCGAGGGCCTGGAATTCTCGCTGCCCGCCGCAGCCAGCGATGGAGGCCCCTGTGTGGTCTATGTCAAGCCGCCGTTCGATGGCCAGCCGGCGACGGTGGGCAACGGGTCGATGGCGGCGTTCCGTGCCGCCTCGCACGACAGCGTGCGGCAGGTGCATGCGGCGGCGATCGCCGCTGGCGGCAGCGACGAAGGCCCGCCGGGCTTTCGCGCCGCCTACAGCAAGAATTTCTTTGTCGCCTATGTCCGCGACCCGGTGGGGAACAAGATTGCGCTTTTCTGCAATGGTGAAGCGGCTCTTCGGGGCTAAGCCCTCTGGCGCCGCAGCTCCCGATGCCAGCCTGCGGATCACCGTGACCCGGCAGGCCTGCTGCGCCGCCGATGACCAGATGGGCCCGCTGGAGGCCGTGTACAACCTGGCGCAAGACGCCACCCTGGCCGAGTTGCTGGAGCGCATCCAGGCATCGAGATTCCTGCAGTTCTCATCCACGCACAACCGGCTGTCGGGCGAGGTCGATGGGGTGTGCGTGGTGGAGGTGTTCGCGGGTTGGGGCCGGAGGCCGCAGTTCCATGCGGACCCGAAGGCGCCGGTGGGCGCGGTCATCGGGCCGCGGACGCTGGATTTCTGCTTTCGGCATGTCTGAGAACCTGTTCAAAGTCTTTTTGCAGCCGCGTTGGGGCGCAATCGGGATGAGTGGATGCTTCGGGTGCGCCGCATGGGCTCGTGCCCAGGCAAGCAGCCGGGGCGTCCAATCGCCCGATTTCGCCCCAACCCTTCGGGCAAGTGCCTTTTGCCTTCGGCGAAACCTTCGGTTTTCGGGCGTTCTGCGGCGTTGCGGCGCTTGCCAATAGCCGAGCTATTGGCTGCACACCGCGCCTTGCATTCCATCCCGACAAGGAGCTTGCGCGGCTCCAAAAAGACTTTGAACAGGTTCTTGGGGCGGCGGGCGCAGCGCCGTCTTGCCAGAACCGCTGCGCTCAGCTGTGCTGCCTGCTGCTCAGGCCGCGTCGGGCTGAAGCTGCACGTCCCAGGCTTCCACGATTTCGGCCAGTTTCGGGCTGCGCTTGGTGCCGATCTGCAGGCCTTGCGCTATCGCCGCAACGATGTGCTTGGCACCCAGGTCCATGCTGGGGGGCGCATCGGTGGAGCTGAGCACGTCCCTGGCCCGCAGCAGGAGCACGCCGGCCTCTGCAATCAGATCGCTGCGGTCGCCGCTGAAGAAGTCATCGCCGATGGGCTTGTGCTTGTCCAGCCGCGCCTTGATCGCGTCGGAAAAGAGATCGGGCACGGCCTTGTGGAGGCTGAGGAAGAACTTTTCGTTCGCCTGCAGCGAGCTCAGGGTGTGCCGGTACCTGGTGGGCAGGTGCGGCGCATAGGTCCGGATGGCTGCCGCCAGCTCCTGCTGGGCGCCGACCCGGGCGGCGACCCCGGTGGGGGACTCGAACGCTTCCCTGACCAGCGCGAGCTTGGCCTCTGAAGCCAGGAGCGCCGCGCGCAGCTGGGCGACATGCTGTTCATAGCGCACCCTCGTGAAGGCCGTACCCTCGTTGAGTTCGTACAGCTTCCAGCTGAGCGCGCCGCAGGCCGCCAGGGCGGCAACGATCACGAAGATCACGATAAGCGCTGTGGACATTTGGGGCCGGATTGGTGGGGGAGGACGGCGCAAGCATACAGGGTGTGCCGATTGGGTGGTGCGCAGAGCGCCGGTGTGCGGCTGCGAACCGCGCGTGCGTTACGCCCCGCCTGGCGGCTGCCATGCCTGCCCTGGGTGGTTGGCGTACCAGGTGCGCGCGTCGTGCTGGCTGAAGATGGTGGTCCACTGGCCATCGCGCTTGAAGGCGGCACCGCCCCAACTGGCGAGCAGCAGCACGCCGTCACGCGCGGCGAGGTTGCCGCCCACGTGCTGGAATTCGTGCTCGACGTCCTCGGGCACTACCAGGTGGTCACCTTCCAGCACCAGCAGGCCCTGGTGCGTGCCTGCCCAAAGCCGGTCCTCGTACCAGACCAGGTCCTGGATGGGGAAGGCCAGCCGCACCTTGATGTTCAGCCTCTGCCACTGGTCGCCCCGGCCGCGAAAGAGGGTGGTGCCGGCGGCGATGTAGACGTTGCCATCGCCCGCGCAGCACACGGCAGACAGGCCCCACTTGCTTGGGAAGCGCCGTTTGCGCCACTGCGTTCCGTCGAAGTGCCATACGTCCCCGGGATCACCCACGGCGTACAGGTCATTGGCATCGAAGCGGTCGAAGTCTTCGAAGCTCATGCCCTGGGGCTTGGGGATGGGCTCGCCCAGCAGCTCCCAATGGCCTGGGGCTTTGCGCACGAACACCTGGCGGGTGGTGGTGCAGGCCATGAGTTCGGCACCGAAGCTTTTCGCACGCTTGATGCCACCAGTCATGGGGCCGCCCTCGGCAAAGGGCGCCATGCGCGGCTGAAAGCCGTTGCCGCCACTCACGTCCTTCATCCACACCCTGGACTGGGAGTCCACCACGGCAATCCGGGATTCCGGCGCATGCACCATGGCGCACATGCTGCGACCCAGCCCCGTCAGGTGCATGTGGCCCCAGGGCTGGTCGGGCTGGTTCAGGCGCAGCACGAACAGGCGCTTGGCCATTTGGCCCTCCGAAGGTCCGCCCCTGCGCTGGCGCGCGGCAGGCATCTGCGTGGCGTCCTCGCGGGCCAGGATGTAAAGGGTGTCGCGGTCCTGCACCTCGCAGTCGATGGTTAGGGCGTGTCATCACCCATTTCGCCCCCGCGCTGGCCCCGGCATGCGGATGGATGCGCGAAGCGCGGCGCAGCCAATAGCGGGCTATTGGCAAGCCGAGCGACAAAGCAGACGCCGCTTGCCGCGGCCAGCCCGGAGGGAAAGCCTGCAGCGCGGCGCATTGCGGCGTTGCCCATCGGTTTGGGATCGGTGCGACCCGGCACACACGGCGCCATTCACAGCACCCCGCGGCAGGCTTTCGCGGGGGCGGAAA
>NZ_JBKDTZ010000364.1:0-2675 GCF_046339755.1 Acidovorax sp. | reverse complement strand
GCGACAAGGATGCGATCTTCGGCACCGAGAGCAAAGGCTCGATTGTGGACTGGAACCGCAACGAGGACACCCGTCTGTGGGGCTCGGAGCGCCTCAAGCACCGCAAGCTGACGGCGCCTTTGCTGCTGGGCCGCTCGGTTGTGGTGGGTGACGACACCGGCCTGGTGCACCTGCTGTCGCGCGCCGATGGCGCACCGCTGAATCGCCTGACCACCGATGGGTCGGGCATCGCCGCCCGCCCCGTGGCGGCGGCAGACACCCTGGTGGTCGTCACGCGCAATGGCGCGGTGCTCGGCTACCGACCTGAATGACGGATCCTATTCAATGAAGCCAGTAATCGCCCTCGTGGGGCGGCCGAATGTCGGTAAATCCACGCTGTTCAACCGCCTGACGAAGTCCCGCGACGCGATCGTGGCGGACTTCGCCGGGCTCACGCGTGACCGCCACTACGGCAATGGCAAGCAGGGCAAGCACGAGTACATCGTCATCGATACCGGGGGCTTCGAGCCCGATGCCTCCAGTGGCATCTACCGCGAGATGGCCAAGCAGACGCAGCAGGCCGTGGCCGAGGCCGACGTGGTGATCTTCGTCGTGGACGCGCGCGCCGGCGTCTCGGCGCAGGACCATGACATCGCCAACTACCTGCGCCGGCTGTCCAAGCCCTGCGTGCTGGTGGCCAACAAGGCCGAAGGCATGGTCGAGGGCATCCAGCTGGCCGAGTTCTATGAGCTGGGCCTGGGTGAGGTGCAGCCGGTATCGGCCGCGCACGGCCAGGGCATCCGTGGCCTGGTGGACCTGGCACTGGCGCCGCTGAACCTGCCCGAGCCCGATGAGGACGATGCCTCGGGCGACAAGAGCGTGATCAAGCTGGCCGTGGCCGGCCGCCCCAACGTGGGCAAATCCACGCTGATCAACACCTGGCTGGGCGAGGAACGCCTGGTGGCCTTCGACATGCCGGGCACGACGCGCGATGCGATCACCGTGCCATTCGAGCGCAACGGCCAGCGTTTCGAGCTGGTGGACACGGCCGGCCTGCGCCGCAAGGGCAAGGTGTTCGAGGCCATCGAGAAATTCTCGGTGGTCAAGACGCTGCAGGCCATCGAGTCGGCCAATGTGGTGCTGCTGCTGCTGGATGCCACGCTGGGCGTGACCGACCAGGACGCGCACATCGCCGGCTACATCCTGGAGAGCGGCCGCGCCGTGGGGCTTGCCGTGAACGAGTGGGATGCGGTGGACGAGTACCAGCGCACCTTGCTGGAGCGCTCCATCGAGAGCCGCCTGTCGTTCCTGAAGTTCGCCTCCATGCACTTCATCTCGGCCAAGAAGCGCCAGGGCCTGGGCCCGCTGTGGACCTCCATCGTGCAGGCGCACAAGGCGGCCACCTGCAAGATGTCCACCCCGGTGCTCACTCGGCTGCTGCTGGAGGCGGTGCAGTTCCAGGCGCCCAAGCGTTCAGGCATGTTCCGCCCCAAGCTGCGCTATGCGCACCAGGGCGGCATGAACCCGCCGGTGATCGTGATCCACGGCAATTCGCTGGAGCACGTGACCGACGCCTACAAGCGCTTCCTGGAAGGGCGCTTCCGCAAGGAGTTCGACCTGGTGGGCACGCCGTTGCGCATCGAGGTCAAGACCTCGCACAACCCGTTCGTGGACAAGGACGAAGGCTGACCCCCACGCGGCGCGCCTGCCGCCCGCAGCCCCACGGCCGGTGCCTGTATATGCTGCATTGCAGCATGGTTATTGCAGCGACATGAATCTGTGCATGGCGCTCAAGGGTAACCATCTGTTTCTGCCTCCGCATATTCCCAGAGGTATTTCCCTGTTGAAGCCTTGATCCGGCGTGAAGAAAGGCCGGATTGGCGAAAGGCCATGCAATCAGGCGGCAAAAGTCTTACTTTGCTGTGGTAAGGTGGTGGTTTACAACAACATTTTTGAACACGGAGAATATCGTGAGCAATAAAGGCCAACTTTTGCAAGATCCTTTCCTGAACGCACTGCGCAGGGAGCATGTGCCGGTTTCCATCTATTTGGTGAACGGTATCAAGCTGCAAGGGCAAATCGAATCGTTCGACCAGTACGTGGTGTTGCTGCGCAATACCGTCACGCAGATGGTCTACAAGCATGCCATCTCCACCATCGTGCCCGGCCGTGCGGTCAACTTCTCGACGGCCGAAACCCCTGATGCAGACGGCGCCGGCAACTGAGTTGCGGCATCCAGTTCAGCATTCAATCCTGGGTCAGATGGTCATGGGCGGAGGTGATCCGCTTTGAGCGCCCCCGCATCTTCTGAGGCGGGTGGGGCTTCGGTATTGCTGGTGGGGGTGGATTTCGGTCTCCCCCATTTCGACGGCGAGCTCGAAGAGCTGGGTCTGCTGGCGCAGACCGCGGGGCTCAACCCCGTGGCGCGCCTGACCTGCAAGCGCAAGGCTCCCGACGCGGCCCTGTTCGTGGGCAGCGGCAAGGCCGACGAAATCCGCACCCTGGCGCAGATGCACGGTGCGGTGGAGGTGCTGTTCGACCAGTCGCTCAGCCCTGCGCAGCAGCGCAACCTGGAACGGCACCTGGAGCTGCCGGTCTCCGACCGTACCTTCCTCATCCTCGAAATCTTTGCCCAGCGCGCGCGCAGCCATGAGGGCAAGCTGCAGGTGGAGCTGGCCCGGCTGCAGTACCTCAGC
>NZ_JBKDTZ010000363.1:0-3084 GCF_046339755.1 Acidovorax sp. | reverse complement strand
GCCCCTCAGCATCTGACTGGGCGAGCTGAGCCAGCCGGGCGGCGAGACTGGGCGCGGACAAGGGCGAGAAAAAGACGTCGTCGAAGCCTGGCACGGGTGCACCCTGCCGCAAGCGTGCAAGCGCCCATTCGCACAGGCGCGTCTTGCCTGGCGGGCACCAGCCATAGAAATTGGTACGCACGATCATATGCGCCGCATGGGCGGCAGCCTGCTCGCCGGCCAGCTTGGTCCGCGCATAGACGTTCAGCGGTGAAGGAGTGGCAGACTCATCGTATCCGCCGGCCATACCGTCGAAGACCGAGTCGGTCGACACATAGATCAACCGGGCACCATGGTCCCGGGCCCACGACGCCAGCTCGGCGGTCAGGCCTACATGGAAGCGGTGTGCGGCGTCCGGATGCCGCTCGCACCAGTCCACATCGGTCAGCGCCGCACAGTGCACGATGCAGACAGGCCGGCACGCCTCAAGAGTGCGCATAGCACCCCCGGGCTGGCCGAGATCGGCCGTGAACCATGATGCGCCGGGAACGCCGAGGGTGGCGGCACGGGTGGTGCCGATGGCAGGCACGCCACGTTCAGTGAGCGCCGACATCACAGCGCTGCCCAACAAGCCCGTCGCACCGGTCACCAACACCGCGCACGCATCAGACATCGTGCAGACCCGTCACTTCAGCCCGTATTGGCGCAACCAGTCATTCACAATCGGCCGCATCTCGTCGGCATGCAGCCACTGTGAATTGAGATCGCTGCGGTAATGGAATCCCTTGGGTACGGGGGTGCCGACCTGCGCAACGCCGCTGTCCCTTGCGAACTCGAATTCCGGGGCAATCACATAATGGCTGCCGGCATCGTAGGTGTGGCGGCCTTCATCCTCACCAATCAGGCTCTCATGCAGCTTCTCCCCGGGCCGGATTCCCACCACGTCCACGCTTACATCGGAAGGGAAGACCTTGGCCAGGTCCTCCATCTTGATGCTGGGGATCTTGGGTACGAGCACTTCACCGGGAGCCGCCTGGTTCAGTGCCCGGATCACCAGGTCCACCCCTTCGTCAAGTGTGATGACGAAGCGCGTCATTTCCGGGCTGGTCAGAGGAAGCTGCTTGATTCCCTTGGCGATCAATTCGCACCAGTAGGGGATCACACTGCCACGGCTGCCGATGACATTGCCGTAACGCACAACGGTAAAGCTGATATCGCGATACCGCACGTAATTGTTGGCAGCAACCAACAATTTCTCCATGGAAAGCTTGGTGGCCCCGTACAGATTGGTCGGGCTGACCGCCTTGTCGGTAGAGACGCCCACGACGCGCTTGACGCCGCGATCCAGCGCCGCCTCGATGATGTTCTGTACACCCAGGATGTTGGTCTTGACGGCCTCGAACGGGTTGTTCTCCAGCGCAGGCACCTGCTTGAGCGCCGCGGCGTGGATCACCACGTCGATCCCGTTGAAGGCGCGCAGCAGCCGGTCGCGGTCGCGGATGTCGCCGATGTAGTAGCGAATCGGGAACTTGTTGGTCGGGAAGCGCTTGGCCATCTCCGACTGCTTGAACTCGTCGCGGCTGAACACCACGAGCTCGCGCGGCGCATATTTATCGAAGACGGACTGGACGAAAGCCTGGCCGAAAGAGCCAGTGCCACCGGTGACGAGCACGGTCTTGCCGTCGATGTACTGTTGTTGGGACATAGGGGGTAGGAAAGCCCGCGAGTGACTGCAGCGCGCATCGTACACTGCAGAACATGCCTCTACAATCAGACGCCAGGCCCTCCCTCTTCATACAGCAGTGCAGCCAGCACCTTTCTTCCATGGGAAACGATCGCCCGTTGATCAGTGTGCTCACCCCCTGCTTCAACGAAGCGGAGAACATCGAAGAACTGTGCAGGCGCATCCGCCAGACCATGGAATCGGTCGATGGTGTCGATTACGAGCATGTTCTGATCGACAACAGTTCCACGGACGACACGGTCGCGCGCATCCGCGCCGAGATCACCGCGGATCCCCGCATCCGTCTGATAGTCAATGCCCGTAATTTCGGGCAGGTTCGCTCCCCGTACTACGGGTTGTTGCAGTGCAAGGGCCAGGCGGTCGTGGTTTTGGCGTCAGACCTGCAGGACCCTCCAGAGCTGATTCCGGAATTCATCGCGCAATGGCGCTCCGGCAAGCGCGTAGTGCTGGGCGTGAAGGCCTCCAGCGAGGAAACCCGGCTGTGGTGGTTCCTGCGCTCGGCCTACTACGCATTCGCATCGCGCATCTCCAGTGTGCCGCTGATCCAGCATGTGACCGGCTTTGGACTGTACGATCGGCAGGTGATCGAAATCATCCGTGAGACTGGTGACCCATACCCTTACTTCCGCGGCCTGATCTCGGACATCGGCCTCGAGATTGGCCGCGTCGAGTACAAACAGGGTCTGCGCCGCCGCGGTATCACCAAGAACAATTTCTACAGTCTGTACGACCTCGCGATGCTGGGCATCACCAGCCATTCCAAGGTGCCGTTGCGGATGGCAACCATGGCTGGCTTTGGGCTCAGTGCATTGAGCCTGCTGGTGGCGCTGGGATACTTGATTGCAAAACTGTTCTTCTGGAACAGTTTTGCACTAGGTATTGCGCCAGTCCTCATCAGCATGTTCTTCTTCGCATCGGTGCAGCTTTTCTTTATCGGAATTCTCGGCGAATACATCGGTGCAATCCACACCCACGTGCAGAAGCGTCCGTTGGTCGTCGAGAAAGAGCGGATCAACTTTCCCCAGCCCAAAAACGATGGCGCCACACCCTAGTGTCCCGAGTTGGAAATTCGTTGCATAAATCTACCGACAATCCCCGCCATGCGTCGGTGCAAATGCTCGCCATGCCACCCGGCATGGCTGCGCTTCGCGCCTAGCCTGGCAGCGATTTCGGCAGATTTCTTTCTTCAACGAACTTCCAACTCGGGACACTAGCATGCTGGAACGCCAGTGGTTTCGTTTTTTGATTGCGGGTGCATGGAACTCGCTGGTCGGCTGGGCCATTTTCTCAGCGCTCTGGCTGATCTTGCGCGACCAAGCCGGGCTGTGGCTGATCGGCATCGCGGCCCACCTGCTCGCGAC
>NZ_JBKDTZ010000362.1:0-3048 GCF_046339755.1 Acidovorax sp. | reverse complement strand
CACGTGGACCACGGCAAGACGACGCTGACGGCGGCGATCACGACCGACGTGACGGGCGCGGTGGAACTGCCCAAGGACACGGAAATGGTCATGCCGGGCGACAACGTCAGCATCACCGTGAAGCTGATCGCCCCGATCGCGATGGAAGAAGGCCTGCGCTTCGCCATCCGTGAAGGCGGCCGTACCGTCGGCGCCGGCGTGGTTGCCAAGATCATCGCCTAATAGCGTTACAGGGGTATAGCTCAATTGGCAGAGCGTCGGTCTCCAAAACCGAAGGTTGTAGGTTCGATTCCTACTGCCCCTGCCACCTGAACAGTGGCACCCAACAAGCCCGCCAGACCCTGGCGGGCTTCGGCGTCTTGGGCGACGCCGCGAATCGGAGCAGGAAACAATACACATGGCCACTTCCCAGGTTGAAACCGTCAATACCGGTGCTGACAAAGCCAAGCTTGCTGCTGTGGCTGCGCTGGTGATTGCATCGGTCGCTGGCTTTTACTTGCTGAGCAAGCAGGGTGCGATTGCCCAATGGGCCGCATTGATCGTCGGACTGGTTGCTGCCGCTGCCGTGTTCCTGGTGTCCGAGCCAGGCCGGCAGTTTGTCGCGTTTGCGCGCGAGGCCTGGCGCGAAGTGAAAAAGGTCGTATGGCCCACCCGCAAGGAAACCTTGCAGATGACGGCCTACGTGTTCGCATTTGTCGTCATCATGTCGATCTTCCTGTGGGCGACCGACAAGACCCTGGAATGGGTTCTGTACGACCTGCTTTTGGGCTGGAGGAAGTAAGCATGACGACCACCCCTGTGGAAACCACCGGAGCCGAGGCTCTTGCACCTGCCGCCTCGGGCAATCCCGATCTGCGCTGGTACATCGTCCATGCCTACTCGGGCATGGAAAAGGCGGTCGAGCGCAACATCGTGGAGCGCATCGGCCGTTCGGGCATGGAGACCAAGTTCGGCCGCATCCTCGTTCCCACCGAAGAAGTCGTGGAAATGAAGAACGGCCAGCGCAAGACCACCGAGCGCCGCCTGTTCCCTGGCTATGTCTTCGTTGAGATGGTCATGGACGACGACACGTGGCACCTGGTGAAACACACCAACAAGGTCACGGGTTTCGTGGGCGGCGCGAAGAACCGTCCCGCCCCCATCTCGGAGGACGAAGTGCAGAAGATCGTCAGCCAGATGCAGGAAGGCACCGAGAAGCCCCGCCACAAGGTGGAGTTCATGGTGGGCGAGCTGGTCCGTGTCAAGGAAGGCCCATTCACCGACTTCAATGGTTCGGTGGAAGAAGTGAATTACGAGAAGAGCCGTGTGCGGGTGTCCGTCATGATCTTCGGCCGTTCCACCCCGGTGGAGCTCGAATTCGGCCAGGTCGAGAAGACCTGAGTCTGCCGTTTTTTGGATGCCGCACCTTTCGGCTCGGTGCGGATGAAAGTGTGTTGAGTCGTTAACCCCGGGGAGCTGCGGCCACATGGCCAAGGCGTTATCACCCGCAAGGAGTAAAGCATGGCGAAGAAAATCGTCGGTTTTATCAAGCTGCAAGTTCCAGCTGGTAAGGCCAACCCATCCCCACCGATCGGCCCAGCACTGGGTCAGCGTGGCCTCAACATCATGGAGTTCTGCAAGGCATTCAATGCGCAGACCCAGGGCGTTGAGCCAGGCCTGCCATTGCCCGTGGTCATCACGGCTTTCGCAGACAAGAGCTTCACCTTCATCATCAAGACGCCGCCTGCGACGACTCTGATCAAGAAGGCCATCAAGCTCGACAAGGGTTCCTCGAACCCTCTGAAGACCAAGGTCGGCAAGATCACGCGCGAACAGCTCGAAGAAATCGCCAAGACCAAGATGAAGGACATGAACGCTGCCAACGTCGACGCCGCTGTGCGCACGCTGGCCGGCTCTGCACGCTCGATGGGCGTGACGGTGGAGGGTTTGTAAAATGGCCAAGCTGACCAAGAAGCAAAAAGCCCTGCAAGGCAAGGTCGACAGCACCAAGCTGTACGCATTCGCTGAAGCAGTTGCGATCGTGAAGGAAGCCGCTACGGCCAAGTTCGACGAATCCATCGATGTGGCCGTTCAGCTTGGCATCGATGCCAAGAAGTCCGACCAGGTGGTTCGCGGCGCCGTGGTGCTGCCCAACGGCACTGGCAAGACGACCCGCGTGGCCGTGTTCGCCCAGGGCGCCAAGGCTGAAGAAGCCAAGGCCGCTGGCGCCGACATCGTCGGCATGGACGACCTGGCCGCCATGGTCAAGGCCGGCGACATGCCTTTCGACGTGGTGATCGCTGCCCCTGACGCCATGCGCGTCGTCGGTACGCTGGGCCAGATCCTGGGCCCACGCGGCCTGATGCCCAACCCCAAGGTGGGTACCGTGACGCCTGATGTCGCTACGGCTGTGAAGAACGCCAAGGCCGGTCAAGTGCAGTTCCGCGTGGACAAGGCCGGTATCGTGCACAGCACGATCGGTCGCCGCTCGTTCGACAACGACAAGCTGCAAGGCAACCTGTCGGCACTGATCGAAGCCCTGAACAAGGCCAAGCCCGCAACCAGCAAGGGCCTGTACCTGCGCAAGGTGGCCGTGTCCTCCACGATGGGCCTGGGCGTCCGCGTAGATACGCAGACCATCGCAGCGTAATTGCAAGAAATCTTCGGGCCGGCCTTCGGGCGGGTCCGATGTGGTGGGCCGGGGCTGTTTCGATAGTCCCGGGCCATCCAAGACCGTTGGTGCGCGAGTCGGTCGCGCTTAAAGCCACAAAAGGCGCCAACGCAGATGGCGATCCCGCTGCAGATGGAAATTTTCCTGAACAGTTGGTCGCTGCAACAAGAGCGTGCACGAGGCCATCGCCGAGTGCGCATTTTAAGGAGTAGACCTTGAGTCTTAATCGCAGTGAGACAGAAGCGGTCATCAATGACGTGACCAGCCTCGCCGCAAAAGCTCAAACGCTTGTGATCGCGGAATACCGCGGCATCACGGTCGCCGACATGACCAAACTGCGTGTTGATGCCCGCAGCAAGGGCGTGAGCCTGAGTGTTCTGAAGAACACCCTGGCCCGC
>NZ_JBKDTZ010000361.1:0-3737 GCF_046339755.1 Acidovorax sp. | reverse complement strand
GGCATCGGTGGTCGCCACATTGCCGGCCACGTCGCGGGCGAAGCCGGCGCCGATGTCCAGCGTATCGGCGCCGCCCGTGGCGCCATAGCCTGCCGCGCCCTGCAGCGCCGAAGCCTTGGCGCCGCTGAGCACGATGCTCAGCGTGGTGCCGTTGACCACCTTGGCCGACGCGATGTCGGCCAGCGTGAAGGACACATCGGCCGTCGTGGCATTGTCGGCGTTGATGTCCCACGAGAGCTTGCTCCAGTCCAGGCGTGCCTTGACGTCGGTCGTGGCATCTTCACCGGGCTCATGCAGCGTGGCGAAGTTGCTGCCGTTCAGGGTCAGCGTCTGGGTGGCGGCCTCGTAGCTGGCGCTGCTGCTGGTGACCGTGGGGGCGGTGGTGTCCCCCGGCGTGGTGCCGCCCGTCTGCGAGCCCACCACGGTGGCGCTGCCGCCGATCTCGATGTTGAAGTTGTCCATCGCGTTCATGCGCTGGCCCTCGGCCCCGAAGAACACATGCAGCTGCGCGGCCGAGCCCACGCTGGCGTTGGTCACCGTGGTGGTATGGGTGGTCTTGGTGCTGGTGATGGCGCCGCTCGTCTGGTTGACGTTGTAGATCTTGAACGTCAGGTCGTATTGGTTGGACCCCTTGGCTTCGATCAGCAGCTCGTAGTAGTACCAGGTGGGGGGCGAGATGATGGTGTCTCCACCGGTCCAGCTCAATGCGCCGCCAACGGTGTTGTTGACCCAGTTGCCGCCACCCCCATGGAAGGAGATGCCGATGGACGACTCTGCCGGCGTGGCGCTGCCGCTACTGGCGGCATTTTGGTCGGTGGTGGTGAAGCCCAGGGAGCCGTAGCCGGAGTTGGCCGAGTTCTTGTACAGCACGCCGAGCTTGTAGGTGCCGTCGGCGGCGACGGTGTAGGCCTGCTTGGTGGTCCAGATCTCGTCGGAACCGGTGGGGACCGTGATGCCGGCCCCGCCTTCGATGCCCACGCCCGAACCCCAAGCGAACGAGCCGGCGTTGGAGTTGCCGCCGGTGGACTTGTTGAAGTTGTCGGAGAGCGCGGCGGCGGTGTCGAATTTCTGGAGAATCGTCGTGGTCATGCGGTGGCCGTGTCGGTGAGGTAGGGCAAGGAAGGCGCAGCAGAGCATCCGCGGCATGCTGCGTGGCAGTTGAACAAGGACCGTCTGCCCCACTGGTCTGGCGACCAGATGGTTCAAGATGTATCCATTGCATCCAAAAGAAACGTGATTTGTTTGTAGCGGAAATCGCCTGCGAGCTGTCTTGAGAAATCTTGCAGACCGGCGTGGGCGATGCGCCGCAGATACACCCCCGCCGTGGCGCCCGCCTATCCAGGCAGGTGCAGGCTGAACCGGCTGCCGCCGCCGGCCCGGTTCCCGGCGCACGCGGTGCCCCCATGCAGGTGCGCCACCTGCTGCACCAGGTACAGACCCATGCCCGTGCCCTGGATGCCCGTGGCGAGCAGCGCGGCGGGCGTGCGGTAGCCCATGCCGAACACATGGGGCAGGTCGCCGGGTGCGATACCCATGCCCCGGTCGCTGACGTGGATGGCGGTCTCCGTGGCGGTCTGCTCGATGGAAACCTCGATGGGGCCGCCCTCGGGGCTGTACTTGATGGCGTTGTCGATCAGGTTGGCCAGCGCCAGCCCCAGCCACTGGCGGTCCAGCGCACAGGGGCGTCCGCCCTCGGGCGGGGCGTGCAGGTGCAAGGGGTGGCGCTCGTCGGCGGTGCTCAGCGCCTGCGCCTGGGCAAGCAGCTGTGCGGGGGTGACGGGTTCGCGCTCCAGCACGATGGCATCGCTGCCCAGGCGGTCTTCGGCCAGCGCGTTGTCGACCAGGGTGTTGAGCCGTGCCAGCGCGGCGCGCATGCGCTCAAAGCGCGGCTGCATGCCGGGTTGCACGGGCAGTGCGCGTTCTTGCAGGTTGGCCAGGGCGGTGCGCGCCACGGCCAGCGGAGTGCGCAGCTCGTGCGCCACCACCCGCGCGAACCGGCGGCGGCTGCGCTCGCGCTCGTGCGCGGCCAGCAACTGGTGCTGCACCTCGCGCATGCGCAACAGCACCACCACCATCGAGAACGGCACCTGCAGGAAGGTGGTGGTCTCCCACAGGCCCGAGGTCCAGAAGCCCAGGGGCAGCCAGCCCAGGTTGCGCGCGCCTTGCAATACCGCCGCCACCAGACCCGGGAGGAACATGGCCAGCATGAGCAGGGCGGGCTGGCGGCGGTGGCGCAGCATGCCCACGAACAGGCCCACCAGCAGCAGCACGAAGGCGGGCAGCAGGCCGAACACCCAGGGCGCAAGATGCACCCAGTCGACCCACAGCGTGGCAGCCGCGCACAGCAGGTACAGCACCGAAACGGCTTGCAGGGCGCGCGTCCACCGGGGCATGTGCGGGTAGGGTTTGAGGTAGGACAGGGCGAACCCACCATGCGCGGCGGGCAGCAGGCAACTGAGCCAGCCGATGGGCTGGTTGGCCAGCAGGCTGCGCGCCTGGGGCAGGTAGGTGTCCACCAGGAACAGGTCGTAGCCGTTGAGGGCCATCTGCGTGGCCCCCAGCAGCACCAGGTAGGCCGTGGCGACGAAGAAAAAATCCTGCCGCAGCCACAGCGCACAGATCAGCGTGGTGAGCACGGGCGTCAGCAGCAAGCCCAGGAACAGCCCGTGGCGCGCGATCTCCAGCACCTCGCGCTCGATGTAGGTGGCGGGTGCCAGCACATGCAGCTGCATGGCCAGCGTGCTGCTGCTCTGCCAGCGCAGGTGGTAGGTGGTGCCGGTGGACGCAGGCGCCAGCGGGAATACGGTTTCGCGCAACTGCAAGGGGCGCTGCGTGGCGGGCACGGTATCGCCTGCGCGCACGGCGTCGAAGCCGCCCCGGCCGTTGGGCGCGTACAGGTCCAGCCGGTCCTGGAAGGGGGGTGATGCGACCAGCCACCACGGGGCGCTGTCGCCAGGGCGCGGCTGGAGGGTGAAGCGCAGCCAGATGGCATCGGTGCTGTAGCCCAGCGCCAGCGAGCGGTGCTGGGGGGTGAAGGCCGGTTGCCCCGCCGGGCCGGCCAGGGTGGGCAAACGGCTGACCTCGTCCACGGTGAGTTGGCCGCCGGGGTCGCGCAGCACGGCAAGGTAGCCTGTGAGGTCGAGCGCCGTGCGGCCCTGTACCGTGAGGGCCGGCGGCAGGCCGGCCTGGGTCCCTGCGGCCTGGGCCGCTGAGCAGAGCATGCACAATACCAGCCAGGGCCCTGCGGTGCGCAGCCATCGGCGCGGCCATGACGTCAGAAACCACAGCATGCCCAAGATCCACGTTCTCATCGTTGAAGATGCCCCCGACCTGCGGCTGGAGCTGGTGGATTATCTGCAATTCAAAGGCTTCCACGCGCAGGGCGTGGGCAGCATCAGCGCAATGCAGGCCAGCCTGCGCGCGGCGCTCTGGCATGTGGTGGTGCTCGACCTGGGCCTGCCCGATGGCGACGGCATGGACGCCGCCCGCTGGGTGCGCGCGCACAGCGGGCAGTCGGTGGGCCTGGTGATGGCCACCGCGCGCGGTCAGCTCGACGACCGCATCGACGGCCTGGGCGCGGGTGCCGATGCCTACCTGGTCAAGCCGGTGGAGCCGCGTGAGCTGCAGGCGGTGATCGAGCGCCTGGCATCGCGGCTGTCTGTCACCGGCTGGCGCATCGCCCCGGGCAGACGGCAGCTGATGGCGCCCAACGGCCTGGCCGTGGCACTCACGGGGGC
>NZ_JBKDTZ010000360.1:0-4214 GCF_046339755.1 Acidovorax sp. | reverse complement strand
CCGCCTGTGCGGGCCCTCCGCCCCGGGCGGCCCGAGCGACGCCCCGGCACGCCCCCGGGCCGCGGGCGTGCGCGACTCTCTGGGTACGGTGATCATCGACAACAAGGGCGGCGCGGGCGGCAACATCGGTGCCGACGCGATTGCCAAGGCGGCACCGGACGGCCTGACCATCGGCATCTCGGCCACGGCCACGCATGCCGTGAACCCCTGGCTGTACAGCCGCATGCCCTACGACGCGGGCAAGGACTTCGCCGGCATCACGCAGATGGTGCGCGTGCCCAACGTGCTGGTGATCAACGCCGCCAAGGCCGAGCAACTCAAGATCAACACCCTGGCCGACCTGATCGCCTACGCCAAGGCCAACCCGGCCAAGCTCAACTACGGCAGCGGCGGCAACGGCAGCGCCGGCCACCTGGCGGGCGAGATGTTCAAGCAGCGCGCCGGCATCTTCGCGCTGCACATCCCCTACCGCGGTGCCAACCCTGCGCAGCTGGCCCTGCTGGCCGGAGAGGTGGACTTCAACATCGACAACCTGGCCGCCGCAGCACCCAACATCCGTGCCGGCAAGCTCAAGGCCCTGGCCGTGACCTCGCTGGCCGCCAGCCCCAACCTGCCGGGCGTGCCCCCGCTGTCGGACACCTTCAAGGGCTTTTCCATCGACACCTGGTGGGGCCTGGTGGCGCCTGCGGCCACGCCCAAGCCGGTGATCGACAAGCTGAACAAGGCCTTCGTCGCGGCCCTCAATGCGCCCGAGACCAAGACCCGCTTCGGCCTGCTGCTGGCCGAGCCCGTGGCGACCACGCCAGCGCAATTCGACAGCTTCATGGCGGCCGAGCGCGCCAAGTACCAGCAAGTGGTGAAAGCCTCCGGCGCGAAGGTCGACTGACCAGCGCTTCATCTGCTGTACAGGGCCCCTCCGGAGCCCTTTGTTTACGCCCGCGCCGGCAACACGGCTCGGTGGCGCGCCACCACGGCATCGAGTGCGGCTACCAGGGTGTCGCACTCGGCATCGCCCACGGGCAGCGAGAGCGCGATCAGCCCGCGCCGCGCCATGAACACACCCTCTTCGAGCAGGCCGAAGAACAGCAGGTCCTTGGCCCGCCCGTCCGTACCCTGCAGGTCGGCGGGCGAGCGCACCGGGCCTGCGGTGGCGTGCAAGGTCATGAGCGAGCCGATGCCGGTGAAGCCCATGTCCACGCCGTGCTGCGCGAACACGGCATTGAAGCGCGCGCGCAGTTGCTCGCCCCGGGCGTTGAGCGCCTGCACCACCTCGGCCGTGAGCACCTGGCAGAGCCCTGCATGGCCCGCGGCCATGGAGAGCACGTTGTTGTTGAAGGTGCCGGCATGGGCCAATGCGTCGGGGCGGCGCGGGTCGAAGCGTTCCATCACGTCGCGCCGGCCGCCGAACACGCCGAAGGACATGCCGCCGCCCAGGTACTTGCCGGCCGTGGTGAGGTCCGGGCGCAGGGACAGCAGCGCCTGGCGCCCGCCGAAGGACAGGCGCGAGGTCATGACCTCGTCGAACACCAGCATGGCGCCGCATTCGTCGGCCAGGGTGCGCAGTGCCCGCAGGAAGTCCGGCTCGCCCGGGATGCAACCGCCTGCGCCCAGCACGGGCTCCACCAGGATGGCGGCGATGTCCGGCCCATGCTCCGCCACCAGGGCACGCACGCTGTCCACGTCGTTGTAGCGCGCCAGCAGGAAGGCATGCGGCACGTTCATCGGCGAGCCGCCGCCCGCGAAGGTGAGCACGCCGCCGTGGTAAGCCCCGTCGAACACGATCACCTTGCCGCGGCCCGTGTGGGCCTTGGCGGCTGCCAGGGCCAGCAGGTTGGCTTCGGTGCCCGAGTTGGCGAAGCGCAGCAGCTCCATGGACGGAAAGCGCCGCCGGATTTCCTGCGCCAGTCGGGCCTCGCGCGCGGTGTGCGACGAAAGGTTGATGCCGCCGGCCAGCGCTTCCTGGATGGCGGCCAGGATCACCGGGTGCGAGTGGCCGTAGAGCCCGGCCGTGAATTCGCCCAGGGCGTCGATGTAGGCGTGCCCGTCGGCATCCCACACGTGGCAGCCCTCGCCGCGCTCCATGCTCAGGGGAAAGGGGCCATGGAACAGCACGCTGCGGGTATTGCCACCGGGCAGCGATTGCTCGGCCTCGGCCAGCAGGGCGGCGCTGCGCGGGTTGCGGGTGCGGTAGTTCTCCACGGCCTGGAACAGGGCCTGGTCCAGAGGGGTCGGGGTGGCATTCATGGCATCTCCTGTACGGTGTACAAGAAATTATGGATCGATGGAACAGGCTTGGCAAGGGGAGGTGCCTGGCGATGCCTGACAATCCGCACTGACAACCGCCCCGCCCCTTTCCATGCCCCGTGCCGCCAAGCCCTCTCCCGCCCCCCAGGGCACCCTGGATACCGCCACGCCCCCGCTGTCGCGCGAGAGCGTGCTGGCGGCTGCGCTGGCGCTGATCGACCAGCGCGGGGTGGAAGCCTTCAGCGTGCGCGACCTGGCGCGCTCGCTGGGCGTGTACCCTACGGCGCTGTACTGGCATGTGCCGGGAGGCCGCAACGCGCTGATCGCCGGGGCCGTGACCGCCGCCGTGGGCGGGCTGGCGCCCCCCGCACCCAACACCGACTGGCAGGCCGAACTGCGCGCCCTGTTCGCACGCTACCGCCGCGCCGTGCAGCAGCACCCGCGCATCGCACCGGTGCTGGGCGCGCAACTGGTCTCCAATGCCAGCCTGGACCCGCTGCTGCTGGACCGCATCCTGGCGCTGCTCGAATCGGCCGGGTTCGTGGAGCAGGGCCTCATCGATGCCTACAACGTGGTGATTGCCGCCATGGTCAGCTTCGTGACCCTGGAGCTGGCGCCCCAGCCCGCGGACGACCCGGACGGCTGGGCCACGGGCCACCAGGAGCGCCTGGCGCAGATCGATGGCGCGGCCTGCCCCACGCTGGCGAAGCATCTGCCGCAGATGGCCAACCGCGCCTTCGTGGTGCGCTGGAGCAGCGGCAGCACGCACCCGCTGGATGCCGGCTTCGAGGCCTGGAGCGAGGTGGTGGTGCAGGGGCTGGCGGCCCGGCTGCCGAAAGCCTGATCAGCGGCTGGCCGCCACGGGCCACAGCAAGGTATCGGTCCGTTCGATGCGCTGGCTGGCCACGGCCGCCAACTGGCCTGGCGTGACGCGCCCGGGGGCGATATCGGACAGGGGCAGCAGCACGAAGGCGCGCTCGCCCATGCGCGGGTGCGGTACGGTCAGATGGGGGGTGGCGATGCTCTCATCGCCATAGAGCAGGATATCGAGGTCCAACGTGCGCGGGGCATTGCGGTACAGGCGCTCCCGGCCCGCCGCCGCTTCGATGGCCTGCAGGGCCTCGAGCAGTGCCATGGGCGGCAGCCCCGTGGCCAGCTCGGCCACGGCATTCAGGTAATCGGGGCCATCGGCGTCTACCGGCGCGCTGCGGTACAGCGGCGAGACCTGGCGCACCTGTGTCGCTGGCAAGGCAGCCAGGGAGACCAGCGCCTGCTGCAGGGCTGCCCCCCGGTCACCGAGGTTGGCGCCCAGGCCGATGAAGGCCGCTACCGCCATGCTGTCGGCAGCGCTCACTGCGCCGCAGGCGCGGCAGAGCCTTCACCGCCACCACCACCCCCGGTGGGCTTGCGGCGACGGCGGCGGCGCTTCTTGGGTGCGCTGCCATCGGGTGGCACGGCATCGCCGCCGTGCTCGGGCGCAAAGTCGTCACCCTCGTCCTGCCCGCCATCGGTGGCAGCAGCAGCACGGGGTGCACGCGGCTTGGGCGGCTGCGGTGCCTGGCCATCGCCGGCGGGCCCCGCCTTGGGCACGCGGCGCACCGTGGGCTGGCTCACGCGCTGGCGCGCCTTCTGTTCTTCGCGCGCCTGGTCCATCAGGTCCTCGCGGCGGTCGTCGTCGGCGGCCTGGCAGTCCTGCCACCATTCGGCCAGGGCCTCGTCGATCTCGCCCACATCGGCGCGCAGGCGCAGAAAGTCGAAGCCGGCGCGGAAGCGCGGCTGCATGACCATGCCGAAGGGCGTGCTGCCCACGCGCTTCTCGAAGCGCGGCTGCATGACCCAGATCTCGCGCATGTCGGCGGCCAGCTTGCCGCGGCCCGACACATCGCCGATGCGCTTGTCGAACACGTCGTCGATGGCGTCCTGCAGCGCAGGCAGCGGGTGCTGGCGCTGGGCCAGGCGCTCCGTCCAGC
>NZ_JBKDTZ010000359.1:0-4390 GCF_046339755.1 Acidovorax sp. | reverse complement strand
CCTCCCTGGAGAACATCGCGGCCGCCATCGGCATCAGCCGGCACAACCTGTTGTACTACTTCCCGAACAAGGAAGCGCTGTACCAGCGTGTGCTGGACGACATCCTCACCCAGTGGCTGGCCGGCATGGACGACCTGTCGCACGGCGACGACCCGCAGCAGGCGCTGCGCCGCTACATCCGCGCCAAGCTGCGCTACTCGCGCGAGCGCCCCAATGGTGCGAAGGTATTCACCAAAGAGGTGATTGCCGGTGCACCACGGTATGGCAAAGCCATCGCCGCGCGGGTAGGCCCGCTGCTCAAGGCCGAGGTGCGCACATTCGAGCGCTGGGCGCGCGAGGGGCGCATCGCGCGCGTGAACTTCACGCACCTGATGTTCATCATCTGGTCCGTCACCCAGGCCTACGCCGAGCAGGAGGCCCAGTTCGCACTGCTGCTGGGCAAGCCCGCGCTGACCGAGCGCGACTATGCCAAGGCCGAGGAGCTGATCTGCCGCATGGTGATCAAGGCGCTGGAGCCCGAGGCAACGGCGCAGGACGACCGCGAGACCGAGACGGATTGATCACCCGGGCTGCGCACATCGCGCCAACCGGTCGCGGTCGAGCAGCTCGACCACGCGGTAGCCCACGCGCAGCACCCCTTCCTCCTCCCACTGCTTGAGCTGGCGGTTGATGCTCTGGCGCGAGACGCCGAGCATGAAGGCCAGGTCCTCCTGCGAGACGGCCAGGACGGTGCTGGCGCCGTCGCCGGCTGGGCGCGAATCGAGCGTCATGAGCCGGTGGGCCAGCCGCACGGGCAGCGGCTGCAGGATGGCGTCGTCGATCCAGGCCAGGGCCTGGCGCAGGCGCAGGCACACCAGGCGCGTGAAGGCCATGTGCAGCACCGGCTGCGTGGCGATGAGGTGGTGGAAGTCCGCCGCCTGCACCACGGCCACCTCGGACGGCTCCACCGCGCAGGTGTCGTAGACCCGCTCCTGGCCCACGAACAGCGAGACCTCGCCAAACCAGTGGCCGGGCTCGAGCACGGCGATCACGGCCTCGCGCCCGTCCGGCGCGGCCACGCTCACGCGCAGCGCGCCCTGCACCATGCCGAAGAGCGCGTCGGGCGACGAGCCCTTGAGGAACAGCGAATCGCCGCGCTGCAACTGCCGACGGTGGGCCACCTGCAGCAGTGCGTGCTGCACCTCCTCGGGCAAGCGTAGCTGCTCGTCGGCCCGGGGGCCGAGGTGGGCCGGCAGTCCGGCGGTGCTTGCCGGTTCAGGCAGGGATGGCATGGCGTGCGCTCGCTGGGAAGGAGGTGGCTGGCGCCGCCATTGTGCGGGCGCATGGGTCACCCGGGCGACGCCTGGCGGACACCCGCGGGTTTGTACCAAGCCGCAATTGCCAAGACCGGACAGTCTTGCCGCGGCGCTCTGCGGATAGTGGGCCTGCTGCAGCGCACCGCTGCATCCCTGCACCACAACCCACGCCAAGGATCCCCATGACGAACACCGCCACCCCCGTCGCAGAGCGCAACGCCCGCCGCGAGAAGACCGTGCTCGACCACTTTGCCGACGAGACGCGGCAAGACTTCGATGCCGTGCTGAGCACCTTTCCCCACCCGCACTACGAACTGATCCCCACCGGCGAGGTGCACGACGGCAACGAGGACGTGCGCCGCTACTACACGGCCACGCGCCAGGCCTTTCCCGACCAGCGGCACGAGATCATCCAGCTGCGCCATGCGGGCGATTCGGTCATCGTGGAGTTCTGGCTGCTGGGCACGCACAAGGGGCCGCTGGGCGCGCTGCCGCCCACAGGCAACAGCTTTCGCTGCCGCATGATCGCGCTGTTCCTCTTCTACGAGGCCGAGCACCTGGTCTGCGAGCGCGTGTACTTCGACACGCTGACCATGCTGCGCCAGCTGCTGGTGGGCGTGCCGCCTGCGGCGCTGCCGGGCATCATCGGCTCGCTGCTGGGCGGGCAGGCTGCCACCGCGGGCAAAGCCCCGGTACCGGAGCAGGCCACGGCATGACCGGGCGCCTGCAGGGCCACCACGCGGTGGTGACCGGAGGGGCCCAGGGCATCGGCTTGGCGATTGCCCGCCGCTATCTGGACGAAGGCGCGACCGTCTCGCTTTGGGACATCGGCGCCCGCGCCCTGGGGGCTGCCACAGAGGCGCTGGACGCACCTGGGCGCGTGTTCACCGCCGTCACCGACGTGCGCGACGAGGGCGCCGTGAACGCCGCCACGCAGGCCAGCGCCGCCGCGCTGGGTCCGGCCACCGTGCTGGTGAACAACGCGGGCGTGCTGGGCCCGCTGGTACCCACCTGGGAGCACAGCGCCGTCCAGTGGCGCGAGGTGCTCGACATCAACCTCACCGGCGCCTTCCTGTGCTGCCGCGCGCTGGTGCCGGCCATGCTGGCCGACCTGCAGGCACAGCGTGCCCCCGCACTGGGCCGGCGCGTGGTCAACATCGCCTCGGTCGCGGGCAAGGAGGGCAATGGCCTGAATGCCGCGTACTCCGCCTCCAAGGCCGGGCTGGTCGCGCTGACCAAATCGCTGGGCAAGGAGCTGGCCGGCGCAGGCGTGCTGGTGAACTGCATCACACCCTCTGCCGCGGAAACCGGGGTGTTCGACGGTGTTCCCGAGGAACACCGTGCGCAACTGCACCAGGCCCTGCTGTCGCGCGTGCCCATGGCGCGCTTCGTGGAGCCGGCCGAGGTGGCGGCCATGGCGGCCTGGCTGGCGTCTGCCGACTGTTCGTTCAGCACCGGCGCCGTTTTCGACATCTCGGGCGGCCGCTCTTTGTACTGAGGAGACCCCATCAACATGATGACCGAACCCCTCACGCCGGACCGCCTGCTGCAGCCGGTCCCCGACTTCGACGGCGCACGCAGCGCCCCCACGCCGCATGACCGGCTGCGCGCGCTGCGCCGCGCAGGCGAACAGTTCCGCGAGCGCTTCCTGGCCGAACCGGCCGTGCGCTACGCGCGCAGCTTCGACCTGCTGCGCATCCCCTACCCGGCCTGGTATGCCTTCAACGGCGTGTACTCGCAGCAGTTGCTCAAGCCGCACATGGTGCACCTGCTGGCGCGCACGCTGCTGGTGCAGTTCGAGGACTTCGAAGGGCGCCTCAAACACCTGCTGTTCACCCCCGCCGACTTCGAAACCGGCAGCGAGACGCCGTACTTCAAGCGCCTGAGCGAGCAGACGCCCAAATTCCTGCACGGCGTGATCGCGCCCGTGCACGGCACCGTGCTGCAGGCCCTGGCCTCGGTGGGCGTGGCGCCGGAGCAGATCGACTTCATCACCTACGACCACCTGCACACCCAGAACCTGCGCCGCTGGCTGGGCACGGGCAGCGAGCGCGGCCTGCTGCCCAATGCCCGCCTGCTGGTGCACCGCCAGGAGCTGGCCAGCGTGGCGGGTCTCTTGCCCACGCAGGCCGACTGGTACTGCCCTGAGGGGTTGCAGGGCGTGGCGCCCGAACGCATCGTGCCCTTCGACGGCAGCGTGCTGCTCGGGCGCGGCATCGCGCTGGTTCACACGCCGGGCCATACCGAGGGCAACCACTCGCTGGTCTACCGCACCCAGGATGGCATCCGTGTGAGCAGCGAGAACGGCGTGAGCGCCGACAGCTGGGCGCCCGAGGCCTCGCGCCACAACGGCATCCGCCGCTATGCCCGGGCCACCGGCTCCGAAGTCATCCTGAACGGCAACACCCAGGAGGGCAGCGTGGACCAGTACCTGTCGATGGTGCTGGAAAAGACCATCGCGGGCACCTCGGCCACGCATGGCTTCAGCAACGTGGTGCCGTCCAGCGAATGCTCGCCGCACTGGCTGTTCCCGGGGGCGCCCACCGGCCACCTCTGGGGCACCACCACCTCAGGCGTGCTGCAGCAGCCCGGGTGATCCCCGGGCGGTTCCGTGCGCGGCTTTCCAACACCAACGACACGAGACAAACGCCATGAACTCCCCCACCGCCCTCTTTCCCACCCCGGCGGGCACTGCCACAGCCCCCACCGCCGCCGACGACACCACCTACCGGCAGATCGCCTGGCGGCTGATCCCCATCCTCTTTGCCTGCTACGTCTTCAACTACCTGGACGGCACCAACATCGGCTACGCCCAGCTGCAGATGAAAACGGATCTGGGATTCAGCGATGCCGTGTTCGGCCTGGGCGCGGGCATCTTCTTCATCGGCTATGCGCTGTTCGAGATACCGAGCAACATGCTGCTGGCGCGCGTGGGCCGTAGAACCTGTTCAAGGTCTTTTTGCAGCCGCGTTGGAGTGCAATCGGGATGAGTGGATGCTTCGGATGCGCCGCATGGGCTCGTGCCCATGCAAGCAGCCGGGGCGTCCAATCGCCCGATTTCACTCCAACCCGAAGGGCAAGTGCCTTTTCGGGCG
>NZ_JBKDTZ010000358.1:0-3540 GCF_046339755.1 Acidovorax sp. | reverse complement strand
GAGTCCGGCGGCCTGCGGGCGCGCGAGCCCGACGGCCGGCTCTATGCGCCCGCACCGCGCCTGCTGCGCCTGGCCGAGTCCACGCTGGCCGGCTGCACCCAGCAGGGCGTGCGCCACGCGGTGCTGCGCAAGCTGGTGGCCGAGGTGGGCGAGAGCTGCAACTTCACCGCCCTGTCGGGTGCTGATGTGGTGTACCTGGACCGCCTCGAGTCGGCCTTTCCGCTTCAGATGAACCTGCGCCCCGGCACGCGCGTGCCCGTGCACGGCTCGGCCAGCGGCAAGCTGCTGCTGGCGCACATGGCCGCCAGCCAGCGCAACAAGCTGCTCGACGGCCTGGCGCTGACCCGCCACACCGCCACCACGCTGACCACACGCGCCGCGCTCGATGCGGAGTTCAAGCGCATCCGCAAGGACGACTATGCGGTCGATGCCGAGGAGTTCGTCGAAGGCCTGGTCTGCGTGGCCGTGCCGGTGCGCGGGGCCGACGGCAAGAGCATCCGCTGCGCTGTGGCGCTGCAGGCCCCGGTGGCGCGCATGTCGCTGGCGCAGGCGCTGGAGAAGCTGCCAAGGCTGCAGGCGGCAGCGGCGGGGTTGGCGCGCACCTGGGGCTGAGTTGCCAACGTGGGCCCTGCTCACGAACGAAGCCCCTGTCGTGCACAAAGTCACCTACCCGCCCTCGCCCTGCGGCGCAGGGCCATGACTTCCATCGGACAGCGTGGAATGATCGCGCCCAGGTTCCAAAAAACCACCGCCACCCACCCACCAAGCCCAACCCCATGAAAAGCCTCCTCATCCACGGCGCCACCGGCTCCCTCGGCCGCCACGTGCTCGAACAGGCTGTCGCCGCCGGCCACCAGGTCTCCGTGCTCGTGCGCAACCCCGCCAAACTGCCCGAAGAAACCCGGGCCCTGGTCCACGTGCACCAGGCCGACCTCGTCCAGATCGCCACACAGGACCTCGCGGCCATCGTGCGTGGCCACGATGCGCTCATCAACTGCGCGGGCATGGTCACAGAAGGCCAGGTCTTCGTGGACCTGGTGGCCCACATCGTCGAAGCGGTCGAATTGCTGCCCGCCATGGAGCGGCCCGTCTGCTGGTTCCTGGGCGGCGCCGCGGCGCTGGACATCGGCCGAACCGGCCGCAAGGGGGTCACCCTGCCCAAGGTGCGCGACACCTACTGGCCGCATGGCAAGAACCATGAACGCGTAGCGGCCTCGCCGCTGGACTGGCGCATGCTGTGCCCCGGCCCCATGGTCGAGCAGGCCGCACTGGGCCTGCACCGGATGCGGGTGTCCACGGAGCAGTTGCCGGTGCGCATGGCGGGCTTTGCCAGCATGCTGCCGGCGCCCCTGCTTTTGCTGGTGTTCGCGTCCAAGGTCCCGGAGATGATCGTCCCCTACGCCGATGCCGCCGCGCTGGTGCTCGCGCACCTGGAGCCCGCAGATGCGATGTCGCGCCACCGCGTGGGTCTGGCACTGCCAGAAGGCATGCGTGGCAGGAAGGACACCTGGGCCGCCCGGCCTGCCGCTGCGGCCTGAGGGGCGGCAACCGCAATCAGCTGCCCGCCACCTTCATTCGATTCACAAGAATCGAGCCGACCGTCTTGGCACCGTAGTTGTAGGTATCCGCCCCCACCGCCTCGATGCCCAGCAGCATGTCCTTCAAGTTGCCGGCGATGGTGATCTCGTGCACCGGGTAGGCGATGCGGCCGTTCTCGACCCAGAAGCCGCTGGCGCCGCGCGAGTAGTCGCCGGTCACATAGTTCACGCCCTGGCCCATGAGTTCAATCACGAACAGGCCCGTGCCCAGCTTTTGCAGCATGGCGTCGAGGTCGTCGCCGGCCTGGGTCAGGCGCGAGGTCATGCTCAGGTTGTGCGAGCCGCCGGCATTGCCGGTGGTCTTCATGCCCAGCTTGCGTGCCGAGTAGGTGGACAGGAAGTAGCCTTCCACCCGGCCGCCCTGGACCACCTTGCGCGGCGCCACGCGCACGCCTTCGTCGTCGAAGGGCGAGCTGCCCTTGCCGCGCAGGATGAAGGGGTCTTCTTCGATGTCGATGTGCTTGGGAAACACACGCTTGCCCAGCGAGTCGAGCAGGAAGGTGCTTTTGCGGTAGAGCGCACCGCCGCTCACGGCCTGCACGAAGCCGCCGAGCAGGCCTGCGGCCAGCGTAGACTCGAACAGCACCGGGCATTGCGTGGTGGGGATCTTGCGGCTGCCCAGGCGCGACAGGGCGCGCTCGGCGGCGTAGCGACCGACCGCCTGCGGCGAGGCCAGTTCGGCCGCGTTGCGCATGGAGCTGTACCACATGTCGCGCTGCATCTCGGCATTGCGGCCTGGCAGCGAGGCGATGGGCGCCACGGAGAAGCTGTGGCGCGACGAGGCATAGCCCCCGCGAAAGCCGCGCGTGTGGGCGCTGAAGAAATGGCTCTGCTGGGCCGAGACACCTGCGCCCTCGCTGTTGGTGATGCGGCGGCTGGACTTCAGGGCGGCTGCCTCGCATTCCATGGCCATCTTCGCGGCCTGCTCGCTGTCGATGGACCAGGGGTGGAAAAGATCGAGGTCGCGGTGCGTGTCGGCGGGCGCGATGTCGTCGGCGTCGGGCAAGCCGGCCATGGGGTCTTCGGCCGTGAAGCGGGCGATGTCATAGGCCGCCTGCGCCGTCTGCTCGATGGCCTTGCTGGAAAAATCGGAGGTGCTGGCATTGCCGCGGCGGTTGCCGATGTAGACGGTGATGCCGAGCGACTTGTCGCGGTTGCGCTCCACGGTCTCGAGCTCGCCCTTGCGCACGCTCACCGACAGGCCGCAGCCTTCCGAGGCCTCGGCTCCGGCGTCGGTGGCGCCCAGCTTCTTGGCATGCGCAAGCGCGCGGTCCACCAGTTCTTCAAAGAACGGGCGGCTGTAGCTGAAGCCGCTGTCGGGGGCGGTGGAAGCGGCGGCTGCCGGTGCGCCAGGGGCGTGTTTGGAGGGTTTATTCATAGCGGCAGCTATGATACTTGCCGCTGTGGCGCGCGCTGCGCCACCTCCCTTTTGCCCCCACCCATGTCACGCAAACCCAAAAAAGGCTACTTTGTGAAGGGCCATTTCGTTGCCGAAGGCAGCGAAATGGACATTCAGCTGAAGGCCGAACTCAAAGGCACGTCCGATGCCAGCCGTACCGATCTCAAGCGTGAAAGCGACGCCCTGCAGGACCTGGGCAAGGACCTGCTGACCCTGCGCACCGACCTGTTCAACAAGGTGGGCCTGCCCGACAAGCTGGTCGAGGCCATCACCGAAGCCAAGCGCATCACCAATTTCGAGGGCAAGCGCCGCCAGATGCAGTACGTGGGCAAGCTCATGCGCAAGCTCGAACCCGAGATCGTGGAAGCCGCCCGCCAGGCGCTCGAAGAGCAGCACAAGGGTTCGGCCGACGAGAAGCTCAGCCTGCACCTGGCCGAGCATTGGCGCGACCGGCTGATCGCCAATGACGAGTCGCTGGACGCCTGGCTGGCCGAGCACCCCGATACCGACATCCAGCAGCTGCGCGCCCTGGTGCGCCAGGCA
>NZ_JBKDTZ010000357.1:0-24422 GCF_046339755.1 Acidovorax sp. | reverse complement strand
TTTGCAGGCTGTGCAACATCGAGAAGTCTCCTGGGTATCGGTCGGTCAGTCGTTGTCGGTCAATCCATCAACGATACATGGGCTGCGACAACACACCAACCCTGGCCGGGCATGCGCACCCAGGTCTGCTGCTGGCGGCCGGTGCGCGCGCTGCCTTCGCGCGTGAACTCGGTGCTGGCGGTGGCGAAGTCGCGCCCGTAGGCCGTGATGCAGGTGTTGCGCAGCGTGCGCGCCAGGCCCGCAGGCGAACGGCCGCTGCGGAAGGCGCGGATGGCATCGATGCCGTAGAGGCATTCCGTGGCCCCATAGCGCACGGTGTGCGGGCCATGGAAGAACAGCGCATCGAGCACGTCCACCTCGTTGTGGACCAGTGCATGTTCGTAGCGTGCAAAGGCGGCCGTGACTTCGGCCAGCACATCGGGCAGGTTGATGGTGGTGTCGTTCATGTGTTCAATGTCCGCCGCCGAGGTAGGCGCGCGTGAGCGCATCGTTGGCAGCAATCTCGGCCGCCGTACCCTGGGCCACCACGCGCCCGCCTTCGAGCACGTAGGCCCGGTCGGCCAGCGACAGCGCGAGCGCCGCCCTCTGGTCGACCAGCACCAGGGTCATGGATTCGTCGCGCAGGCGCGCCAGCGAGGCGAACAGCTCCTCGATGACCTTGGGCGCCAGGCCCAGCGAGGGCTCGTCGAGCAGCAGCACGCGCGGGCGGCTCATGAGGGCGCGGGCAATGGCCAGCATCTGCTGCTCGCCGCCCGAGAGCAGGCCGGCGCGCTGGTGCAGGCGCTCGCGCAGGCGCGGAAAGCGCTGCAGCATCTCCTCCACCCGGGCCTCGCGGCCCTCGGGCTGGAGGAAGGCGCCCAGGCGGATGTTGTCCAGCACCGAAAGTTCGGGGAACACCTGGCGCCCTTCGGGCACCAGCACCAGGCCGCGCGCCACGATCTGCTCGGCGCGCAGCGGGCCCAGCTCCACGCCCTGCAGGTGGATACCGCCCTGCACCGGCCGGTGCAGGCCGGCCAGGGTGCGCATCAGCGTGGACTTGCCGGCGCCATTGGCGCCCAGCAGGGCCACCATTTCGCCCTGGCGCACGCGCAGGTCCACCGCCTGCAGCACGGGCTCGGCACCGTAGCCGGTGGTGAGCCGGCCCACGCCCAGCACCTCGGGCGCGTCGGTGGGCAGGCCGCGGTCCGCGGCGGCACGCACGGCCACGGCACCGCCCGCGCCTTCGCCCAGGTAGGCCTTGCGCACGGCGGGGTGGGCCTGCACCTCGGCCGGCGTGCCCTCGGCCAGGTGGCGGCCCGACTCCATCACCACCACATGGTCCGACAGGCCCATGACCAGCGCCATGTCGTGTTCCACCAGCAGCACGCCCACGCCCTGGTCCGCAATGCGGCGCAGCAGCGCGGAGAGCTGGTCCTTGTCCTCGGTGGACAAGCCCGCGGCGGGTTCATCCAGCAGCAGCACCTGGGGCCGCATGGCCAGGGCGCGCGCGATCTCGACCAGGCGCCGGTCCACATGCGCCAGATCGGCCGCAGGCACCTGCACCGAGCCCCGGTAGCCGCACCAGGCCAGCAGCGCACGGGCCTCATCGCGCGCACCAGGCGAGCACACACGGCCATCGCCCAGCAGCGGGCCCAGGGTGCCACGCGCCAGTGCCAGGGCCACGTTGTCCAGCACGCTGAGCGAGCCGAAGAGCTGCGAGGTCTGGTAGCTGCGCGCCACACCGGCCCGCGCGATGCGCCAGGCACCCCGGCCCTGCAACGGCTCGCTGCCCAGTAGCGAGCCCCCGGCGGTGGGGGTGTAGAAGCCGCTGAGCATGTTGAGTACCGTGCTCTTGCCCGCGCCGTTGGGGCCGATCAGGCTGGTGACGGCACCAGGGCGCACGGAGAACGACAGCTCGCTCACCGCACGCACGCCGCCGAACACCATGGTCAAACCCTGCGCGCTCAGCGCCCGGGCCTCTGCGGGCTGGAGCGCAGGCAATGCGTCGCCTTCGGTAGCGCCATCTGCTGGCGCGGGTGCGCTGCGGCGCAGGCGCGCCAGCAGCCCCACCAGGCCTTGCGGTGCCACCCACAGCACCACCAGCAACAGTGCGCCGAAGAACAGCAGCCGGTACTCCTCCAGGCTGGACAGCAGCTCGGGCAGCAGGCCCACGATGACCGCGCCCACCAGCGGCCCGGCGATGCTGCCCGCGCCGCCGATCATCACCACCAGCACGAACAAAATGGACTGCAGGAAGGAAAAGCTGTGCGGCGTGACGAAGCCCGACAGCGGTGCATACAGCCCGCCCGCCAGCCCCGCGAGCAGGGCCGACACGGCGAACGCCACGGTCTTGGCCACCAGCGGGTTCAGGCCGATGGACTCGGCCGCCGTCTCGGAATCGCGCACCGCGCGCAGCGCCGCGCCCCAGGCCCCGCGCGACAGCCGCACGAAGGCCAGCAGCGCCACCGCCGCCGCCACGATGGCCAGCACGGCAATGGCGCGCTCGCCACGCAAGGCCTCGATGCCCAGCGCCGGCGCGGCAATGCCCATGATGCCGTTCTGCCCGCCCGTGAGGTCGCGCATCTCCACCGCGCTGTGCTCCACGATCAGGCCGAAGGCAATGGTCACCATGGCCAGGTACGGGCCCTTGACGCGCAGTGCCGGCAGGGCCAGCAGCGCGCCCATGGCGCCGGCCAGCACGGCCGCGACGGGCCAGGCGGCCCAGAAGCTCCAGCCCGCCTTGGTGGTGAGGATGGCGACCGCATAGGCGCCGATGGCGTAGAAACCCACATGGCCGAAGGACACCTGGCCCGACAGGCCCAGCAGCACATTCAGGCCGATGCCCACCAGCGCCAGCAGCGCCACATTGGCCAGCACGAAGACGTAGTAGCCGTTGACCTGCGTGGCCAGCGCCAGGCCCGCGGCCACGCCCAGCGCGGTGAGGCCCAACAGCGCTGGCATGGCCAGCCCGCGCGCGGAAGACAGGGGGGTGAGGGCTTTCTTGTGCATGGGGAAGGAGGTCGTCGTCATACCTTGCGCACCAGGGCACGCCCGAACAGCCCGTTGGGGCGCACGGCCAGCGCCACGATGACGAGCGAGAAAGTGAGGATCTGCGTGTAGCCTGAGCCCAGCGTGGAGGTGATCAGCGCCTCGGCCACGCCGAAGAGCAGCCCCGCGGCCATGACACCCCAGGCACTGCCGATGCCACCCAGGATGGCGACCGCAAAGGCCTTGAGGCCGAACAGCGTGCCCATGTCGGACTGCACGTTCACCAGCGGCGCGATGAGCACGCCGGCCACGGCCGCGAACACGGCCGACAGCGCGAACGCCGCCGCCACCACGCGCCCGATGGGAATGCCCATGAGCCGCGCGGCATCGCGGTTCTGCACCACGGCCAGCATGGCCGTGCCCCAGCGCGTGCGCCGCGCCACGAAGTGCAGCACGGCGGCCAGCACCAGGCCGATGGCCGGGATGAGCAGCTGCAGCGGGTACACGCCCAGGCCGATGTCGCCCCGCGTCATCGGTGCCTGGGCCAGGGGCGAGGGCAGGCTGCGCGGCTCCTTGCCGAAGGTGAACATGGCCAGGTTGTCGACCACGATGCCCAGCGCCACCGTGGCCATGAGCCAGGCGTCCGAATTGCGGCGCGCGAACGGGCGCACGGCGAAGAACTCCACGGCCAGGCCGTAGAGCGCGCACAGCAGCAGCGCCAGCAGCACCGCCAGCGCCATGGGCCAGCCCAGCACCATGGCGAAGCCGTAGGTGAGTACGGCGCCCAGCATCATGGAACTGCCCTGGGCGAAGTTCACCGTGCCGGAGACCACGAAGGTGACGTGAAAGCCCAGGGCCATGAGCCCGTACATGCTGCCCAGGCCGATGCCGCTGATGAGGGCGGAGAGAAAGAGCATCGTGGTGATCGAGGAAATGGGGAAAAGCAGGAAAGGTCCCGCGCCGCAGGGGGCGCAGGACCGCGAGGCGTGCAGCGCTTATTTTTCGAGGCCGACCGGCAGGATGCGGTTGCCAATGAACTGCGCCCAGACGTAGTCGTTCTCGCTCAGCGCGTCATGGTTGGCTTCGTTGAAGGGCTTGTCGTAGCTCTTGATCAGGCCCTCGTACTTGCCGATCTTGTAGAAGCCCTGGCGCACGGCGTCGCCCTCGGTACTGCCGGCCTGGGTGATGGCCAGGGCGGCGAGCTGCATCGCGTCGTAGGCATTGGCCACGCCCACGGCGGGGGTGATGTTGTCGGGGCCCTTGATGTCGGGGTACTTGGCCTTGAGCGCGGCCACCACCTTCTCGCCCACCGGGCCCTGCTTGCCGAAGAAGCTGTAGGTCTGCACGAAGTGCACGTTCTTGGCGTTGGGGCCGGCCAGCTCGGTGAAGCGGCCGCCTGCAGGGCCCCAGTGCGAGACGATGGGCACCTGCCAGCCCATGCGGTCCAGCGACTTGACCACCTGGGCCGAGGGGCCCACGTTGCCCACCAGGAACAGCGCATCGGCGCCTGCCGCCTTCAGGCGCGTGAGCTGGGGCACCACGTCCACATCGCTGTCGCCGAACTTCTCGATGCCGGCGGGCTTCATGCCCTTGGCGGTCAGCGCAGCGGTGAGGCCCTTCTCGTTCGATTCGCCCCAGGGATTGTTCACCAGGATCATGCCGGGGTTCTTGGCGTTGAAGGTCTTCTGCGCATAGGCCAGCATGCCGCGGTCCACGATCTCGTCCACGGCCGAGACGCGGAACGCGAAGTTGGGCTTGGCGCCGTTCTTGGTGACCGGCGTGCCCGCGGCCCAGGGGCCCATGAACGGCACCTTCTCCTGGTTGGCCAACTGCACGATGGCGATGGAGACCGGTGTATCGAGCCCGCCGAAGAGCACGGCCACCTTTTCCTTGTAGATCAGCTCGCGCGCGGCCGTCACGCCCTTGGCGGGGTTGGCCTCGTCGTCGCGGCGCACCAGCTCGAGCTTGCGGCCGCCGAGCAGGCCGCCCTTGGCATTGATCTCTTCGATGGCAATGGTCAGGCCACGCGTGATGGCGTCCCCTGCCAGCGCGGACTGGCCCGACAGGGCCGTGACCAGGCCGACCTTGATCGGCTCGGCGGCTTGGGCCGCGCCCAGGGCGGTCCAGGCGGCGGCGGCGAGGGCGGCGGCGGCAAAGCGGCGGCGGTTGGTGAAAGGCATGGCGGTTCTCCTGCAGTGGCGGGTGGACGGGGATGAACGGATCGGTGGGCGGGTTCTATCCGCCTCGGGAGGCACCACCAGCAAGCACCGTGCCAATGTCAACAAATACACGTATTCATTGGCGACTTGTTGATTATTTAATTGTCGACAATCTGGCACATGCTTTGCTGACAAACAAAACATCCCGGCATTTCCGCCGTTTTGCCCCAATCCGCAGCATTGCGCACCCCAGCGGTGCAGTGAGGAGCACCAACATGCAGCAAACCACCCCTCCCGGCCAGGACGCCGGCGCCATCGTCGAAGAGTTCCTGCGCCTGGTGATGATTCCCGACCCGGTGGCCGCCAGCCGCTTCGTCGCGCCCGGACGGGCCATCCGCTTCACGGGCGGGCGCCCCATGCGCCAGCCCGCCGAGTGCAGTGCCTTCAACGCCACGCGCTATGCCTGGGTGAAAAAGAAGTTCGAGAGCACCGACGTGGTGGCCGGTGCCACCCACGAAGAGGCCGTGGTCTACAACACCGGCACGCTCCACGGCGCCTGGCCCGACGGCACGCCCTTCGAGGGCAACCGTTATGTGGACCGCTACGTGCTGCAGCGCGGCCTGATCGTGCGCATGGACGTGTGGAACGACAGCGCCGAATGGCTGCTGGTGCGCGCCGGGCTGGCCGCGCCCTGGTCCACACCAGAGGCCGGAGCATGATCACCAGCATCTACGGCGACGGCCCGCTTCCCGACCATGGGCGCTTCGGCTACACGCCCATCACCCGCCGCCCCGACTACACCTGGCCGAACGGCGCGCGCCTGGCGGTCTACCTGGGCTTCAACCTGGAGCATTTCGCCTTCGGCGGCGGGCTGGGCGCACGCATCGGCCCGGCATCCCCCGAGCCCGACGTGCTCAACTACAGCTGGCGCGAGTACGGCAACCGCGTGGGCGCTTGGCGCTGCCTGGAGCTGTTCGACCAGCTGGCCCTGCCCGCCGGCTGCATTTTGAACACCGCGCTGTACGAGCACTGCCCCGAACTGCTGGCCGCCTGCGCGGCGCGCGGCGACGAGCTGATCGGCCACGGCCACACCAACTCCGAGCGCCAGGGCGACTTTGCCGAGGCCGAGGAAGCCGCTCTGCTGGCCGCCTGCCGCGAGCGCATCGCGGCCGAGAGTGGCGCAGCGCCTGCAGGCTGGCTCTCGCCGTGGATCTCGGAGAGCCCCACCACGCCCGACCTGCTGGCCGAGGCCGGCTACCGCTTCACCCTGACCTGGGCGCACGACGACCAGCCCGTGCCGATGCGCACGCGCAGCGGCCAGCGGCTGTGGTCGATTCCCTACCCGCAGGAGCTCAACGACATTCCGATGATCATTGCGCGCCAGCTCGACGGCAAGGACTTCGCGCAGATGGTTGTCGACAACTTCGACGAGATGCTGCAGCAGTCGGCAGCCCAGCCGCTGGTCATGGGTATCGCCCTGCACCCCTACCTGGTGGGCCAGCCCTACCGCCTGCGCCACCTGCGCCGCGCGCTGGAGCACGTGGCGCGCGCGCGCGACGCCGGTGCCATCTGGTTCACCACCCCCGGCGCCATCTGCCAACACGTGGATGCATTGTTTCCTTCTGCCTGAGCCCCCCCAACTCCCATGCACAGCCCCATCGTTTCCCCCGGCCTGCCGTTCACCGACACCGTCAACGCCTGGGTGCCCCATGGCCACTTCGTGATCGAGGGTGCGCCCCACGGCCCACTGGCCGGCCTGCGCTTTGCGGCCAAGGACGTCTTCGACGTGGCCGGCCACCCCACCGGCGCGGGCAACCCCGCCTGGCTGGCCAGCCACCCCGTGCCCACGCGCCACAGCGCGCTGGTGCAGCAGGTGCTCGATGCCGGGGCCACGCTGTGCGGCAAGGTCATCACCGACGAGCTGGCCTACAGCATCCACGGCCACAACCGGCACTACGGCATGCCGCTCAACAGCGCCGCGCCCGAGCGCATTCCAGGCGGCTCGTCGAGCGGCTCGGTCGCGGCGGTGGCCGCAGGCCTGGTGGACTTTGCGCTGGGCACGGACACGGGTGGCTCCACCCGCGTGCCGGCCAGCTACTGCGGCGTGTGGGGGCTGCGCACCACACACGGCCTGGTCCCGCGCGCCGGGCTGGTGCCGCTGCACGAAAGCTTCGACACCGCGACCTGGTTCGCGCACGATGCGAACACCTTCGAGCGCGTGGCCCAGGCACTGCTGCCTGCCACACCGTTTGCAGCCACGCGCGCCCTGCTGCTGCAGGACGCGGCCGCCGAGGCCGACGCGGAGGTGGCCGCCCTGCTGCCCCGCGTGGCCGACGTGCTCGCCACGCTGCTGCCCCAGGGATGCGGCAGGGCCACTGCAGCCCAGGGCAGTTCGCTCGAAGACTGGCGCCGCCACTACGTGGCCTGGGGCGCCTACGAGGCCTGGCAGGCCCATGGGCGCTGGATCACGCAGCATGCGCCCGGTTTCGACGAAGCGATTGCGGGCCGCTGGCATGCCGCCTCGCAGGTCACGGCCGACGCTGCGGACGACGCGTACAACGCGGGCCTGGCGGCACGCGCCCAAGTGCGGGCCTTGGTGAACGCAGGCGCGGTGCTCATCGTGCCCTCGGCCGCCAGCGTGGCACCTCTGCGCAGCGCGGGCGGTGCGCAGATCGATGCCATCCGCGCCCGCACCCTGCGCATCTGCTGCATTGCCGGCCTGGCGGGGCTGCCCCAGGTCAGCCTGCCACTGGCCACGGCCAAAGGCCTGCCCGCAGGCGTGTCGCTGATCGGCCCGGCCGGCTGCGACCGGGCCCTGGTGCGCCTGGCCGTTCAGGCCTGGCAAACCTGGCAGGTGCTGCAGGACGGCGCACGCTGAAGGCGCGACAATGGGGGCAACAACATCCGCCGGACCACTCGACGACCACCGACCGCAAGCGTTCCGGGCGAACACCATGGCCACCAAGACAATTCCCCGTGCCGGCGCGAAACCGGCACGAGCACCCCGCCCCTCTGCCCAACCCGCTGCCGCCCTGCAGGAAAGCGAGCTGCCCGGCCTGCCGGGCCTGCGCACGGGCGACGATGTGGAAACGCGGATCTACAACACCGTGTACGAGAGCGTGATGACCCAGCGTCTCACCCCGGGCACCAAGCTACCCGAGGCCTCGCTGTGCGAGCTGTTCGATGTGCGCCGCGCCACCGTGCGCAAGGTGCTGCAGGCGCTGGCGCACGACCACATCGTGGAGTTGCGCCCCAACCGCGGCGCCATCGTGGCCGAGCCCACGCCCGAGGAGACGCGCCAGGTGTTCGAGGCGCGCCGCGCGCTCGAAGGCGCCATCGTGCGCCTGGCCACGCGCCATGCCACCGCAGAGGACATCGCCTCGCTGCGCCTGCAGTTGGCCGCCGAGCACGATGCCATGCACCGCTTCACCCAACCCGCCTGGGCACGGCTGGCCAGCGCCTTCCACCTGCGGCTGGCCGAGCTGTCGCGCAACCCGGTGCTGCAGCGTTACCTGATGGAACTGGTCTCGCGCTGCTCGCTGATCGTGGCGCTGTACGAGCCGCCCGGCAAGGCCTCGTGCGAGCACGAAGAGCATGAGCGCGTGGTGGACCTCATCGCCCAGGGCGACGCCGAAGGCGCCGCGCGCGAGATGGAGGCCCACCTGCTGGCGCTGGAGCACAGCATCACGCTGCAGCAGGAGCGCAGCGACAACAACCTGGCGCGCATGCTGGGCATGGCCTGAGGCGACGCAAAACCGAGTCCCTCGCGCGCCGCGCACCCTGCTTTGGGCGGTCTGCGGCGTTGCAAATGCTCGCCATAGCACGCGCTATGGCTGCGCTTTGCGCCTAGCAGCCCATCCCAAATCAGTACACGCGCCATCGCGAAGACTCGGTTTTGCGCCGCCTTTTCGGCACGCTCTCAGCTGTCAGCGGCTTGCGACCGTGCCAGGCGCTCGCTCTGCCAGTACACATCGTCCCCGCCATCCATGCGGTTGAGCACGCGTGCCAGCACGAACATCAGGTCCGACAGGCGGTTGAGGTATTGGCGCGGTGCGTCGTTGAGAGGCTCTTCGGCGCCCAGGCCCACGACCACACGCTCGGCGCGGCGCGCCACGGTACGGCACACGTGGGCCTGCGATGCGGCGCGCGTGCCTGCAGGCAGTATGAATTCCTGCAGCCGCGGCAACGCCGCGTTGTAGTGCGACAGGGCCTCGTCGAGCTGCAGCACGGCCTCGGGCTTGAGCAGTTCATACCCCGGGATGGACAGCTCGCCGCCCAGGTTGAACAGCTGGTGCTGGATCTGCACCAGCAGCGTGCGCACGTCGTCCGGCAAGGGCTCGCACAGCAGCAGGCCGATATGGGAGTTGAGTTCGTCCACATCGCCCATGGCATGCACGCGCGTGCTGTTCTTGGAAACGCGCTGGTCATTGCCCAGGCCGGTGGTGCCGGCATCGCCGGTGCGCGTGGTGATGGCGGTGAGTCGGTTGCCCATGGTGGCGTGTCTCCGGTGCGAGAAAGGGAAGGGTGGCCGGATTGTCACGCATGCAGACAGAGAGGGAGCGCACGAGAAAAAACGGCGGGGACATCGTCGTCACCCGCCGGATGGAGCGGTGGTGCGTGCATGCCAGGGGCACGCAGGCAACACACCACCGCAATCATGTGCCGCCATCGCGGCTATCACTGGACCGTGGCGCGGCGGTTGGCGGCGTCGATCTCGGCGGTGGAGACCAGGCCGTTCTTGGCGCTGGACTGCATGCCGGCCCAGGCGTCAGCATGGTAGCGGTCCCACTCGGCGCGCGACACCATGCCGTCACCGTTGGCGTCCATCAGGCGGGCGTTGGTCTTCTTCTCGGCATTGGCGGCAGCCTTGCCGCCTGCGGCAGTGGCATCGATTTCAGGGGCCGGGGCGGTCTTGCCCATGCCAGCGGCGGGGTTGGCCATGGCGGCCGAGGTGGTGGCCTTCTTGTTGTCGACCTTGTTCTGTGCGGAGGTGGCGGCCGCGCCACCCGATGCGGCGGGGTTCACTTCGGCAGGGGTCTTGCCCACGCCAGCGGGTGCCTGTGCCAGGGCGGCACTGCAGGCGAGAACGGCCAGGGAAGCGATGAGGGTGTGCTTGGTAGTCATTGGAGAGTCCTTGTAAAAGAAGAGCGTTCAGTGCTCTGAGTCCATTGTTCAAGCACGCCGAGCTCAAGGCTGTAGGACTTGCGCAGCGCCTGGCGTGGGACACCGGGCGACCCAGCGGGGCTGGCTGGCCGCGCATTCGGCCGGGCGTCCTACACCAGGAGTTACACCGGGCTGGCAAATGTAGGCGCAGGCAACAGCAGGCAAAATGACTGGCCTCGAACTGCGGCCTGCGGTGCAATGGCAGCCTGTTCAACTTCGGAGCACACCACCCATGAAGACCTCAACGACCGTGAACACCAAACCGCTCAAGGACGCCCACCCCTTCGATGCGAGCAGCGCACTGCTGTTTGCCGTGCTTTCCATCGGTGCCTTCGCCGTGGCGCCCTATGCCCATGCGCAGGGTGCCAGCAGCAACAGCAACCCGCCGCTGACCGCCCCCGCCAGCAACACGGCGCGGCCTGCAGCAGCACCCGGCGTGGGCGTGACCCCGCCCATCCCGCACACTGCCACCACCCCCTCTCCCGCCCTGGCGCCGCAGCTCGGCGGCACGGCACAGCAAGTGCAGAACTCGCAGGCCGGCGTTGCCTTTGCCCGGGCCGATGCCAACCGCGATGGCCAGTTGAGCCCGCAGGAGGCCGTGATGCTGCCCGCCATCAGCCAGAAGTTCGAGGCGCTGGACCGCAACAAGGACAAGTTCCTGTCGCTGGAAGAGTTTGCCCTGGCCACCAAGTCCTGACCGCCGCGCCCCCGTTCTTTCCTTTTCTCTCATTTCCAAGGCACGCTGCGGCGTGCCTTTTCCGTGGCCGATTGATTGCTTCAGTCGTGCAGCGACGACAGGAACTGCTGCAGCTCCGGCGTCTTCGGGCTGCCGAAAAGCTCGGCCGGCGTGCCGGTTTCGTGCACGCGGCCCTGGTGCATGAAGACCACGCGGTCACTGACCTTGCGGGCGAAGGCCATCTCGTGCGTGACCATCATCAGCGTCATGCCTTCGAGCGCGAGCGATTCAACCACGCGCAGCACCTCGCCCACCAGTTCCGGGTCCAGCGCCGAGGTGATCTCGTCGCACAGCAGCACCTGCGGTTCCATGGCCAGGGCGCGCGCAATGGCCACGCGCTGCTGCTGGCCGCCGGAGAGCTGGTCGGGCATGGCGTCGAACTTCTCGGCCAGGCCCACGCGCGCGAGCAGCTGGCGCGCCTGCTCGGCGGCGGCCTTGGCATCGCGGGCCTTCACCAGCGTGGGCGCCAGCATGATGTTGCGGCCCACGGAGAGGTGCGGGAACAGGTTGAAGTTCTGGAAAATCATGCCCACCTGCTGGCGCAGCGCGCGCATGGCAGTGGGGCTCTCGTGCATCAGCTTCTGGCCGTTGACGCTGAGCGCGCCTTCCTGGAACACCTCCAGCCCGTTCACACAGCGCAGCAGCGTGCTCTTGCCCGAACCGCTCTTGCCGATGATGGCGATCACCTCACCGCGCTGCACCTTGAGATCGATGCCCTTGAGGACTTCGTTGGTACCGTAGGACTTGCGCAGCGCCGTGATGTCCACGATGGGGCGGCCCGGCATGGCATCGGAAGGAGCGGCGGCGCTCGGGGTGTCAGTGGCGGTTGCTGCCATGGAGTTTCCTTTCGAGGGACTGCGCCACCAGGCTCACGGGGAAGCACAGCGCAAAGTACATGAGGGCCACGCAGGCGTAGACCAAAAAGGGTTTGTAGGTGGCGTTGGAGATCATGCTGCCGGCCTTGGTCAGCTCCACGAAGCCGATCACCGAGGCCAGCGCCGTGCCCTTGATCACCTGCACCAGAAAGCCCACCGTGGGCGGCACGGCGATGCGCAGCGCCTGCGGCAGCACCACGTGGCGCAGCTGCTCGCGGAAGTTGAGCGCCAGGCTCTGCGCGGCCTCCCACTGCCCCTTGGGGATGGACTCCACGCAGCCGCGCCAGATCTCGGTGAGGTAGGCGCTGGTGTAGAGCGTGAGTGCAAAGGCCGCCGCTGTCCACGGCGAGGTCTTGATGCCGAAGAGCGCAATGCCGAAGTAGGCCAGGAACAGCTGCATCAAGAGCGGCGTGCCCTGGAAGACCTGCACATAGGCGCTGATGGCGCGCTGCGCGCCGCGCAGCTTGGACAGCCGCAGCACCAGCAGCGCCATGCCCACGATGCCACCGCCGATGAAGGCGATGAGCGAGAGGCTCACCGTCCAGCGCGCGGCACCGAGCAGGTTGCGCAGGATGTCCCAGATCGAAAACTCAACCATGGTGAATTACCTTCCTACGAGGAAACGCGCACCCACCCAGACCAGCAGGCGCCGGGTGAGCATGGACAGCGCCAGGTACACGATGGTGGCCACGATGAAGGCCTCGAACGCGCGGAAGGTGTTGCTGGAGATCAGGTTGGCCGCATAGCTCAGCTCGGGCGTGGAAATCTGCCCGCACACGGCCGAGCCCAGCATGACTATGATGATCTGGCTCACCATCGCCGGCCACACCTTGAGCAGCGCCGGCGGCAGCACCACGCGGCGGAAGGTCTGGGCGGGTGTCAGGGCCAGGCTGGCCGCGGCCTCGACCTGGCCGCGCGGCGTGGCCTCGATACCGGCGCGGATGATCTCGGCCGAGTAGGCCCCCAGGTTGATCACCATCGCCAACACCGACGCCACTTCGGGTGTGAGCTTGAGCCCCAGCGCCGGCAGCCCGAAGAAGATGAAGAACAGCTGCACGATGAAGGGCGTGTTGCGCACCAGTTCCACATACGCGGCCACGGCCCAGCGCAGCGCCGCCGGTCGCGGGCCCAGGTTGCGTGCCCGGGCCCAGGCGCAGGCCGTGCCCAGCAGCAGGCCCAGCGCCGTGCCCACGATGGTGAGCCCTATCGTCCAGGCCACGCCGCGCAGCAGCAGCGGCCACTGCGAGAACACGGCAGAGAAATCCAGTTGGATCAGCATGGTGGGCGTGCCCTGCCACGCTCATCGCGCGGCAGGCCTGTGCAAAGGGGTCGAAGGGGGCGGACGTCTTACTGGGGCAGGTCGCCTGCCGGACGGCCCAGCCACTTGCTCGACAGCTTGTCGATGTCGCCGGACTTCTTGGCCTCGGCAATGATCTCGTTCACGCGCAGGCGCAGCTTGTCCTCGCCCTTGGCCACGCCGATGAAGTTGGGGCTGTCCTTGAGCAGCAGCTTGTACTCGGTGGCCAGGTTCGGGTTCTTGACCATGATGGTGCCGGCCGTCGAGGCGCTGGTGGCAATCGCCTGCGTCTGGCCCGAGACGAAGGCCGAGATGCTGGCGGCATGGTCCTCGAAGCGCTTGACGTCCACGCCGGGAGGCGCGACCTTGGCCAGCTCCTGGTCTTCCATGGCGCCGCGCGTCACGGCCACCGACGTGCCAGCCAGGTCGGCAAAGCTCTTGATCGACAGGCTCTTGCTCGCGAACACGGCCTGGAAGAAGGGCGCGTAGGCGGCGGTGAAGTCGATCACCTTCTCGCGCTCGGGGTTCTTGCCCAGGGTGGAGATCACCAGGTCGGCCTTCTGCGTCTGCAGGTAGGGGATGCGGTTGGCGCTGGTCACGGGCACCAGCTCGACCTTCACGCCCAGTTTGGCGCCGATGTAGTTGGCCATCTCCACGTCCAGGCCCTGGGGCTTGAGGTCCGTGCCGACAAAGCCGTAGGGCGGGTAGTCGGTGGGGATGGCGATCTTGATCTCCTTGGCCTTGAGCACGTTGTCCAGCGCATTCTGGGCGTGCGCGGCGGGGGCCAGCAATGCGGCCATCAAGCTGGCGGCGGCCAGCAGGCCCAGGGTGGAACGGCGGGTGGTGGATGCGCGGGGGGTCATAGCAGGGCTCCTAGGTAGGGGGATGTGTCGTCGGGCGGGGTGGAATCGGACTTTTTGGCAGCGGCCTTGCCGCGCGGCGCGCGCGCCTTGGCAGGGATGTCGGGGGCCACAGCAGCGCTCTTGCGCACCGGCGCCAGTGCGTCGCGCAGCTCGGCCAGCGGGTCGTGGGCGGCCTGCAGGCGCAGCGCGTCCTGCACGGTGCCGATGTGTTCGGACATCAGGGCCTCGGCGCGGGCGATGTCGCCGGCCTCCAGCGCCTCGACGATGCGCACGTGGTCGGCGCAGGACTGGGCCGCGTCGTGCGAGGACTGGTAGAGCATGGCGATCAGCGTGGTGCGCGCCGTGAAGTCCCGCAGCGTATCGGCCAGCAGGCTGTTGCCCAGGCACTCGGCCAGGCACACATGGAAGTCGCCCAGCAGGAAGCTGCGCGCGCCCACGTCGCTGCCGGCCAGCGCGGCCTTCTCGCGCTGCAGATGGTTCTTGAGCTGGCGCACGGCCGCCTTGTCCACCACCTTGAGCTGGTGCAGCAGGCCGAGCTCGATCACGCGGCGCGCCTCGAAGGCCTCGCGCGCCTCGTCCTCGGACGGCTCGATCACGTACCAGCCGCGGCGCGCGCTCACGGTGACGATGCCGCGTGTGGACAGCCGCGTGAGCGCCTCGCGCACGATGGTGCGGCTGCAGTCGAACAGCATGGCCAGCTGCTGCTCGCCCAGGCGCGAGCCAGGGGCGAGCTTCTGGGCCATCACGGCTTCGATGATGCGGTTGCTGATGTCGGTGGCGGAGGTCATTGCCACCAACCTTTGCAGCTTCCGTGCCAACTGGTATACAAGTGGAATGCACCAGCTTGGCGCACCAATGGGATGCGCAGGCAGCGTTCGCCGCACTATGGCGGCGCACACGGCAGTCAGGTTATCCACCAGCCGCCCCGCGTTTGGGCGGGGCGCCCTAAAATGAATCCACACCCAGATTCCGCCCGGAGACATGCCATGAACGCCCCCACCGCCGCCTCGCACCTGCTGCCCGAGATCCACCTGCGCGAGGTGCCCCAGGCGCTGATCGACGCCCTGCAGGCGCGCTTTGGCACGCAATGCTCCCTGGCCCAGGCGGTGCGCGAGCAGCACGGCCGCGACGAGGGCTCGCTGCAGGCACCGCCGCCCTCGGCCGTGGTGTTTGCCGAAAGCACCCAGGATGTGGCCGATGTCGTGAAGCTGGCCGGCCAATATGACGTGCCGGTGATCCCCTACGGCGCGGGCTCCTCGCTCGAAGGCCACCTGCTGGCCGTGCAGGGCGGCATCAGCATCGATGTGAGCCGCATGAACCAGGTGCTGAGCATCGACGCCGAAGACCTCACGGTGACCGTGCAACCCGGCATCACGCGCAAGGCGCTCAACGACGCGATCAAGGACACGGGCCTGTTCTTCCCCATCGACCCGGGCGCCGACGCCAGCATCGGCGGCATGAGCGCCACGCGCGCCAGCGGCACCAACGCCGTGCGCTACGGCACCATGCGCGAGAACGTGCTGGCGCTGGAGGTGGTCACCGCCAGCGGCGAGGTCATCCACACCGGCACGCGCGCCAAGAAGAGCAGCGCGGGCTACGACCTCACGCGCCTGATGGTGGGCAGCGAGGGCACGCTCGGGATCATGACCCAGATCACCGTGCGCCTGTACCCGCTGCCCGAGGCCGTGTCGGCGGCGATCTGCTCGTTCCCGAGCATCGAGGCGGCCGTGCGCACCACCATCCAGACCATCCAGCTCGGCGTGCCCATCGCGCGCGTGGAGCTGATCGACCACCACACGGTGCGCATGGTGAATGCGCACAGCAAGCTCGGCCTGCGCGAAGAACCCATGCTGCTGATGGAATTCCACGGCTCGCCGTCGAGCGTGAAGGAGCAGGCCGAGACCGTGCAGGAGATCGCCAGCGAGTTCGGCGGCAATGCCTTCGAATGGGCCAGCACGCCCGAGGAGCGCACGCGCCTGTGGACTGCACGGCACAACGCCTACTTCGCCGCCGTGCAGAGCCGCCCCGGCTGCCGTGCCATCAGCACCGACACCTGCGTGCCCATCAGCCGCCTGGCGGACTGCCTGCTCGACTCGGTGGCCGAGGCCGACGCCAGCGGCATCCCTTACTTCCTCGTGGGCCATGTGGGCGATGGCAACTTCCACTTCGGCTACCTGCTGGACCCGAACATCCCCGAAGAGCGCGTGACCGCCGAGGACCTGAACCACAAGCTGGTGGCACGGGCCCTGGCGCTGGGCGGCACCTGCACCGGCGAGCATGGCGTGGGCCTGCACAAGATGGGCTTCCTGCTCGACGAGACCGGCGCCGGCGCGGTGGACATGATGCGCGCCATCAAGCGCGCGCTGGACCCCAAGAACATCCTGAACCCGGGCAAGATCTTCGCGCTGTAACGGCCGGCACCGGGTCGCAGCCTGGTTTGCGGGCATAAATCACGCAATCGTGCGAGGCGTGGCTTGCGTTGCGCCCAGGCTGGCGTATCGTGGCCGATCCCCGGCCTCTTGGTTCGCCCCGCCCATGCACACCTTCATCCGCCCCCTGGTCCTGGCTGTCGCCCTGGTGGGCGGCCTGTTCTTCGGCGCCCTGCTGCTCCTGTCCGTGGCCAAGCCGACCTGGGTGGAGCACCAGGCCCGGGACCTGATCCGCGGGCAGATCGAGAAGAAGACCGGCGAGAAGATCGCGGCGCTGGACGCCAACTTCCTCGACGGCCGGGCCCGCGCCCTGCTGCAGGACCATGAGCGCGAGATCGCGGCCGCGCGCCGCGCCCTCACCGAAGGCCTGCCCGTACGCATCGCCGCCATCGCGGCCCAGATGGGTGTGCCTGACTGCGAGTGCCGCACGCGCTACCGCGAAGGCACGGAGCTGCGCCTGGGCACCCTGCAGCAGATGCAGGCCCAGCTCACGGCGCTGATCCGCAGCCAGTACCTGGACACCGCCGACCAGCTGCAGCGCGAGTTGCGCATCTTCAGCGGTGCCAACGCGCTGGCCTTTGCCCTGCTGGGCGTGGCCGCGTTGCGCCGCCCCGCGGCTCGGATGCAGCTGCTGCCTGCCGCGGCCACGCTGCTGCTGGCCACCCTGGTGGCCAGCGGGTTCTACCTGTTCGGGCAGAACTGGCTGCACACCATCGTCTTCGGCGACTATGTGGGCTGGGCGCTGCTGGGCTATATTGGGCTGGTCTATGCATGGCTGTGCGACCTGCTGTTCAACCGGGCGCAGGTGACCGCCCACCTGCTCAGCAGCGCGGGCGGCAGCGTCTCGCCCTGCTGACCCCCCGAAGCAACAAGACCCCACCATGCGCATCGCCTTCGTCTCCGACATCCACGGCAACCTCGCGGCCCTCGAAGCCGTGGCGGCGGACATCGCGCGCCGCGGGGCCGACCGCGTGGTGAACCTGGGCGACAACCTTTCGGGCCCGCTGCTGCCGCGCGAGACGGCGCAGTGGCTCATGGCCTCGGACTGGCTGTCGCTGGCGGGCAACCACGAGCGCCAGGTGCTGCAGCTGCGCCCCGGCCACGGCGGACCATCGGACCAGTACGCGCACAGCCAGCTCACCGAGGCGGAGTTCGCCTGGATGCGCAGCCTCACCCACACCTTGCGCCTGGGCGAAGACGTGCTGCTGTGCCACGGCTCGCCGCGCAGCGACCATGAATACCTGCTCGAAACCCTGGACGGCCATGTGGTGCGCGCCGCCACCCCGGCTGAGATCGAAGAGCGCCTGTCGGGCCAGTACGCACCGCTGATCGCCAGCGGCCACACCCATGTGCCGCGCCAGGTGCGCCTGGGCGCGGGCATGCTGCTGGTCAACCCCGGCAGCGTGGGCCTGCAGGCCTATGGCGATGACCACCCCGTGGAGAACAAGGTCGAGAACGGCACGCCCGATGCGCGCTATGCCATCGCGCAGCGGACTGCGCAGGGCTGGAAGGTGGAACACTTCACCGTGGCCTATGACCACGAGTCCATGGCCGCTCTGGCCGAGCAGCATGGCCGGCCCGAATGGGCCCACGCCCTGCGCACCGGCTTCATGCCAGCGTAGCCGGCTGTTTCAGCCGTGCTTCGCGCGGGAATCCGCAGGCGCCTGGTCCCGCTCGTTCATGCCGTAGTCACGCACCACCGCCGCCACGCGCAGCCGGTAGTCGGCGAACACATGGTCGCGCCCCGCCGCCTGGGTGCTGCGGTGCGCCTCCTGCTGGCGCCAGCGCGCCACGGCCTGCTCGTCGCGCCAGAAGGACAGCGACAGCAGCTTCCCCGGCGTGGCCAGGCTCTCGAAGCGCTCGATGGAGATGAAGCCGTCGGTCTGCGCGAGCAGCGGCTTGAGCGCTGCGGCCGCATCCAGGTAGGCGCCGCTCTGGCCGGGCGCGGGCGTCACCTCGAAGATCACAGCCATCATGGCGTGGCCTGCTGCGGGTGGGCCGGCAGGCCCAGCGCCCCTTCCACGCCCTGGGCGAAGGTGCGCTCCTCGCGCAGGATGAAGCGCTTTTCCTGCGCGAAGGCAAAGTTCGCACGGCCTTCGGCATCGCTGCGCAGGCGCGCACGGTAGGCCTCGTAGGCGGCCAGCGAATCAAAGCCGATCAGGCCCCAGGCCTCGTAGTTGCTGCCCTCATGCGGCAGGAAGTAGCCCAGCAGGTGGCCGCCGCAGCGGGGAATGATCTGGCCCCAGCGCCGCGCGTATTCGGCGAAGGTGTCGCGCTGGAAGGGGTCGATCTCGTAGCGGATGAAACAGGTGATCATGATAGAGAACCTGGTCAAGGTCACTTTTGAGGCCGCGCAAGTCCCTTTTCGGGATGGGATGCAAGGCGCGGTGCGCAGCCGATAGCCCGTGCTATCGGCAAGCGCCGCAACGCCGCAGACCGCCCGAAAAGTGACTTGCCCTTCGGGTTGGAGTGAAATCGGGCGATTGGACGCCCCGGCTGCTTGCATGGGCATGAGCCCATGCGGCGCATCCGAAGCATCCACTCATCCCGATTGCACTCCAACGCGGCTGCAAAAGTGACCTTGACCAGGTTCTTAGCCTTTCGTGGGAACAGGCTTCACGATAGGCGCTTGACCGGCTCCGATGCTTCGCCCACCATCGAAGCATCATGAAGAACAAGACCGCCCCGCTGCCCCGGCCCTCCGCATGAAGACCCTGCTGCTGTTCATCGCCACGGCGCTGGCCGAGATCGTGGGCTGCTACCTGCCCTACCTGTGGCTCAAGCAGGGCAAGCCCATGTGGCTGCTGCTGCCCGCCGCCGCAAGCCTGGCACTGTTCGCCTGGCTGCTGACCCTGCACGACACGGCCGCCGCCGGCCGCGTGTATGCCGCCTATGGCGGCGTCTACATCGGCGTGGCGCTGGCTTGGCTTTGGGCGGTGGACCAGATCCGGCCCACGGCATGGGACGTGGCCGGTGTGGCCGTGGCACTGGCGGGCATGGCCATCATCATGTTCCAGCCCGCGCGATAGCGGCGGCCAGAGCCGCCGCCGCTGCGCTTCAGTTCACCTTGATCAAACGCCAGTCGATGCGGTTGTCAGGGCGCTGGACGAGTTCGACGTTCTTCTTCATCGCCCAGGCCAGCATCTGGTTGTGCAGGGGGATGTTGGCCACGGTGTCGTTCTGCAGCTGCAGCCCTTCGGTCAGCAGGCGGTTGCGCACGGGCTGGTCGATCTCGGTCTTCACGCGGTCCACGACGTAATCCATGCGTTCGTTGCTGTAGCGGCCCAGGTTGTAATTGCCATCACCGCCCGTGGTCTTGGTGCGCGTGAGCGACTGCAGGGTGTACAGCGCGTCGAAGGTCGGCACGCCCCAGCTGAGCAGGGTGATGCTGGCTTCATGCCGCTGGGCCATGGGGTAGTAGGTGACCGAAGGCATGGTGCGCAGCTTGGCCTTGACGCCCACGCGCGCCCACATCGAGGTGATGGCCTGGCACAGGTTCTCGTCCTGGATGATGGAGTTGTTGCTGCAGGCGAAATCGACCTCGAAGCCGTCCTTGTAGCCGGCGTCGGCCAGCAGCGCCTTGGCGGCATTGGGGTCGTAGGGCAGGCGCTTGTCCACCGCCTCCGTCCAGCCGTTGACCAGGGGCGAGACCATGGCGCCCGTGGGCTTGGACATGCCGCGCATGGTCACGCGCTGCAGGGTGGCCACGTCGATGGCCTGGTACAGCGCCTTGCGCACGCGCAGGTCCTTGAGCGGGTTCTTGCCCTTGACGCTGCTGCCCGGCAGTTCATCGCGGAACTGGTCCAGCGCCAGGTAGACGGTGCGGTTCTCCACCATCTCCATCACCTTGAGATTGGGATTGGCCTTGAGCCGCTCCAGGTCCTGCAGGTTGGCTTCGCGCACCATGTCGACCTCTCCCGAGAGCAGGGCCGCGATGCGCGTGGCCTCGGACTTGATGGGGGTGTAGACGATCTCGGTCACGTTGCCCTCGGCCTTGCCCGCATTCCACCACAGGGGGTTGGCGGCGAACACCAGCTTCTGGTCAGGCACCCACTCCTTGAGCACGAAGGGGCCGGTGCCCATGGCGTTGCGGTGCGAGTAGGTCTCGTCCTTGGACTTGATGTCCTTGGGTTCGAGGGAGTTGTTCTTCTCGGACCAGGCCTTGCTCATCACGCGCAGCTCGGTCAGCTGGTTGAGCAGCACCGGGTTGGGGTTCTTCAGAAAGATGTCGATGGTCTCGCCATCGACCTTGGCGATGCGGTCCATGCCCTGGGTGTAGATGGCATAGGTGGAGGTCTTGCTCATCGCGCGCTGCAGCGAAAACACCACGTCGTCGGCCGTCATGGTCGAGCCGTCGCTGAACTTCACGCCCTGGCGCAGCTTCACGCGCAGCTGCGTGGGGCTGACCTGCTGCCACGAGGTGGCCAGCAGCGGCTCGACCTTGAGCGTGCGGCTGTTGAACATCACCAGCGACTCGTACACCGCCGCATGGATGCCATTGCCCAGGGCGCTGTTCTGCGAGTGGACATCCATGGTCTGGATGTCGGTGGAGCCCGCCCACTTGAACGGTTTTGCCGAAACGGTGGGGGCGATGGCTGCCAGGGCCAGGGTGGCGGCCGCGAGCAGTGTGTGCTTGAAGTGCATGGGGGTTTCCTTTGCAAGACAGGAGTGTTCGGAAGAATCGGCAATATGCAGCAGGACGGGCGCGCGCAAAAGCCCCCGTCCGGGCAGTGTGGTTCCGCAGCGCAATTGCGCGTCATGGCGGATTGCGCAAATGCCCTAACTGCGGTATCTACCAGTACCTACCTGGCAAGGGGGTAGCGCGCCGCGCTCCGCTCGGTTCCCACCTGCAACAGGTTGACCACGCCCATCACGTCGTCCACCAGCTCCACCGCTTTCTCCAGCGCCCGCGCCTGCTCGGCCGACTGCACGCAGCCCATCAGTGTGACCAGGCGCCGCTCGCCCAGCACCCAGACGCTGGTGTCGTCAAAACGCCCCTCCTCGCGGATGTAGCGCTGCACGCGCGGGATGATCTCGGCGTCGTAGAGGTAGGAATTGGGCAGCCGGCAGCGCCCCACGCGGTGGCAGCTGCCGCCATGCTGCGAGCGCACATGGGCCAGCTCGCGCACCTCGGCCTCGGTGTAGAGCGGGCCCTCGGGCACAGGGCAGCCGGGCATGGCAGAGGTGACCCGCAGGAAGGGGTCGTTGAAGGCGTTGGTGCGGGCGTCCTGCGCCTGGGCAGGCAGCGCTGCGGACAGCAGCCCGGCAAGCGCCAGCGCGCGGACTGCCAACAAGGGCAACGAAAGGGGCATGGGGACACCTCATCGGGTTCTGGCGCCATCTTAGCCAGGGCTTCACTCCCCACCAAGCACCTTGCAGCAGCCTTGTAGGACACGGCTGCGATTTGCGGCCTGTGCCCCTGCCAGCCCGCCCTCACCGCTTAGGATGGACAGCACACCCACCTGCCCATGCCCAGCGATCTCATCATCCACCGCCCCGAAGGCCTGTACTGCCCGGCCGGCAATTTCTACATCGACCCCTGGCGGCCGGTGGAGCGGGCCGTGATCACGCATGCGCACTCGGACCATGCACGCATGGGCTCGGCGCACTACCTGGCGCACAAAGACAGCGAGGGCACGCTGCGCAACCGGTTGGGCGCGGACATCGCCCTGCAGACGCTGGCCTATGGCGACACCATCGACCACCATGGCGTACGCCTGTCGCTGCACCCGGCCGGGCATGTGCTGGGCTCGGCCCAGGTGCGGGTGGAGCACGGCGGCCAGGTGTGGGTGGCCTCGGGCGACTACAAGCTGGAGGACGATGGCACCTGCTCGCCGTTCGAGCCGGTGCGCTGCCATACCTTCATCACCGAGTCGACCTTCGGCCTGCCGATCTACCGCTGGCCCTCGCAGCCCGCGCTGTTCGCCGACATCAACGCCTGGTGGGCCGCGAATGCGGCGGCGGGCAAGGCCAGCGTGCTGTACGCGTACGCCTTCGGCAAGGCGCAGCGCCTGCTGCACGGGGTGGACGCAGGCATCGGCCCCATCGTCGTGCATGGCGCGGTGGACCCGCTCAACGCGGTGTACCGCGCAGCCGGCGTGGCGCTGCCGCCCACGGTGCGCGTGACGGACCCGGGAGTGACCAAGGCCGGGTTGCGCCAGTCGCTGGTGCTGGCACCGCCCTCGGCCGCGGGCACGCCCTGGCTCAAGCGCTTTGGCGAGCATTCCGACGCCTTCGCCAGCGGCTGGATGCTGGTGCGCGGGGCGCGCCGGCGCCGCGGCGTGGACCGGGGCTTCGTGATGAGCGACCACGCGGACTGGCCCAGCCTGCAGAAGGCCATCGGCGCCACGGGCGCCGAGCGCATCATCGTGACCCATGGCAGCACCGAGGTGATGGTGCGCTGGCTCTGCGAGCAAGGGCTGGATGCCCAGGTGTTCGCGACCGAGTACGGTGCCGACGACAACGAGGACGATGCAGGTGCTGCTGTACCCCAGGCACAGGGAGACCCACCCGAGGCTGCGGCATGAGAGCCTTTGCGGCGCTGTTCCAGGCGCTCGATTCCACCACCGCGCAGTCGGCCAAGCTGGCGGCGCTGGTGGCCTACCTGCGCGTGGCGGCGCCGGCCGATGCGGCCTGGGCCACCTACTTCCTGGCAGGCGGCAAGCCGCGCCAGATGGTGCCCACCAAGCGGCTGAAGGCCCTGGCGCAGGAGGCGGCGGCCCTGCCCGACTGCACGTTCGACGAAAGCTAAAACCCCGTGTGCCACCACGCCGAAACACTGGCCCTGCTGCTGCCGCCCCCGGTGCAGCCGGTGGACCTGCCGCTGGCCGAATGGATGGCGCAATTGCTGCCCCTGCGCGCCCTGCCGCCCGACGAGGCCGATGCCCGCCTGCGCACGCAGTGGGACATGCTGGCGCCGGAGCAGCGTTTTGTGTACTTCAAGCTCATCACCGGCAACTTCCGCGTGGGGGTGTCGCGCCTGCAGGTGACCCAGGCGCTGGCCACGGTGAGCGCGCTGGACCCCAAGCGCATCGCCCACCGGTTGATGGGCTACACGCAGATCGGCCGGCAGCCGCAGGCGGGCGACTACAGCGCGCTGGTGGCGCCCGTGGACGAAGCCGCGGAGGGCGATGCTGGTGGTGCGGGCGATGGCGGCATGGCAGGCCAGCCCTACCCCTTCTTCCTGGCCCACCCGTTCAGCCAGCCCGCGGCCGAGATGCCCGCGCTGCTGGGCGCGCCCGGCGATTGGCTGGTGGAATGGAAGTGGGACGGCATTCGTGCGCAGATCGTGCGCCGCGCGGGCGAGGTCTGGGTCTGGTCGCGCGGCGAGGAACTGGTGACAGACCGCTTTCCAGAACTTGCCGAGGCCGCGCTGGCGGCCCTGCCCGACGGCTCGGTGGTCGATGGCGAAATCCTGGTGTGGCTGCCCGGCGAGACACAGCCCCGCCCCTTTGCCGACCTGCAAAAGCGCCTGGGCCGCAAGACCCTGGGCCCGAAGCTGCTGCGCGAACTGCCCGTGGTGCTGGTGGCCTATGACCTGCTGGAGCATGCGGGCCAGGACCTGCGCCAGGAGCCGCAGCAGGCCCGCCGCGCAATGCTGGAAACAGTGCTGCAGCCGCCCGACGCTATCGCAGAGCCTGCAGCCCCGCCCGCCCTGCGGCTGAGCGCCCTGCTGCACGGCGCCGACTGGCCGGACCTGGCGCGCCAGCGCGAAGCCGCGCGCGGCATGGGCACCGAGGGCTTCATGCTCAAGAATCGGCAAGCGCACTACGGTGTGGGCCGCACCAAGGATGTGGGCGTGTGGTGGAAGTGGAAGATCGACCCCATGAGCGTGGACGCCGTGCTCATCTACGCCCAGCGCGGCCACGGCCGGCGCGCGAGCCTGTACACCGACTACACCTTTGCCGTGTGGACCGGGCCGCAGGACGACCCG
>NZ_JBKDTZ010000356.1:0-2986 GCF_046339755.1 Acidovorax sp. | reverse complement strand
CACCAAAGGTGGTGCCCAGGATGCCAGCGACGAGCGAACCCACCAGCGGTGCCAAAGGCACGGCCAGCAAGGTGCTTGCAGAAAGACTTGTTGTCATAGGAATGTCGTTCTTTCTAAGCCCGGCTCAACCCTTGAGGGTGTTGAGGTCTTCCGCGTTGATGCTGGACTTGTTGCGGAACAGCAGCACCAGAATGGCCAGGCCGATGGCCGACTCGGCCGCGGCCACCGTCAGGATGAAGAACACGAACACCTGTCCGTGCATGTCACCCAGGTAGTGCGAGAACGCCACGAAGTTCATGTTCACGGCCAGCAGCATCAGCTCGATGGCCATGAGCAGCACGATCAGGTTCTTGCGGTTCAGGAAGATGCCGATCACCGCGAGCGCGAACAGCATCGCGCCCAGCGAAAGAAAATGTCCCAGGGTCAACGTCATGGCTTCTTCTCCTCGGCGGCGGGCTCGGCAGGCGCTTCAGGCACGGCCTTTTGCGTGGCGGCGACCTTCACCACTTCCAGGCGATCGGCAGCGCGCACGCGGATCTGCTCGGACGGGCTGATGGCCTTGCTGTCCTTGCGCTGGCGCAGGGTCAGGGCAATGGCGGCGATCATGGCCACCAGCAGGATCACGGCGGCGATCTCGACAGGGTACAGGTACTGGGTGTACAGCAGCTTGCCCAGCTCCTTGGTGTTGGAGTACTGCACGACCTTGCCGGCCGCATCGACCACGACCGCCGCGGCCTTGGGCTCTTCCATGCCGCGGAAACCGCCCATCAGCACGGCGGCCATTTCCAGGGCGATCAGCGCGCCCACGAAGGCGGCAAGCGGGAAGTGCTTCCAGAAGCCCTTGCGCACGGTGTCGATGTGGATGTCCAGCATCATCACCACGAACAGGAACAGCACCATCACCGCGCCCAGGTACACCAGCACCAGGGCGATGGCCAGGAACTCGGCCTTGAGCAGCAGCCACACGGCCGCCGCCTGCGAGAAAGCCAGGATGAGGTAGAGCACCGCATGCACGGGGTTGCGTGCGGTGATCACCCGGAAGGCTGCAAACAGCAGCACGACCGAGAAGAGGTAGAAGAAACCAGTCTTGGCGTCCATGAATCAGGTCTTTATAGAAAGTCTGGCGACGGGATGGATGGGATCGCGACCGCTTGCTCAGCGGTACTTGGCGTCCGCAGCCTTGGCTGCGGCAATCTCACCCTCGTACCGGTCACCGACCGCCAGAAGCATGTCCTTGGTGAAGTACAGGTCGCCACGCTTTTCGCCGTGGTATTCGAAGATGTGCGTCTCGACGATCGAGTCCACCGGGCAGCTCTCTTCGCAAAAGCCGCAGAAGATGCACTTGGTCAGGTCGATGTCGTAGCGCGTGGTGCGGCGCGAGCCGTCGTCACGCACATCGGATTCGATGGTGATCGCCATGGCGGGGCACACGGCCTCGCACAGCTTGCAGGCAATGCAGCGCTCTTCGCCGTTGTCGTAACGGCGCAGGGCATGCAGGCCGCGGACACGCGGCGACAAAGGCGTCGTCTCTTCAGGGAACTGCACGGTCACCTTGCGGCGAAACGCGTAGCGGCCCGTCAGGGCCATGCCCTTGAGCAGCTCCACGAGCATGAAGCTCTTGAAGAAGTCCTTGAACGAAAAAGGTGCGGCAGCAACAGCAGCAGTCATGTGTGTCCCCGCTTACTTCCAGATGTTCCATGGCGAGAGCAACCACCCGCCGACGATGAGCAGCCACACCAGGGTGACCGGAATGAAGATCTTCCAACCCAGGCGCATGATCTGGTCATAGCGGAAGCGGGGGAAGGTGGCGCGGATCCAGATGAACATGGACACCACGACGAAGGTCTTGATGCCCAGCCAGATCCAGCCCGGGATCCAGTTGAACAGCACGCTGTCGATGGGCGACAGCCAGCCGCCCAGGAACATCAGCGCTGCCAGGATGGACACCAGCCACATGCTGGCGTATTCGGCCAGGAAGAACACGGCAAAGCCCATGCCCGAGTACTCGACCATGTGGCCGGCCACGATTTCGGCTTCGCCTTCGACCACGTCGAAGGGGTGGCGGTTGGTCTCGGCCACGCCGGAGATCAGGTAGACCAGGAAGATCGGCAGCAGCGGCAGCCAGTTCCAGGACAGGAAGGACAGGCCCATGTCGGCCGCCATGCCACGGCCCTGCGACATCACGATCTCGGTCAGGTTCATGCTGCCCGAGACCATGATGACCACCAGGAAGCAAAAGCCCATGGCGATCTCATAGCTCACCATCTGTGCCGAGGCGCGCAGCGCGCCCAGGAAGGCGTACTTGGAGTTCGATGCCCAGCCGGCGATGATCACGCCATAGACTTCGATGGAGGTAATCGCCATCACCAGCAGCAGGCCGGCATTGACGTTGGCCAGGGCCACATCGGGGCCGAAGGGAATCGCCACCCACGCGGCCAGCGCGGGCATGATGGCCATCAACGGGCCCAGTACGAACAGGCCCTTGCTGGCGGCCGCCGGCTGGATGATTTCCTTGGTCATCAGCTTCATGCCGTCGGCCAGAGGCTGCAGCAGGCCCATGGGGACCACGCGGTTGGGGCCGTGGCGCACCTGCATGAAACCGAGGAGCTTGCGCTCCCACAGCGTGAGGTAGGCCACCGCGCCCATCAGGGGCGCGACGATCACGACGATCTTGAGCAGGATCCAGAGCACGGGCCAGGCCGCGCCCGTCCACCATGCGAAGGGCAGGAGGTTCAGCCCGCCGTTGTACAGCGCGTCGATCATGCCGCCACTCCTTCACCGGCCGCCATGCGGGCATCGGCCGTCAATTGCAGCGAGGTGGCGCGGCGCACCAGACCATCGAGCTGGTAAATCGAAGCGACAGCGGGCTCGGCCACGCTGGCCGCGCCTGCAGCAGCAGGCACCTGGCCCACGGCATTGGACAGCTGCTCGGCCGGCAGCATGGCCAGCTTGCCCGCAGGGGCGTTGGTGGCACGGGCCAGGCCGC
>NZ_JBKDTZ010000355.1:0-2783 GCF_046339755.1 Acidovorax sp. | reverse complement strand
CCTGCCGACCTCCGTGAAGGCGGAAGTCGCGCGCCTGGCCAAAGCCGACGGGATCAGCTTCAACCAGTTCGTCGCCACAGCCGTCGCCGAGAAGCTGGCCGCCATGAACACGGCAGCCTACTTCGCCGAGCGGCGCAGCCGTGCTGACTTCGAAGCCTTCGATCAAATCATGGCGCGGTCGTCTGGCGGCGTGCCGCCGCAGCCGGAAGAACAGATCCCGTGACAGCCGAGAACGCGCTTCCCGTGCTGACCCCATCAGGCGGCCGGCTGCTGACCGCCGACGCCTTCCAGCGCCTGGCCGACGTGCCGCTGGAGATCGAGTGGTTTGCGAACCTGGGCACCAAGGCCACGCGGCGGGCCTACGAGAACGCCCTGCAGGACTTCCGTCGCTTCACCGGCATCGCCAGGCCCGAGGAGTTTCGGACCGTCACCCGGGCACACGTCATCGCCTGGCGCGAGGACCTCGTGCAGCGGGCACTCAGCGGCCAGACTATCCGTCACCGCCTGGCGGCGCTGTCGTCGCTCTTCGAGTACCTGTGTGACCGCAATGCGGTGACGCACAACCCGGTCAAGGGTGTGAAGCGCCCTCCGGTGGAGAGCTACGAAGGAAAGACCCCGGCGCTGGGTGACCATCAGGCGCGGCAGCTGCTGGACGCGCCGGATGCCGGCACTCTCAAAGGCAAGCGCGATCGGGCGATCCTGGCCACGCTGCTGTATCACGCTCTGCGGCGCGATGAGCTGTGCCGGCTGAAGGTCAAAGACTACAAGCAGGAGCGGCGTGGGGTGGCGCACCTGAAGGTGTCCGGTAAGGGCGGCAAGACGCGGTACGTGCCGCTACACCCGGCCGCCGGGGGCTGGGTGGCCGAGTACCTGGAATCTTCGGGCCACGGTGCTGAAGACGGCAGCGCCCTTTTCCGGCCGATGTACCAGAGTAGGCCTGGTGGACTTGCCAAGTCGATAACGCCGGACGGGATCTACAAGATTGTTCGCGGCTACTCGGCCGCGTTAGGGTTCGAGATTGGTGCGCATGCGCTACGGGCAACGGCGGCGACGAACGCGCTTGACCATCAGGCCGACATCGCCAAGGTGCAAGAGTGGCTGGGACACGCGAACATCGCGACCACCAGGATCTACGACCGGCGCAAGACGCGGCCGGAGGACAGTCCGACGTTTAAGGTGGTCTATTGATTGACCCCATGTACAGGATAGAGCCGTTGTGCTGCCGACCTAGGCTGGTTCGATCTCAAACCGCTGAAGCACCAAAGCGATCCGAGTGACGGTGCTGGAGTAGTTCGCTTGGTGCATCTGTCCACCGACGGCGTCCCGTAGGAATTTACGTGCCTCCCTCAGCAGGTCGGTGATTTCTTGCGCGTCTTCGTCCGTGAGCTTGGTCGGGATCGAATTCATCATGATGTTCCCTCCCTCAACGGTTGCTGTCAGGCGTTACCTTGACGGGCGCCCAGGTGTGACCAGGCTTCGTCGTAGGTGGGAGTTGTCGGTTGTCGGCCACCGCAGCGAAGTTCTGCTGCTTGCCGCCGCGAGGTCCGACTTCTTGGAAGATGCCGCCGCGATTGCCCGTGTTCTGACCCGGTTTCAGGGACTTCGTCATCTCAAGCTCCTTGGAGAGAACACTGGTTCAGGGACAGGAGGTTGTTGTTCCACTTGCCGTCCGCGTACGTCCTGAGGTACGGGGCCTTGCCCGTCTCGCGAACCACGCCGATGTCGGCGCGCTTGCCGCTCGACGGGTCTGTGACATAGAACGTGTTCGTTTTCGCGTCGATGCTCGCGATGACTTGCTCGCGGGTCCACATCCAGCCACCGTTCGCGCTGCGTGGGTTCCCGAGATGCGTGATGTGCTCATGCGGGCTCTGCGGGTGAGGTTTGACAATACAGGTAACTTGAACATCAGCCATGGCAATTCCTTTTTTGCTTGCCGGCGCCGCGAGCGTCATCTAGGATCAGACGAATTCGTCATGCTCTTGGCTGAAAAGATGACCCTTGCGGGCCATGACGAATCAGTCATAACACACTATACGTAATAGTCATGTCAGGGTCAACCCCCCCTTCCGCAATCTTTCCGGATCGTCTACGTACGGCGCGCGAGTACCGCGGGCTGACCCAAGGTGAACTTGCTGCGCGCGCAGGACTGCAGCCGTCTGCAATCTCTCATTTCGAGACGGCCACCCGCAAACCGTCCTTCGACAACCTTCTGCTGCTGGCCAACACGCTCGATGTGACGACGGACTACTTGCTGGGCCGGGTGGCCGAATTCAAGAAGATGGCTGGGGCTGATCAGCTGCACCGGCACTACGAATCTCTGCAGGACACAGATCGCAAGTTCGCCGACGAACTGATCACTTTGCTTGCCAACAAGGCGAGGGACAAAGGGACGAAGTGATGCAAGCCGACCCGTTCGCCTTTGCCTCGCTTCTAGCCGAGCAGATTCTCAAGGGCGAGGGGGTCGGGAGCCTGGCGGACGACAATTATCTTGATCGCTCAGCGACAACTATCTTGAGCGGTTGACGCACGCCGCCGGGGGTGCGTTTTGCGGTTGGGCCCTCCAGTGGTTTGCCTCTCAGGAGGAGGCAGCCACGGTGCCCGGCAATCGCATAACGGACCTACAAGTGACCAAGTACAAGGAACTGCGCGGCAAGCACACGCAGGAGGCGGCCGCGGCCAAGACAGGCAGCAGCGTGAGCAGCGCCAGGCGCATCGAAGCCACAGTGACGTTGCCTTCGCAGCGTCCACCGCGACACTGGCGCACGCGCGCCGAGCCGCGCAGC
>NZ_JBKDTZ010000354.1:0-8111 GCF_046339755.1 Acidovorax sp. | reverse complement strand
CCGCCAGGCTGCAGTACCTGCATGGAATCATCGCGCAGCACCAGGCCGGCACCGGGGCGCGGCAGCGAGACGTAGATCTCATCGGCCGACCATTCGGCCTCGCGCCCCGCCGCGTCCACCGACCATTGGGTGCGCGCCCAGTCCAGCAGCGCAGCGGGCAGCGGCCCGCGGTCTTTGGCGGGGCGCGGCGCCGCCTTGATCGCCGCCAGCAGCGCATCTGGCACGCTGGCCTGCTGGCTCACCACCTTGGGCTTGGCCTCGATCTGCCCGGCATGGTTGAGCGTGAAACCGGTCACCGCGAACAGCAGCACGCCGATGAGGCACATGGCCGAGCTGACCCAATGCCATTCGTGCAGCGTCTTGAGCCAGTAAGACCGGCGCCGGTTGTCCTGTGGTTTGTTCATGCCTGGAGGGGAGTGCGCGGGGAACCTTGCAGCAAGAAGGCCGGTGCGCCGGATGCGAAGCCGACATTCTAGTTTCAGAGAATGACAACCATTTGCATTTGCCAAATCTTTACCTTGGGGCCACAAGGAATGGCGGCCATGCGGCCAGCCGATGGGCCGTGGAAGGTGGCAAGGATAAAATAAGAATGGTTATCATTCCTAAAATTTTGATGGGCGCTCGCGCCGTCTCCCGCACTCCCATGCTCCAGCCCCACGCGCTGACCGATCTCTATGTACAGCACCACGGCTGGCTGCGGGGCTGGCTGCAGCGCCGGCTGGGCCATGCGGGCGATGCGGCCGACTTCGCGCAGGACACCTACCTGCGCGTGATCGAGTCGCGCACGGCGCTGGCCGACATCCGCGAGCCGCGCGCCTTCCTGACCACCGTGGCCAAACGCGTGGTGGCCAACCACCTGCGCCACCGCGAGATCGAGCGAGCCTACCTCGAAACGCTGGTCCACATGCCACAGGCCCTGGCGCCCTCGCCCGAGGACCGCGCCATCGTGCTCGAGACGCTGCTGGAAATCGACGCCATCCTCAACGGTCTGCCGCCCAAGGTGCGCACCGCCTTCCTCTGGGCGCAGCTCGACGGCATGCCCTATGCCGAGATCGCCGAGCGCATGGGCGTCTCGCTCAGTTCGGTCAAGCAGTACATGGCGCGGGCCATCCGGCATTGCTATTTCCCTGGCGGTTGCGCATGAGCGTTCATCCGCCACCCGGCACCGCTCTACCCGCCCCCGTGGTCGATGCCGCCGTGGAATGGCTGGTGCACCTGTGGTCAGGCACGGCCACGGTCGAAAGCCGCGCCGACTGGCAGCGCTGGCGCGCCGCCCATCCGCAGCACGAGCAGGCCTGGCAGCACATCGAGGCCACCAATGCGCGCCTGCGCGGCCACAGCGCCACCGGCATGCTCACCGCCGCAACGGCAGTGAGCACCTTGGCCAGCCCCGCATCGCCCCGCCGCCGCCATGCCTTGCGCGGCATCGGCGGCCTCGCCATCGGAGGCGCTGCGGCCTGGATGGGCTACGAACAACTGCCCTGGCGCGGCTGGGGGGCCGACCTGCGCACCGCCAAGGGCGGGCAGCGCAGCACCACCCTGCCCGACGGCACCCGCATCGTTCTCAACACCGGCAGCGCATTGGACATCCGCTACACCGACGGGCTGCGCCGCCTGCTCCTGCGCGAAGGCGAGGTGCTCGTCGCCACGGCGCACGACCCTGCCGCAATGCCCCGCTCTTTCGTGGTGGACACACCGTCTGGGCGCATCCGCGCGCTGGGCACCCGCTTCACGGTGCGGCACGACGGCGGCAGCGCCAGCAACACCAGCGAAGTGGCGGTCTACGAAGGCGCGGTGGAGCTGAGCCCCGCGCGCCAACCCGGCGCCACCGTGCGCGTCGATGCCGGCCAATCGGCCCGGCTCACGCCCGCTGCGGCCACCGCCCCCGCTGCCCACACCGCAGAGCCGGCCTGGGCCGAAGGTGTGCTGGTGGCCTCCGACACGCGCCTGTCGGACTTCGTGGCCGAGCTGCGGCGCTACCGCAGCGGCATGGTCAGCGTGGCGCCCGAGGTGGCGCACCTGCGGCTGTCGGGTGTCTTCCCGCTGGCAGACACGGACCGAATATTGCACTCGCTGGCCCAGGTGCTGCCTGTCGAGGTGCGTATGCCGGTGCGCTGCTGGGTGCGCATCGGCCCCTTGAATGGGTCTTGAACGGGCGCGGCTGAAACGGTTCTCGATTTTTTTGCGCCAGGGTCTGTACCTTTTGCGCGCTCGCGTGACAAGGAAGGGAACACGCCGATCCCATCCCTTCCTACCTCCTTCACCGACCACCATGCCCACCGCTTCCCGGCGCTCCGCGCGCCCCACAACGTGCCCTGCCCCCGTTTCGCCCTGCGCCCCCACGGCCGCATTCACCGCAGCGCTGGCCAGCGCCCTCTTCGCGGGGCTGGGCACCACGGCCAGCGCGCCTGCGCATGCCCAGGCGCCAGCCGCGCACGCAGTCCGCCCCACCACTACCGCTTACAGCATCCCCGCCGGCCCGCTCGAGCCCGCGCTGACGGCCTTTGCCAAAACCTCGGGCGTGCTGCTGGCCTACACGCCCGACCTGGTGCAGGGCCGCAGCAGCCCCGGCCTGCAGGGCAACCACGCACCACCCCAGGCCCTGTCAGCCTTGCTGGCGGGCACGGGCCTGCTGGCCGTGGTGGCCGACAACGGCACCTATACGCTGCGGCGCGCTCCGGCACCGGGCACGGCACCCGGCGCGGCAGCGCCGGCCGGCAGCGTCACCCTGTCGGAAGTGCGGGTGACGGCCGAGGCACCGCGCAACGATGCCACCACCGAGGGCACGGGCAGCTACACCGCACGCGGCCCCAGCAGCACGGCCACGGGGCTCGGCCTCTCGCTGCGCGAGACTCCGCAGACCGTCAGCGTGATGACACGCCAGCGCATGGACGACTTCAAGCTCGAAACACTGACCGACGTGATGGAGCAGACCCCCGGTATCAGCACCTACCGCCAGGGCAATGCCACCGACTTCCAGGCACGCGGCTCCAGCGTCAACCTGCAGACCGATGGCGTGCGCCAGCTCACCAGCGGCTGGTACTACTTCACCAGCACCCTGTATGCACTGGACGACATGGCCGAGATCGACCGCATCGAGGTGCTCAAGGGCTCCTCAGGCCTGGTCAACGGCTACGGCAGCGCAGGCGCCACCGTGAACCTGGTGCGCAAGCGCCCCACCGCCGAATTCCAGGCGCATGCGGGCGCCAGCTTGGGCAGCTGGAACACCCTGCGCAGCGACGTGGATGTGAGCGGCCCGCTCAACGCCAGCGGCAGTATGCGCGGGCGCATCGTGGCCTCGGTGTCGGACGCAGACTCCTTCCGCGACCATGAAAAGAGCAATAGCCAGATGCTGTTCGGCGCGCTGGAGGCCGACATCGGGCCACAGACCACGGCCAACCTTGGCTTCACCTACCGCCGGCGCGAGCTGCGCGGCATGGGCAGCACCCAGCCCATCCAGCGCACCACCAGCACCGGCGAGGCCGTGGCCTGGCTGCCGCGCTCGTTCAACCCCGGCGCGCCCTGGGCCGGCTACGACCAGGATGCGCTCAATGTCTTCGGCAGCGTGGAGCACCGCTTTGCCGGCGACTGGTCGGCCAGGCTGCAGTTCTCGCACCAGAGCGTGCAGATGGACGACATGCTGCTCGGCTACCTGTACGACCGCAGCAGTGTCGCCACCGCGCCCTACCAGGACATCGAGAACCGCAACTGGACCGTGAACCTCGACGTGAAGGGCCCCCTCGAACTCTTTGGCCGCAAGCATGAGTTGCTGATGGGCGCAGGCACCGCGCGCTACCGCGGCGAGATGCAGACCAGCAACAGCGTGCGCACTCAGCTCACCAGCCTGGGACTGGCCTACGCCGATGGCGGCGCGCAGATCCCCACACCCGACTGGAGCCGCTACACCTATGGCGCCAACCTGTTCTCGCGCAAGCAGCACTACGCCTATGCGGCAGGGCGCTTTCACCTGGCCGACCCGCTCAGTCTGATCACCGGAGTACGCGTGACCGACTACGCGCAGCGCGACACCACGCCCTTCTGGTGGAACTACGACCTCAAGGAGCACGGCGTGGTGACGCCCTACGCCGGCCTGGTGCTCCACGTACACCCCAACGTCTCGCTGTATGGCAGCTACACCAACATCTTTGAGGCACAGAGCGGCCAGGACGAGCAAGGCCGTGTGCTGCCGCCCGAGAAGGGCGTGACCTATGAGATCGGCGCCAAGGGGGAGTTCTTCGACAAGCGCCTGAACGCCGCCATCAGCCACTTCTGGATGAAGACCGACAACACCGCGGAGGAAACCGGCAACCTCACGCCGTCCGGAGACATGGCCTACCGTGCCGTCACCGGTGCCACGCGGCGCGGTTGGGAGGTCGAGCTTTCCGGTGAGATCGCCAAAGGCTGGCAGGTCCAGGGCAGCTACGTGACGCAGAGCAGCAGCCTGACCAGCGCCAGCCAGCACCCCACGCACCAGTTCAAGCTGGGCACCACCTAACGCCTGGGCGGCAGCGCGCTGCAAGGCCTGACCGTGGGCGCTGCCACCCGCTGGCAGAGCGAGACCTCCACCCGCAACGATGCCGCCACGCTGGCCCAGAAGCCCTACTGGCTTGTGGACCTCATGGCGCGCTACCAGGTGAATCGCCACCTGAGCGTGGGCGCCAACATCAACAACCTGCTGGACAAGAAGTACTTCGCAGGCGTCACCAACTTCGGCAGCCTGCACTACACCTGGGGCGCGCCGCGCAGCTTCCACCTGAACATGCGCTACAGCTTCTGAGCCCCCAGAAGGGCCGTGCCCTACGCGACCGCTGACGCTGCGTGCAGCGCCTGCACTTGGGCGGGCGTGTAGCCCAGGCCGGCGAGCAGCTCGGCCGTGTGCTGGCCCAGGCGTGGCGGGTCGGTGCGCACGGCCATGCGCTGGCCGTCCATGCGCAAGGGCATCAGGGTCACGCGCGCAGTTTCACCAGCACGCTCGCCATCGGGCAGCGTGATGTCGGCCAGGCCACCCGTGGCATTCAGGTGCGGGTCGTCGAACAGCTGCTCGGGCCGCATGATGGGCGCGAACGGCAGGCCATGGCGCTCGAAGATGGCCGACAGTTCTTCGGCCGTGTGCAGTGCCAGGCGCTGGCGCAGTTCGGGCAGCAGGGTGCCCCGGGCGCGCACGCGATCGTTGTTGGTGGCCAGGCCGGCATCGGCCTTGAGGTCGGCATAGCCCATGGCATCGCAGAAGGTGACCCACTGCGCATCGCTCACCGCCGCCAAAAAAATCTGCCCGCCGTCCTTCACGCTGAACACGTCGTACACGGCCCAGGAGGAGATGCGGTCGGGCATGGGCGCCGCGGGCTGGCCCGTGACGGCGTACTGCATCATGTGCTGGCCGACCAGGAAGACATTGTTCTCGAACAGGGCCGAATCCACCTCCTGCCCGCGCCCGGTGGCCGCACGCTGCATCAGCGCGGCCATGGCGCCAATGGCACCGAACATGCCGCCCATGATGTCGTTCACGCTGCTGCCCGCGCGCAGCGGATCCCCGGGGCGCCCCGTCATGTAGGCCAGGCCGCCCATCATCTGCACCACCTCGTCGAGCGCGGTGCGGTGCTCGTAGGGCCCGGGCAGAAAGCCCGCGTGGTTCACATACACCAGGCGCTCGTTCAGGCGCGATAGCGCCGCGTAGTCCAGCCCGTACTTGGCCATCACGCCGGGCTTGAAGTTCTGCGCCACCACGTCGGCCGACGAGGCCAGGCGGATCGCCACCTCCAGCCCCTCGCTCTTGCGCAGGTCCAGTGCAATGCTCTTCTTGTTGCGGTTGAACATGGGAAAGAACCCCGCGCCTGCGCCCAGCAGGTGGCGCGTGCGGTCGCCATCCACCGGCTCGACCTTGATGACCTCGGCCCCCAGGTCGGCCAGCACCATGCCGCAGGTAGGGCCCATGACCATGTGGGTGAACTCCACCACGCGCAGGCCGGCCAGGGGCAGGGGCGCAGTGGCACAGGCAGAGGCAGTGCCAGCGGATTCGGAAGCAGAGGGAGACGAGGAAAGATTCAGGCAAGCATTCATGGGTGAGGACGATAAACGGTTCCGACCGGGCCCGCGAGCGCTGGCCGGTGCGCGGGGGCGGCAGCCCTTGAAAACCCGGACCATCAGGAAGCGGGCGGCGTGCCCTCGGGTGCCTTGCGCGCCGCCAACGAGTACATCAGCGGCATGCGCGCCATGCCGGCGGGCATGCCCCAGCGCCGCCCACCCAGGTCCTGCATGCCCTCGAAGGCGCACCAGCCGTTCATGTACGGATACTCTTCAAGCGCCTCCAGCCGCAGGCCGGCGGCCAGCAGCGCCGCCACCACGCGGCCCACGCCCCAGGCGAATTCGTGGCTGGGGTGGGGGTTGACGAACTCTTCGGGCGCCGCCACCTCCAGCCCTTCGCGGGCCTCCAGGGGCTCGCCCACAAAGTCGCCCACGCCGGCCTCGTGCACTGGCGCGTCATTGAAGTAGTCATAGCGAGGCCGCCACTGCGGGTCGAACACCAGGGCCGCCGGGTGGAACTCCACAAACACGAAACGCCCGCCCGGGCGCAACGCCGCCGCGATGCCGCGCGCCCAGCGCTCCAGGTCCGACAGCCAGCAAATGGTGCCGTAAGAGCTGAACACGGTGTCGAACGACCCGCCCTGCCCTCCCGGCGCCAGCAGCGCATCGAAATAATCGTACACATCCGAGCGCACGAACCCGGCGGCGACGCCGCTGGCCTCCGACAGCGCCTGGGCAAAGGTGATCGCCTCGTCAGAGATGTCCACGCCGGTCACCCGCGCGCCCAGCCGGGCAATGCCCAGGCTGTCCTGCCCCGCATTGCACTGCAGGTGCAGCACGGCCTGGCCGTGCAGGTCGCCCAGCAGCGCGACCTCTTCGGGGAACAGCGGCGAGCCGCCGGCCCGGAAAAAGGCGGCCTGGTCCCCTTTGTGGCGGTTATGGGCACGGGTGGCGGCGTTCCAGGACAGCCGGTTGGCCTCGTGCAGGTGCTTGTGTTCCATGGATTTCCTGCGGGGCAGCGCGCCCCGTTGCCCGGCATGCTACCTGTTTCACCCGGCCGTGGCAGTGCCGCAACACTTCGCAAGAAAGACCCCTGGTTAATGGGGTTTGCGCATATCAGTACTGCGTTCAGAGCTACCAAACTTGTAGCAAAATCGTTTCCAAGCTATATTGGCAGCGTCTTGCGGGCAGTGTCCGGCGGGCCGCCAGAGTTTTCGACACACACCGCGCGAGGAGAAGCTTGCATGAGCTCCAAGGAAAATTTCGCCATCAACCAGCTGTTCGAACGGCTGGAATGCCGCTATGCGCTGCGGGTGCTCTGGGCCCTGCGCGACGGACACCCCCAGACCTTCCGCCTGCTGCAGGACAGCGTGGGCGGCATCACCCCCAACACCCTGAACACCCGCATCAAAGAGCTGCGCGAGGCCGGCCTGGTCGACCACGGCAGCGACGGCTACACCGTCACCCCCTCGGGCACCGACCTGCTCAAGCGCCTGAGCGACGTGCAGGCCTTTGCCACCCGCTGGGTGGCCAGCCGGGTGAAGAAGCCGGTCGCGTAAGTAGAATCAGCTCTTTTCGGGCCGGGCGTGCATCCTGAACGCCCGCCCCGCCCTCCCCAATGAACACCTGAGGATTTCCATGGCACTCACCACCACCGCATCCGGCCTGCAGTACGAAGACACCACCGTGGGCGAAGGCGCCGAAGCCACCAAGGGCCAGAACGTCTCGGTGCACTACACCGGCTGGCTCTACAACAATGGCGAACAAGGCGCCAAGTTCGACTCCAGCCGCGACCGCAACGACCCGTTCGAGTTCTCCCTGGGCGCCGGCATGGTCATCAAGGGCTGGGACGAAGGCGTGCAGGGCATGAAGATCGGCGGCCAGCGCACGCTGATCATCCCCGCAGCCCTGGGCTATGGCGCGCGCGGTGCGGGCGGCGTGATCCCGCCGAATGCCACGCTCAAGTTCGACGTGGAACTGCTCAAGGTCGGCCGCTGATCGCAGCGACCTCAACGACAAAGCGGCCCGCGGGCCGCTTTTTTCATGGCCGGGCGAAAAGGACCTCAGTCAAACAGTGCCTTGTCCAGCCG
>NZ_JBKDTZ010000353.1:0-11780 GCF_046339755.1 Acidovorax sp. | reverse complement strand
CCTCGGCCGATGCGCCGCTGGTGGGTTCGTAAGCTACCGCGGCGGGTGGGGCTTCAGGGGCGGCCGGCGTGGCGGGCACGCCGGGCACGGCCACCTGGGCCGGGGTGCTGGCGGCGGGGGCTGCTGCGGCGGCTGGCGCTGCGGGCGTTGCAGGCGTCGAAGGAGCCGCAGCCGATGCGGCACCCAGCTTGTTCAGGTCGCTGATGTTCTTGGACAGCTCGGCCATGCGGGCCGATGCATCGCTGGCCTGCTTGTCCTTGGCCAACTGGTCTTCGGCCGCCTTCTGGCCCTTGACCGAACCCTTGGACAGCGTGAGCTTGTCGGGTGCGGTAGTGGCAGGCTTGCTGTCTTCCACGCGGGTCTGCACCGTGCCCTTGGCCGAACGCTCGGCCGATGCCACGGTGGTGGAGGGGGCGGATTCGGCCAGCTTGCGGCGGAAAGCGCCGAAGTCACGGCTTTGCGCGGCCAGGATCTGGCGCGCTTCGGGTGCAGGCGTGGACTGGGCCGTCGCCTGGTCGGGCATCTGCAGCACGGCACCGGCGCGGATGCGGTTGATGTTGCCGCCGATGAAGGCATCGGGGTTGGCGCGCTGCATGGCCACCAGCATCTGGTCGAGCGAGACGCCGCTTGGGCGGTTGGCATTGGCGATGCGGCCTGCCGTGTCGCCGGCCTGCACGGTCACGCTGCCTTCGGTGGTGGGGGCTGGACGGGGGGCGGCGGGCGTGCGTGCAGCAGCCGCAGGTGCCGGAGCCGAGGCGGACGATGGGCGGCCTGCCACTGCGGGCGGTACATCACTGCGTGCGGCAGGCGCAGGTGGTGTGATCTGGGGGGCTGCCGTGACCGCGGGCGCTGGGCGGCGCATTGCTGGGGGGTCGAACAGCATGGTGTAGCTGCGCACCAGGCGGCCGGAACCCCAGGAGGCATCGAGCACCAGATCGACGAAGGGGTCGTTCACCGGGCGGTCGCTGGACAGGCGCAGCACGGCCGTGCCATCGGCGCGGCGTTGCAATTGCACCTGCAGGCTGTTCATGGTGGGCGAGTACTCCATGCCCTGTGCGCGGAATACCTCCGGGGTGGCCGTGACGGCCTTCAGGGTTTCCGCTTCCGCAGGGGTGATCTGCGGCAGGTCGATCTCTGCACGCAGGGGTTCGCCCAGGGCGGATTGCACGGTGATGCGGCCCAGCGCGAGCGCGGACGCATCGGTGGCGTAGAGCCCGGCAGTTGCCACGGCCGCAGCCGCCAGCACAGAAAATTTCCAACGATGCATGTTTGCCATCAACTGATTGGGTTGTGCGGCTCGGTCGAGCGGTGCTGTTTTTCTCATGGTCTGGTCCCGCCCCGGCGCGTGAAAATATGTAAAAAGCACCATAGCATCAATGTTTTGCACTGACAAGCTGAGGTGGCGCGGAAGCTTTGCCCCTGGTGTTCATGCACCAAATTGGGGCAATCAGATGTTGCCAATTGCCAACGTCACGTAACCGGGTGTGTCAAGAGTTTGGGCGCAAAAAAGCGCGCGCAACAGGCATTGCGCGCGCTGGGGGCCTGGGCTCCTGCGAGCCCGGGCAAGCGGATTTTAAGCGGCCAGCAGGATGCGCAGCATGCGGCGCAGCGGTTCGGCCGCGCCCCACAGCAGTTGGTCGCCGATGGTGAAGGCGCCCACGTACTCGGGGCCCATGGCCAGCTTGCGCACGCGGCCCACGGGGATGGTCATGGTGCCGGTGACGGCCACGGGGGTCAGGTCCTTGATGGTGGCTTCACGCGTGTTGGGCACCACCTTCACCCACTCGTTGTCGGCGGCGATCATGGCTTCCAGGTCGGCCACGGGCACATCCTTCTTGAGCTTGAAGGTCAGCGCCTGGCTGTGGCAGCGCATGGCGCCCACGCGCACGCAGAAGCCGTCCACCGGGATGGCGGCGGAACCGAAGCCCTCGCCCTGGCCCAGGATCTTGTTGGTCTCGGCACCTGCCTTCCATTCCTCGCGGCTGACGCCGGCGCCGAGGTCCTTGTCGATCCACGGAATCAGCGAGCCGCCCAGCGGCACGCCGAAGTTGGCCGTTTCGGCGCCGGAGAGGGCGCGCTGCTTGGCGATGACCTTGCGGTCGATCTCCAGGATGGCGCTCTTGGGGTCGTCCAGCAGGGACTTCACTTCGGCATTCAGCGTGCCGTACTGCGTGAGCAGCTCGCGCATGTGCTGGGCGCCGCCGCCGCTGGCCGCCTGGTAGGTCTGGGTGCTCATCCACTCGACGAGGCCGGCCTTGTACAACGCGCCCACGCCCATCAGCATGCAGCTCACGGTGCAGTTGCCGCCGACCCAGTTCTTGCCGCCCTTGGCCAGCGCGTCCTGGATGACGGGCAGGTTCACGGGGTCCAGGATGATCACGGCGTCCTGCTGCATGCGCAGCGTGGAGGCAGCGTCGATCCAGTGGCCGTTCCAGCCCGCGGCGCGCAGCTTGGGAAACACTTCGGTGGTGTAGTCGCCGCCCTGGGCAGTGATGATGATGTCGCATCGCTTCAGGGCGTCGATGTTGAACGCGTCCTGCAGCGTGGTTTCATTCTTGGCCACTGCAGGGGCCTTGCCGCCCGCGTTGGAGGTGGAGAAGAACAATGGCTCGATCAGGTCGAAATCCTTCTCTTCGGCCATGCGATCCATCAACACCGAGCCGACCATGCCGCGCCAGCCGACCAAACCTACCAACTTGTTGCTCATTTCAACGCCCCTTTTACAGATTAACAAACAGTGCCAGACCGGACTGCTCGCCTGGCTCGTCAGGCCAGGAAGGGCGCACGACGAACCAGGCTGATCAGCCCTTAATGGTCGTGGTTTTGGTGATGGTTGCGCGCGCAGCCACACCGGCCGTGGCGGCGGGTGCAATGTTCAGGGCGAACGTGTGGGCGGCAAACATAGAGCACTGAGTATATCGCAAGCTCTGCGCGGCGCTCAAGGGCCCGTTGAGGTTGCGCTGCAACCAAAAAGGGCGGTCCGAAGACCGCCCCTGAGCGATGCCGATGGCGGCACGCGGCTACTTCAGTGCTTGCACGACCGCATCACCCATTTGCGCCGTGCCGACCTTGGTCGTGCCTTCGCTCCAGATGTCGGGGGTGCGCAGGCCCTGGGCCAGCACCTTCTGCACGGCAGCCTCGATGCGCTGGGCGGCGGCTTCCTGGTTGAGCGAGAAGCGCAGCATCATCGCGGCCGACAGGATGGTGGCCAGCGGATTGGCCACGCCCTTGCCGGCGATGTCGGGGGCACTGCCGTGGCTGGGCTCGTAAAGGCCCTGGTTGCTGCTGTTGAGCGAGGCCGAGGGCAGCATGCCGATGGAGCCGGTGAGCATGGAGGCCTCGTCCGACAGGATGTCGCCGAACATGTTGCCGGTGACCACCACGTCGAACTTCTTCGGTGCGCGCACCAGCTGCATGGCGGCGTTGTCCACGTACATGTGGTCCAGCTCCACGTCGGGGTATTCCTTGCCGACTTCGGTCACGATGTCCTTCCAGAACTGGAAGGTCTCGAGCACGTTGGCCTTGTCCACGCTGGTCACGCGCTTGCTGCGCTTGCGTGCGGCCTGGAAGGCCACGTGCGCGATGCGCTCCACCTCGGGGCGGCTGTAGCGCATGGTGTCGAAGGCTTCCTCGGCGCCGGGAAAGTGGCCGTCGGTGGCCACGCGGCGGCCGCGCGGCTGGCCGAAGTAGATGTCGCCCGTGAGCTCGCGGATGATGAGGATGTCCAGGCCCGAAATCAGCTCGGGCTTGAGGCTCGATGCGCCCACCAACTGCTCATAGCAGATCGCGGGGCGGAAGTTGGCGAACAGGCCCAGGTTCTTGCGCAGGCCCAGGATGGCCTGCTCGGGGCGCAGGGGGCGGTCGAGCTTGTCGTACTTCCAGTCGCCCACGGCACCGAACAGCACGGCATCGGCGTCCTTGGCCAGCTTGAGCGTGGCCTCGGGCAGGGGGTGGCCGTGCGCCTCATAGGCGGCGCCGCCCACCAGGGCCGACTCCATCTCGAACTTCAGGTCCAGCACTTCGAGGACCTTGACGGCCTCTGCGACGATTTCGGTGCCGATGCCGTCTCCCGGCAGAACTGCGATTTTCATGAAGAACTTCTTCTTAAAGTGAATGGCCGCGCCCCGGCGCCATTGCCGGGTGGACGGCCACTGGTCGATGAACTGGTGGTGTGGTCAGGAGACCATGCTGTGTGCCAGCCAGGGCTTGGTGGCCAGGCGCTGGGCTTCGAAGGCGCGGATCTTGTCGGACTGGCGCAGGGTCAGGCCGATGTCGTCGAAGCCGTTGAGCAGGCAGTACTTGCGGAAGGCCTGCACCTCGAACGGAATCTCTTGGCCCTGCGGTCGCACGATGACCTGGCGTTCCAGGTCGATGGTGAGCTGGTAGCCGGGGAAGGCCGCCACTTCGTCGAACAGCTGGGCCACGGTGGCCTCGGGCAGCACGATGGGCAAAAGGCCGTTCTTGAAGCAGTTGTTGAAGAAGATGTCGGCAAAGCTCGGCGCGATCACGGCGCGAAAGCCGAACTGGTCCAGCGCCCAGGGCGCGTGCTCGCGGCTCGAGCCGCAGCCGAAGTTCTTGCGCGCGATGAGCACGCTGGCGCCCTTGTAGCGCGGCTGGTTCAGCACGAAGTCGGGGTTGGGCTTGCGCGCGGACTCGGGGATGCCGGGCTCGCCATGGTCCAGGTAGCGCCATTCGTCGAACAGGTTCACGCCGAAACCGGTCTTCTTGATAGACTTGAGGAACTGCTTGGGGATGATGGCGTCGGTGTCGACGGTCTCGCGGTCCATCGGGGCCACGAGGCCCTTGTGCACGGTGAATTGCTGCATGGTGGGGATGCCTTACTTGTTGGCGGCGCGCTCGAGGGCGCCGCCGGCCCGCTGGACGTCCTGCCCCACGCCCTTGACGGTGTTGCAGCCGGCCAGCAGGAAGGCCAGCGAAAGGGCGATGAAAGTGGCGGTCTTCTTCATGACAGAACTCCTTGGGGACAGTGGATGGGCCAACGGGTGTTGGATGGGATGGATGGGGGTGAAGTTCAGGTGAACTGGCGGATGTCCACGAAGTGGCCGTGCACGGCAGCGGCTGCGGCCATGGCGGGGCTCACCAGGTGGGTGCGGCCGCCGGCGCCCTGGCGCCCTTCGAAGTTGCGGTTGCTGGTGCTGGCGCAGCGCTCGCCGGGCTCCAGGCGGTCGGCGTTCATGGCCAGGCACATGGAGCAGCCGGGTTCACGCCATTCGAAGCCTGCAGCCTTGAAGATCTCGTGCAGGCCTTCGCGCTCGGCCTGTTCCTTGACCAGGCCCGAGCCGGGCACCACCATGGCCAGCTTCACGTTGCTGGCCACCTTGCGGCCCAGGTTCTTGACCACGGCAGCGGCTTCGCGCATGTCCTCGATGCGGCTGTTGGTGCACGAGCCGATGAACACCTTGTCGATGGTGATGTCGCTGATCGGCTTGCCCGGTGTGAGGCCCATGTAGGTCAGTGCGCGCTCGATGGCGCCGCGCTTGTTGGCGTCCTTTTCCTTGTCCGGGTCGGGCACGCGAGCGTCGATGCCCAGCACCATCTCGGGCGAGGTGCCCCAGGTGACCTGGGGCTGGATCTGGGCGGCGTCAAGCTTGACCACGGTGTTGAAGTGCGCATCGGCATCGGAGTGCAGCGTCTTCCAGTAGGCGACGGCCTGGTCCCATTCCACGCCCGTGGGCGACAGGGGGCGGCCGCGCACGTACTCGATGGTCTTGTCGTCCACGGCCACCAGGCCGGCGCGTGCGCCGCCTTCGATGGCCATGTTGCACACGGTCATGCGGCCTTCCATGGACAGGCTGCGGATCGCCGAGCCCGCGAATTCGATGGTGTAGCCCGTGCCTCCGGCCGTGCCGATCTTGCCGATGATGGCCAGCACGATGTCCTTGGCAGTGATGCCCTTGGCGAGCTGGCCGTCCACCTGCACCAGCATGTTCTTGGCCTTCTTGGCCAGGAGGGTCTGGGTGGCCATCACGTGCTCGACTTCCGAAGTGCCGATGCCGTGCGCCAGCGCGCCGAAGGCGCCGTGCGTGCTGGTGTGGCTGTCGCCGCACACCACGGTCATGCCGGGCAGGGTGGCGCCATTCTCGGGGCCGATCACGTGCACGATGCCCTGGCGCTTGTGCATGAACGGGAAGAACGCCGCCGCATGTATCTGCGCCATGTTGTCGTTCAGCGTGGTGATCTGTTCCTTGCTGATCGGGTCGGTGATGCCGTCATAGCCTGCCTCCCAGCCCGTGGTCGGCGTGTTGTGGTCGGCCGTGGCGACGATGGAGCTGGTGCGCCACACCTTGCGGCCGGCCTCGCGCAGGCCTTCGAAGGCCTGGGGGCTGGTGACCTCGTGCACCAGATGCCGGTCGATGTAGAGGATGGAGGTGCCGTCCTCTTCGGTATGGACGACGTGCTCGTCCCAGATCTTGTCGTACAGGGTGCGTCCCATGGTGCGTCTCTTTCAGGTGGGTGGGGTGATTTTAGGGGTGCGTGCCTGCAGTCACGGAAGCTGCTGGCGGATGGGATGCCAGGTGTTCCGCCAGCAGCCTGGCGGTGACCGGAAGGGCGTCGAAATCGCGGGCCACCACTAGCAGTTCGCGGTGGGCCCAGGCCTCGGTGAGGGGGATGGCGCGCAGGTGGCCCACGCCGCGCATCAGTTCGAAGGCGCGGTCGGGCAGCAGGCCCACGCCCAAACCGTTGTCGATCATGCGGCACATGGCATCCAGGCCCGTGACCTGGATGCGCTGGCGCAGCGGGCGCCCGGCCGCCGCAGCCGCCGCGCGCATGGCCAGGCTGATGCTGCTGTTGGCGTGCAGGCCCACGATGTCCCAGTCCAGCACTTCCTCGAAGCCGATGGCGGTGTGCTGGGCCAGGGCGTGCGCCTCGGGCACCACCAGCACCAGGTGGTCGGCGCGGTAGGGGCGGCTTTGCAGTTCGGTGCCGCCATTGCCGGTGGCCATGCCGACATTGCAGATGCCCAGGTCGGCGGCGCCCTCCTGCACGGCACTCAGCACATCGCTGCTCAGGTGCTCCTGCAGGTCGATCTTGATCTGGCTGTGCTCGCGCGCAAAGGCGCCCAGGTCCTCCGGCAGGAACTGGAAGATGGCCGAGATGTTGGCGTGCATGCGCACATGGCCGCGCACGCCATCGGCGTATTCGCTGAGCTCGCCCTGCATGCGCTCCAGGCCGAAGAGCACGGTGCGCGCATGGTGCAGCAGGCTCTCGCCTGCAGGGGTCAGCGTCACGCCGCGGCTGTGGCGGTAGAGCAGGGCCGTGTCCACGGCGGTCTCCAGGTCCGACAGGCGCTTGCTCACGGCCGAGGCCGCGATGAATTCGCGCTCCGCCGCGCGGCCGATGCTGCCGAGCTCGCACACCGCCACGAACAGCTGCAGCGAGGTCAGGTCAATGCGGCGCGCAAAACTGCGCTCGGAGCTTTTCATCGGTACGATTTCTTTTCTTGCTTCTCGTTTGGAGAAGGCGCTTGCGTATTTTCCTTTAAATGACAGCATTGTGTCATCGCGAAACACGATGTCGTCCATCGCGTGAGCGCTCTTCTCCGCGTACGCAGGCCCATGAAAAAGCCGCACGGGCCGAGTGGCGCCGTGCGGCTTCCTTGGGGGGAGGGGTGATCAGCTGAAGAAATTCTTCAGCCGGTCCGTCCAGCTCTCGCCGCTGGGGGAATGGCGGGCGCCGCCCTTCTTGAGCGAGTCTTCCAGTTCGCGCAGCAGCTTGCGCTGGTGCTCGGTCAGCTTCACGGGCGTCTCGACCGCGATGTGGCAGTACAGGTCGCCCGGGTAGCTGGCGCGCACGCCCTTGATGCCCTTGCCGCGCAGGCGGAACTGCTTGCCCGCCTGCGTGCCTTCGGGAATGTCGATGGCCGCCTTGCCGGCCAGCGTGGGCACCTCGATCTCGCCGCCGAGGGCAGCGGTGATGAAGCTCACCGGCACCTGGCAGTGCAGGTCGTCGCCATCGCGCTCGAAGATGTCGTGCTTCTTCAGGCGGATCTCGATGTACAGGTCGCCCGGCGGGCCGCCGTTGGTGCCCGGTTCGCCGTTGCCGGTGCTGCGGATGCGCATGCCGTCGTCGATGCCCGAGGGAATTTTCACTTCCAGCGTTTTTTGCTTCTTGAGCTTGCCCTGGCCGTGGCAGGTGGTGCAGGGCTCGGGGATGATCTTGCCCGTGCCGCGGCAGTGCGGGCAGGTCTGCTGCACGCTGAAGAAGCCCTGGCGCATCTGCACCGTGCCACTGCCCGAGCAGGTGGCACAGGTCTTGGCGCTGGTGCCGGGCTTGGCGCCGCTGCCGTGGCAGGTGTCGCAGCTCTCCCACGAGGGGATGCGGATCTGCGCATCCTTGCCGCGCGCGGCTTCCTCCAGGGTGATCTCCATGGCGTAGCTCAGGTCGCTGCCGCGGTAGACCTGGCGGCCACCGGCACCACGCCCACGCCCGCCCTGCTGGCCGAACATGTCGCCGAAGATGTCGCCGAACGCCTCGGCGAAGCCGCCAAAGCCTTCTGCACCCGCACCGCCGGGTCCGCGCATGTTCGGGTCCACCCCGGCGTGGCCGTACTGGTCGTAGGCCGCGCGCTTTTGCGGGTCGGAGAGCATCTCGTAGGCCTCCTTGGCCTCCTTGAATTTCTCTTCGGCAGGCTTGGCTGCATCACCCTGGTTGCGGTCGGGGTGGTGCTTCATCGCCAGCTTGCGATAAGCCTTCTTGATTTCTTCGTCCGAGGCGTTCTTGGGAACGCCCAGAACCTCGTAAAAGTCTCGTTTGGACATGGTCTTTCTGGGCCCGGTTGGAACAGGAACGCCGCGCAAGCTCCCTGTGGCAGGAGACTCGCGCGGCGGCTCGGGTCAAACGGGGCGTGCTCAGCCCTTCTTGACTTCCTTCACCTCGGCATCGACCACGTTGTCGTCGTCGGGCTTGCTGCCGCCAGCGGATGCCTGCTGGGCGCCGGCTGCGCCTTCCGCGCCGGCACCGGCGGCTGCCTGTGCGGCTTGCGCGTCGGCGTACATCTTCTCGCCCAGCTTCTGGCTGGCGGCCATCAGGGCCGTCGTCTTTTCCTCGATGGCGGCCTTGTCCTCGCCCTTGAGCACGTCTTCCAGGGCCTTCACGGCCGCGGTGATCGCGTCCTTCTCACCGGCGTCGAGCTTGTCGCCATGCTCGGTCATGCTCTTGTTCACGCTGTGCACGGCGGCTTCGCCCTGGTTGCGCGCCTGGATCAGCTCCAGCTTCTTCTTGTCGTCCGCGGCGTTGAGCTCGGCGTCCTTCACCATCTTCTGGATTTCTTCTTCCGACAGGCCGGAGCTGGCCTTGATGGTGATCTTGTTTTCCTTGCCCGTGCCCTTGTCCTTGGCGCCCACATGCAGGATGCCGTTGGCGTCGATGTCGAACGACACCTCGATCTGCGGCGTGCCGCGCGATGCGGGTGGAATGCCTTCGAGGTTGAATTCGCCCAGGAGCTTGTTGCCCGAAGCCATTTCGCGCTCGCCCTGGAACACCTTGATCGTCACGGCCGGCTGGTTGTCGTCGGCGGTCGAGAAGGTCTGTGCGAACTTCGTCGGGATCGTGGTGTTCTTGGTGATCATCTTGGTCATGACGCCGCCCAGGGTCTCGATGCCCAGGGACAGGGGGGTCACGTCCAGCAACAGCACGTCCTTGCGGTCACCCGAGAGCACCTGGCCCTGGATGGCAGCGCCCACGGCGACGGCTTCGTCGGGGTTCACGTCCTTGCGGGGGTCCTTGCAGAAGAACTCCTTGACCTTCTCCTGCACCTTGGGCATGCGCGTCATGCCGCCCACCAGGATCACGTCGTGGATGTCGGACACGGACACGCCGGCGTCCTTGATGGCCGTGCGGCAAGGAGCGATGGTGCGCTCGATCAGCTCGTCCACCAGCGACTCCAGCTTGGCGCGGGTCAGCTTGATGTTCAGGTGCTTGGGGCCCGAAGCGTCGGCCGTGATGGAGGGCAGGATGATGTCGGTCGCAGCCGAGTTGGACAGCTCGATCTTGGACTTCTCGGCCGCTTCCTTCAGGCGCTGCAGGGCCAGCACGTCCTTGGACAGGTCGACGCCTTGCTCTTTCTTGAACTCGGTGATGATGTAGTCGATGATGCGCTGGTCGAAGTCTTCGCCGCCCAGGAAGGTGTCGCCGTTGGTCGACAGCACTTCGAACTGCTTTTCGCCGTCCACGTCGGCGATCTCGATGATCGACACGTCGAACGTGCCGCCACCCAGGTCATACACGGCGATCTTGCGGTCGCCCTTTTCCTGCTTGTCCAGGCCGAAGGCCAGGGCGGCAGCGGTGGGTTCGTTAATGATGCGCTTGACGTCCAGGCCGGCAATGCGGCCGGCGTCCTTGGTGGCCTGGCGCTGGGCGTCGTTGAAGTACGCTGGCACCGTGATCACGGCTTCCGTCACGGGCTCGCCAAGATAGTCTTCAGCCGTCTTCTTCATCTTGCGCAGGATGTCGGCGGACACCTGCTGGGCCGACAGCTTGTTGCCACGCACTTCGATCCAGGCATCGCCATTGTCGGCGGCCACGATCTTGTAGGGCATCAGGTCGATGTCCTTTTGCACTTCCTTCTCGGTGAACTTGCGGCCGATCAGGCGCTTCACGGCATACAGCGTGTTCTTGGGGTTGGTGACGGCCTGGCGCTTGGCCGAAGCGCCGACGAGGATCTCGCCGTCTTCCTGGTAGGCGACGATGGAAGGCGTGGTGCGGGCGCCTTCGCTGTTCTCGATCACGCGGGTCGAGTTGCCCTCCATGATGGAAACGCAGCTGTTCGTGGTGCCCAGGTCAATACCGATGATTTTTCCCATTTTCTTCTCCGCGATGTTTGATTGATTTGGATGATTTGTAACTTGTGGATAACCTGGATGGATTCAAGACGTTGTCCACCAAATTTATTTATTTCGGGGCGGTGACGGTCACCAGGGCCGGGCGCAGCACGCGGTCGGCGCTCTTGTAGCCCTTTTGCAGCACGGCGACCACGGTGTTGGGTTCCTGGTCGGCCGGCGCCACGCTGATGGCCTGGTGCTGGTGGGGGTCGAACTTCTCGCCGGCGGGCGGGTTGATGGCCAGCACCTTGTTGCGCTCCAGGGCCGAGGTCAGCTGGCGCAGGGTGGCATCGGCGCCCTCGCGCAGCTGCTGGGGCGTGGCTTCCTTGATGCCCAGGGCGGCATCCAGGCTGTCGGCCACGGGCAGCAGGCTCTCGGCAAAGCTCTCGATGCCGAACTTGCGGGCCTTGGCCACTTCATCGTCGGCGCGGCGGCGGGCGTTCTCGGCCTCGGCCTTGGCTCGCAGGAACTGGTCGGCCAGATCGGCGCTCTTGGCCTTGAGATCGGCCAGCTCGCCTTGCAGGCGCGACAGCTCGTCAGAGGCATTGGCGGCCATGGCGGCTTCAATTTCGTCGGGGGAGGGGGCGTCTTGGGAAGGGTTTTGCTGGCTGTTGTCGGACATGTCGGTCTTCGTAAATAAACAGTACGCGCACAAGGTTGGGCGTGTATGTGGTATTTCAAGCGCTGCGTGCCGCGTGGCGCGCATTTGCCGTGGCCAGGCCCTTCCATGGGGTCCTGCGGCAGGCTTGTAACAGGGTGGAGTGTACAAGCTCAATGTTGCGGGCTATAATCTACGGCTTTGCCCTTGCCACACCGCTTCTGGACGCAGCGGGTGGTCTCATCCAAAAGGAGTCTGCATGCGTCATTACGAAATCATTTTGTTGATCCACCCGGATCAAAGCGAACAAGTTCCAGCCATGCTGTAGCGCTACAAGGGCA
>NZ_JBKDTZ010000352.1:0-5628 GCF_046339755.1 Acidovorax sp. | reverse complement strand
GCTCATGCTCAGCCTCGCCAACGCCTGTCTATTCGACTTCCTGAGCTCGCGCGCGGTCGTCCCGGAGCGCCTCGGCCGGTGGCTGGTTTCGGTGCTGCACTCGCCGGCCATGTTCCTGCTGGGCGTGAATGCCGCGCTGTTCGTGATCGGCATGTTCATCGAGACCAGCGCCGCCATCATCGTGCTGGCGCCCATCCTCGCCCCGGTGGCCATGCACTTCGGCGTGGACCCGGTGCACTTCGGGCTGATCATGGTGGTGAACCTGGCGTTGGGCATGATCACCCCGCCCTTCGGCGTGAACCTGTTCGCGGCCTGCACGGTGGCGCGCATATCGCTGGACCGGATCATCAAGCACCTGCTGCCCTTCGTGTGCGTGATCCTGGTGTGCCTGTTGATCATCACCTACATTCCGGGTATTTCGCTCGCGCTTCGCGACCTGGTGTATTCAAAGTAGTTAGAATCGCCAACGTCAGGAGAGAGCCTTCCTTGAGAAGGCCGCCGAAGGCGCAGGGACACCCCGAACGCTCAGGCAAAAGGACTGGCAAGCGCCTGCAGGGATGCAGGCGTTCCCTTGCTGGAGAGAGGTGGCCGCGCAACACAGCGCAGGCCATCCACCGAAGGAGCAAGCCGCAGCCGCCAGCCAGGGTGGTGCGGTGAATCTCTCAGGTAAAGCGGACAGCAGGGCAAATCCCGCAATCCATGCATGGGTTGCGGCTTTCATTTGCCCGGAGTCCGCCCCATGTCTGCCCCTGCTGCCCCCCTGCTCACCACGCCGCTGAACGCCCTGCACCTGGAGCTGGGCGCCCGCATGGTGCCATTTGCCGGCTACTCCATGCCTGTGCAGTACCCCGCCGGCCTCATGGCCGAGCATGTGCACACCCGCACCGCAGCCGGCCTGTTCGACGTATCGCACATGGGCCAGCTCAAGCTCATCGGCCCGGACGCTGCCGCAGCCTTCGAGACCCTGGTGCCCGTGGACGTGATCGACCTGCCCGTGGGCAAGCAGCGCTACGGCCTGCTGCTGACCGACGAAGGCACCATCATCGACGACCTGATGTTCTTCAACCAGGGCAACGGCACGCTGTTCGTGATCGTCAACGGTGCCTGCAAGGTGGGGGACATCGCCCACATCCAGGCGCGCATCGGCCAGCGCTGCGACGTGGTACCCATGCCCGACCATGCCCTCTTGGCGCTGCAGGGCCCGCAGGCCGTGACCGCCCTGGCGCGCCTGGCTCCGGGCATCGAGCAACTGGTGTTCATGACCGGCGGCAGCTACACCATTGCCGGCTGCGACTGCTTCGTCACGCGCAGCGGCTACACCGGCGAGGACGGTTTCGAGATCTCGGTGCCCGCGGCACAGGCCGACACGCTGGCTCGCGCCCTGCTGGCCCAGCCCGAGGTCAAGCCCATCGGCCTGGGCGCACGCAACTCGCTGCGCCTGGAAGCCGGCCTGTGCCTGTACGGCAACGACATCGACACCACCACCACCCCGCCCGAGGCGGCGCTGAACTGGGCCATCCAGAAGGTGCGCCGCACCGGGGGCGCGCGCGCGGGCGGCTTCCCCGGCGCCGACAAAGCGCTGGCGCAGATCGACAACCCTGCCAGCCTGCCGCGCAAGCGCGTGGGCCTGGTGGCGCTGGAGCGCGTACCCGTGCGCGAGCACACCGAATTGCAGAGCACCGATGGCCAGAAGATCGGCGAAGTCACCAGCGGCCTCTTGGGCCCCACAGTGAACGAGCCCGTGGCCATGGGCTACGTCACGCCGGCATTTGCAGCCATCGGCACCCGTGTGAACGCCATCGTGCGCGGCAAGGCCGTGCCGATGGAGGTGCGTGCCATGCCCTTCGTACCCACCAACTATTTCCGCGGCTGATTTCACGCCGCCAGCGGGCCCGGCCCGCTACATTGCAGATTCCTTCATTTTTCAAAGCCCAGGAGCTTTCCCCATGACCGTCAAATTCTCCAAAGACCACGAATGGATCAACGCCGCTGACGCCGACGCAGCCGTGGTGGGCATCACCGTGCACGCCCAGGATGCCCTGGGCGACGTGGTGTTCGTGGACCTGCCCGAAGTGGGCAAGAGCTTCGCCCAGGGCGAGGTGGCCGGCGTGGTCGAGTCCGTCAAGGCCGCCGCCGACGTGTACATGCCTGTCTCGGGCGAGATCGTCGAGGTCAACGAAGCCCTGCGCGCCGACCCGTCGCTGGCCAATTCCGACCCGTTGAACGCCGGCTGGTTCTTCAAGGTCAAGCTCAGCGACGCCGGCCAACTCGACGCGCTGCTGAGCGAAACCGACTACACCGAGTTCGCGAAAAACGCGTAACCGCAACGCCCCTGTCCCCTGCCTGAGACCTGCCCCATGTTGATGCAATCCGCCCTGCCGCTCGGCGCGCTCGAAAACGCCACCGAATTCCTGCCCCGCCACATCGGCATCGACGCGGCCGACGAGGCACACATGCTGTCGGTGATCGGCGAGGCCTCGCGCCGCGCCCTCATCGAGAGCATCGTGCCGCGCTCGATTGCACGCAGCACGGCCATGGACCTGCCCGCCCCGGTGACGGAAGCAGCGGCCCTGGCAGAACTCAAGGCAATGGCATCGAAGAACCAGGTGCTGCGCAGCTTCATCGGCCAGGGCTACTACGGCACGCACACACCGGGCGTGATCCTGCGCAACATCCTCGAGAACCCGGCCTGGTACACGGCCTACACGCCTTACCAGGCCGAGATCTCGCAGGGCCGCATGGAAGCGCTGGTGAACTTCCAGACCATGGTCTGCGACCTCACCGGCATGCCAATTGCCAACGCCTCCATGCTCGACGAAGCCACGGCCGCGGCCGAGGCGATGACGCTGGCCAAGCGCTCCGTCAAATCCAAGAGCAACCGCTTCATCGTGGCCGGTGACGCGCACCCGCAGACCATGGAGGTCATTCAGACCCGCGCCAAGCCGCTGAACATCGAGGTGGTGCTGGCCAATTCCGCCCCCGAATGGCATGCCGCGCTCGACGGCGACTACTTCGCCGTGCTGGCCCAGTACCCCGCCACCAGCGGCCGCATCGACGACCTGCGTGCCGACGTGGAAAAAGCCCATGCCAAGCAGGCCGCCTTCATCGCCGCGGCCGACCTGCTGGCCCTGACCCTGATCACCCCGCCCGGTGAATGGGGCGCCGACATCGTGGTCGGCACCACGCAGCGCTTTGGCATGCCCATGGGTGCCGGCGGCCCGCACGCCGCCTACATGGCTTGCCGCGACGAATTCAAGCGCAGCCTGCCCGGCCGCCTGGTCGGCGTGAGCGTGGACGTGCATGGCAAGCCCGCCTACCGCCTGGCGCTGCAGACGCGCGAGCAGCACATCCGCCGCGAAAAGGCCACTTCCAACATCTGCACCGCCCAGGTGCTGCCCGCCGTGGTGGCCAGCATGTACGCCGTGTACCACGGCCCCGAGGGCCTCAAACGCATCGCCCAGCGCGTGGCCAGCTACACCGCCATCCTGGCCAAGGGCCTGGAACAGCTGGGCGCACCCGTGCGCGAGCAGGCCACCTTCGACACCGTCACGCTCAAGACCGATGGCGCCACCGCGGCCATCGCCGCACGCGCGGTGCAACTGGGCGCCAACCTGCGCGTGTACTTCGAGCACTACCTGTGCATCTCGCTCGACGAGACCACCACACGCGCCGACATTGCGCTCCTGTGGAAAATTTTTGCCAAAGACGGCCAGGCCCTGCCGACCTTCGACGCCTTCGAAAAGGGCGTGGAGCCGCTGATCCCCGCCGAGCTGCGCCGCACCAGCGCCTACCTCACGCACCCGGTGTTCAACACGCACCACAGCGAGACCGGCATGCTGCGCTACATCCGCCAGTTGTCCGACAAGGACCTGGCGCTGGACCGCAGCATGATCCCGCTGGGCAGTTGCACCATGAAGCTCAACGCCACGAGCGAGATGATCCCCATCACCTGGCCCGAGTTTGCTCAGGTGCATCCGTTTGCCCCGGCCGAGCAGCTCGCAGGCTACCGCGAGCTCGACGAGCAGCTGCGCGCCTGGCTGTGCCAGGCCACGGGCTACGCCGGCATCAGCCTGCAGCCCAACGCCGGCTCGCAGGGCGAGTACGCGGGCCTGCTGGCCATCAAGGCCTACCATGAGGCCCAGGGCCATGGCCACCGCAACATCTGCCTGATCCCCAGCAGCGCCCATGGCACCAACCCCGCCAGCGCGCAGATGGTGGGCATGCAGGTGGTGGTGACGGCCTGCGATGCCAACGGCAACGTGGACCTGGCGGACCTGCAGGCCAAGTGCGAGCAGCACAGCGCCAACCTGGCCGCGGTGATGATCACCTACCCCAGCACGCACGGGGTGTTCGAGACCCAGGTCAAGGAGCTGTGCGCCCTGGTGCACCAGCACGGTGGCCGCGTCTACGTGGACGGCGCCAACATGAACGCCCTGGTGGGTGTGGCCGCCACTGGCGAGTTCGCCGGCGACGAGAGCCACCTGAACCTGCACAAGACCTTCTGCATCCCCCACGGCGGTGGCGGCCCCGGCGTGGGCCCGGTGTGCGTGGTGGAAGACCTCGTGCCCTACCTGCCCGGCCATGCGACGGCCGGCGTCGCTGGCGGCGTGGGTGCCGTGTCGGCCGCCCCGCTGGGCAACGCCGCCGTGCTGCCCATCAGCTGGATGTACTGCCGCATGATGGGCGCCGAGGGCCTGCAGGCCGCGACCGAAACCGCGATCCTGTCGGCCAACTACATCAGCGCGCGCCTCAAGGACCACTACCCCACGCTGTACGCAAGCACCAACGGCCATGTGGCGCACGAGTGCATCCTGGACCTGCGCCAGTTGAAGGACACCAGCGGCGTGATGGCCGAGGATGTCGCCAAGCGCCTGATCGACTACGGTTTCCACGCGCCTACGCTGAGCTTTCCCGTGCCCAACACGCTGATGGTGGAGCCCACCGAGAGCGAGACGCTGTTCGAGATCGACCGCTTCATCGACGCGATGATCGCCATCCGCGAGGAGATCCGCCAGATCGAGTCCGGCGCCTGGCCTCAGGACAACAATCCGCTGAAGAATGCGCCGCACACGGCGGAGAGCCTGCTGACTGGCGAGTGGACGCGGCCCTACCCTCGCGATGTGGCTGCATACCCCGTGGCGGCCTTGCGCTCCAGCAAGTACTGGTCGCCTGTGGGGCGGGTGGACAATGTGTGGGGGGATCGCAATCTGGCGTGCAGTTGCATTCCGGTCAGCGATTACGCTTGATCTTTCGTTTCTTGGCGGGGTCTGTTATGGCTTCCTGCCGGTGTTGAGGGCGGAGGCCGGGATGTGCGCCCGGCGGCGCAGTAACTTTCTCTTGGGCCGCCAAGAGAAAGTCACCAAAGAGAAGGCGGCCCCCAGTCTGCGTCCCTCCGCTTCGCTACGGGCAACCTGCGGTGCTCGGAACTGGGGTGGCGTCGCTGAACTCGCTTCGTTCTTCGAACTCCGCTCAAACAGCAGCGACGAGCTAGGGTGTGTTGACATTCGAGGTGACAATACCGCTCCAACCTGATGATCTGGTTGGAGGGCCGATGCGCAAACAACTTCGCGATGAGCAATGGAAACGGATTGAGGGGCTGCTACCTGGCAAGCCGAGCGACCCGGGCAG
>NZ_JBKDTZ010000351.1:0-28196 GCF_046339755.1 Acidovorax sp. | reverse complement strand
CCCCTGTGTGTCGGGACTGGCTAGTGCCGGCCGGGGTGGCCTCCCTACGGGGTGTGCTCCAGAGCCTTGCATGGGGACTCCGTGGTCAGCGCGCGCCCCGGCCGCTACGTGCCTGAATTCGAGCAGGCGCTCAGCACACTCAAGCCCGGCGACATCAGCGACCCCCTGGTCTCGCGCTTTGGCGTGCACCTGATCCAGCTCATGGAACGCCGCGAGGCCAAGCTCACGCAGCGCGAACAGCGCGACATGGTGCGCGACGCCGTGCGCGAGAAGAAGATCGAGGAGGCCTACGCCACCTGGGCGCAGGAGCTGCGCGGCCGCGCCTATGTCGAGTACCGGGAGCCACCGCAATAAAGCCCCCCATGCTCTCCCACTGCGTTGGGTCGCTGCCCCCCGAGGGGGCCGGGCCTTGCTTGGGGCGGCCCGGCGCAAGGCAAGGACCCCCACGCTCCCCACTGCGTGTGGTTCGCTGCCCCCAAGGGGGCCAGGCCTTGCTTGGGGCGGCCCGGCGCGGCGGCCGGTTCGCCCTCGCAACGTGCACTGCGGGTGATCGATCAGGCGAACTCCGCCAGGGGTGGGGTTGAGCGGCGAGTATCCCAGTAGCACAGCCATCGGCGGATGGTGCATCATTCACCGCACACGCGCTCAGGTTCTGGGCGCTTTCGCTTTTTCACGCGGCCTCACGGGGCTGCTGCACGGTCCAGTTGACATGAAACACATACCCCGCAAGCGCTTTGGCCAGCACTTTCTGTCCGACCACGGCATCATCGATGGCATCGTGGATGCCATTGCGCCGCAGGCGGGGCAGCCCATGGTGGAGATCGGGCCGGGGCTGGCGGCGCTGACGCAGCCGCTGGTGGAGCGGCTGGGGCGCCTCACGGTGATCGAGCTGGACCGCGACCTGGCGCTGCGGCTGCGGCTGCATGGGCAGCTCGAGGTGATCGAGTCGGACGTGCTCAAGGTCGACTTCACGCAGCTGGCGCTCGATTGGCGTGAGCGTGTGGCCCAGCCGGCGCTCAAGCTCAGGGTCGTGGGCAATCTGCCCTACAACATTTCCACGCCCATCCTGTTCCACCTGCTCGCGCATGTGGCAGTGATCGAGGACCAGCACTTCATGCTGCAAAAGGAAGTGATCGACCGCATGGTGGCCAAGCCCGCCACCAGCGACTATGGGCGCCTGTCAGTCATGCTGCAGTGGCGCTACGCCATGGAGAACGTGCTCTTCGTGCCGCCCGAGAGCTTCGACCCGCCCCCGCGCGTGGACAGCGCCGTGGTGCGCATGGTGCCCCGCGAGGCACCGGTGCCCCTGAGCGAACCCCTGCTGGAAGAACTGGTCCAGGTCGCCTTCAGCCAGCGCCGCAAGCTGCTGCGCCACACCCTGGGCCGCTGGCTCGAAGCCAAAGCCTACCCCGGCCCCTTCGACACCCAACGCCGCGCCGAAGAAGTACCGGTAGACGAATACGTGGCCTTGGCCGCCGCCATGAGCCCCAAGGCCTGATCAAAAACGAAACGCTCTGCCAAAGGGCCCTGGCAGCCGCGCAGGAGCCCTCTGCGCAAACCTCGCGGACCATGGTGGTACGGATCGGGATGGGCCGCAAGGCGTCTTCTTGCCGGCAATAGCCACGCTATTGGCAAAAGAAGCAACGCAGCGGACCGCCCGAGTCCGTGCCGCCAGCGCCCGCAGGGATTTGCGCAGAGGGCTCCTTTGGCCGCCCCGCCGCGCTGGTGGTGTCCCCCTTCCCGAATTACGCAGTAATTCGAGAGAAGGGGTGAAGGCGCGTCAGCGCCTCAGGGGGATGTACCTGCTACGCCGCGCTGAGCCAGTAACCCGCGTTGAACGGGCTGCTCATGCGCAGCGCCAGGGGGGACACGTCCATCAGCTTGTCGGTGGGCATCTTTTCGGCGGCGGGGTCGGAGGGGATCTCGATGCCTTGGACGGTGGTCTTCTGTGCTTCGTTAGCCTCGTTCGCCCGTTCTGCTTGGCTGGTGGATGCAGAACGGGCTACAGAAAAGAATAGAAACAGCGGAACGGGATCTTGCGGTCGCTCCAGTAGTCGGCTGCATCGCGGAAGATGTCCAGAAGCTGCTCGCGCGCTTCCTTGTCGAACTTGCCCGTGGCCGGGATCTGCTCCAGCACCACGATGAAGCCGGGCTGCGGGCCCGATTTGTGCAAGGGATCCGTCATGCAGTCGTACAGCGCATCGAAGTTCTTGCCGAAGTGCGACGGGAAGGTGAACTGCCCGGCGATAAGGTCCAGCACGTCCTGCTTGGACTGGGCATGGGCCAGGTTGGCATACAGGAAGTGTTGGCCCAGGGAAGTGGCTGCATCCTGCAGGTCCTGCACGCGGAACGCGCGGATGGACTGCACGATGTTGGTGCGCACGCCACGCAGTGGCGTTTCCAGGTCTTTACGAAGTGGCGTCTGCATCTCCGCTACTCTTTCTTTATAAAGTCCAAAAACTTCGGCTGTCCGCAAGACTGCACAGGGTACGGCTTGCGGGTGGGGGATTCAAGAGCGCGCACCGCTCACTGCCGGAAAAACAAAAAACCGGCGAGGTACGGTGCATCGGGCGTCATTTTTCGACGATTTCGCGAAAACTGGCGTAGTGGTCGCTGGTGTAGTAGCAGGCGTCCGGGGTCCGGGGCTGGCCGCCACACACGATGCGCCGGGCTCCGCGGTTGCGCGAGCCTGGTGTTCTGACGGTGTATTCCCGGTAGTAGCCGCGCTTGTGGGCGGGCAACAACCGTTCGCGATTGCCGAATACCGTTCCATCCTTGTCGTACGGGAACGGGCCCCCTTCGCGGATCAGCGCATACGTCGCACGCCCCTGGGGCGGCAACTCGGCCAAAGCGATGGAGGTGGTGGAACCGTCGTGGGTGGAGGGGGATTGGCGGGCCTGCCCCACCACCGGGGAAAGAGCAAACGCAACACCCACCACACACAAAAACCCTGCTTTGCGCGCCCGGGTGGCTACAGCCTTCAGCATCAACAACACCTTTCAGAAACTACGGGTTAACCCGAAATTTCGAGCCCGTAGTGTGACTCAATGGTCCCCAAAAAGCAAGCGCCTGCACAAAGATTGGGCAGGCGCCTGGAGGGTCTGCAAGCAAAATAAGTTAGTGCTTGCTATCAATCAATCACTTATCGAGATGCGTTCGCATCGGCCACGGTGAGTGCTGTCATGTTCACGATGCGGCGCACGGTGGCGCTGGCCGTCAGGATGTGCACCGGCTGCGCTGCACCCAGCAGCACGGGGCCGATGGCGATGTTGCCGCCCGCTGCCGTCTTGAGCAGGTTGTAGGAAATATTGGCGGCGTCGATGTTGGGCAGCACGAGCAGGTTGGCGTCGCCGATCAGATCGCTGTGCGGCATGATGGCCGCGCGGGCCTTGCCATCGAGGGCCACGTCGCCGTGCATCTCGCCGTCCACTTCCAGCCAGGGGGCCTGCACGCGCAGCAGCTCCAGGGTCTGGCGCATCTTCACGGCGCTGGGCTGGTTGCTGCTGCCGAAGTTGGAGTGCGAAAGCAGGGCGGCGCGCGGCTTGATGCCAAAGCGCATCATCTCCTCGGCGGCCATCACGGTGATCTCGGCCAACTGCTCGGCCGTGGGGTCGTAGTTGACGTGCGTATCCACCAGGAACACCTGGCGGTCGGGCAACAGCAGGCCGTTCATGCAGGCGTAGGTGCAGACACCGGCGCGCTTGCCGATCACCTGGTCGATGTAGTTCAGGTGCAGGGCCGTGTGGCCCCAGGTGCCCACGATCAGGCCATCGACCTCGCCCTTGTGCAGCAGCATGGAGCCGATCAGGGCCAGGCGGCGGCGCATCTCGATCTTGGCGATCTGCACCGTCACGCCCTTGCGCTCGGTCATGCGGTGGTAGGTCTGCCAGAAGTCGCGGTAGCGGTGGTCCTGCTCGACGTTGACGATATCGTAATCCACGCCCTCACGCAGGCGCAGGCCGAATTTCTGGATGCGCTCGGCGATGATGGCCGGGCGGCCGATCAGGGTGGGGCGGGCAATGCGTTCGTCGACCACGATCTGGGCAGCGCGCAGCACGCGCTCTTCCTCGCCCTCGGCATAGGCCACGCGCTTCTTCGCGGCGGCCTTGGCGGCGGCGAAGATGGGCTTCATCATCGAGCCCGAGGCGTAGACGAAGCTTTGCAGCTTGTCGCGGTAGGCATCCATGTCGGTGATGGGGCGCAGCGCCACGCCGCTGTCGGCCGCCGCCTGGGCCACGGCCGGGGCGATCATCATCATCAACCGCGGATCAAAGGGCTTGGGGATCAGGTACTCGGGGCCGAAGGCCAGTTGCTCACCCACGTAGGCGGCGGCCACGACCTCGCTCTGCTCGGCCTGGGCCAGCTGGGCAATGGCGTGCACCGCGGCAATCTCCATTTCCAGCGTGATGGTGGTCGCGCCGCAGTCGAGTGCGCCGCGGAAGATGTAGGGGAAGCACAGGACGTTGTTGACCTGGTTGGGGTAGTCCGTGCGGCCGGTGGCCATGATGGCGTCGTCGCTCACGGCCTTCACGTCTTCGGGCTGTATCTCGGGGTTGGGATTGGCCAGCGCGAAGATCAGCGGGCGTGGCGCCATCTTGCGCACCATGTCCTGCTTGAGCACGCCGCCGGCCGACAGGCCCAGGAACACGTCGGCCCCCTCGATCACCTCGGACAGCGTGCGCGCCGAGGTCTTTTGCACGAACTGGATCTTGTCCTCGTCCATGAGCTCGGTGCGGCCTTCATAGACCACGCCGGCCAGGTCGGTCACCCAGATGTTCTCGCGCCGGATGCCCAGCTTGACCAGCAGGCCCAGGCAGGCCAGGGCGGCGGCACCGGCACCCGAGGTCACGAGCTTGACGTCCTTGGGGTCCTTGCCGGCCACCTTCAGGCCGTTGAGGATGGCCGCACCGACCACGATGGCCGTGCCGTGCTGGTCGTCGTGGAAGACCGGGATCTTCATGCGCTCGCGCAGCTTGCGCTCGATGTAGAAGCAGTCGGGGGCCTTGATGTCTTCCAGGTTGATGCCGCCGAAGGTCGGCTCCAGGCTGGCGATGATCTCGACCAGCTTCTCGGGGTCCTTCTCGTTGATCTCGATGTCGAAGACGTCGATGCCCGAGAACTTCTTGAACAGAACGCCCTTGCCTTCCATCACGGGCTTGCCCGCCAGCGCGCCGATGTCGCCCAGGCCCAGCACGGCCGTGCCGTTGGTCACCACGCCGACCAGGTTCCCCCGGGCGGTGTACTTGAAGGCGGCGTTGGGGTCCTTGACGATCTCTTCGCAGGGTGCGGCCACGCCGGGCGAATAGGCCAGCGCGAGATCGTGCTGGTTGATCATCTGCTTGGTCGCGGCAATCGCGATCTTGCCGGGTTTGGGAAACTCGTGGTACTCGAGAGCGGCGCGGCGCAACTGGGCGCGCTTGTCGGATTGGTTGTTGTTGTTCTCGGCCGTGGTGTTCTCGGGCATTCAGTTGTCTCCAGCTTGGGGTGTTCGCGAGGCGTCGGTCAGCGCTTGTAGGAACATGCTTACACGTTCCGGGGGAAGGGATTGTAGGCCGCCTTCGGTAAAAACCCTAGTAAGCGAATCTGCTTAGTTGGGTGGGACAGTTTTGCTGTCCGGGTTGGAAAGCGCCGGCTTGCGCAACCGCATGCAGCCCACCACGCATCTTCGCGCCCTAGCCAAACACCGCCTCGTAGCGCGGGACGTTCGGCGCCCTGGTATCGGGCATGACCGGCACCAGCATCCACTGCACACGTCCCAGCTGCGCGTGGTCCAGGGTGTAGGTGTCCTGCGCCAGCCGGGGTGCCTCGGGTCCCGTGAAGAGCAGGGAGAAGGGGGTGCGGAAAGGCTCGGGCAGATGGCCGCGTGGCCGCTCCTGGGCCTCCACCAGCACCAGCTCCACGGGCCCTTGCTGGGTGTGTGCGACAAACTGGCTGCCCACTGCAGCATGCACGGGTTCAAAAGTGGTGCTCATCGGTTGCGTCCGTTGGAATGGGTAATTCAATGTTGGATGCGGGCCGTTCCCTTTGCCAAAATAGGCGGGTTTCACGATCCCACCAACCATCGTACAGCCGGTAACCCACTGTGTACCCACTGCCAGAACCATTTGCCCTGCGGGAGAGGACCGAAGCCGACCAGGCCTTTGTGCAGGCGCTGTATTTCTCCACCCGAGAGGACCTGCAGCAGGCCGTGCCCGATCCCGCACAGCTGCTGGCGCTGGTGGCCATGCAGCAGAACGCGCAGGAAGCCGGATTCCGCCACCAGTTTCCCCAGGCCCGCCAATGGCTGCTGCTGCGTTCGGGCCTGCCCATCGGCCGCGTGGTGGTGGACACCGCGCCCCAGGACCTGCGCCTGGTGGACATTGCCATCATTGCGCAGGCGCGCCGCGGCGGCGCCGCCAGCGCCGTGCTCGCGGCCTTGCAGGCGCATGCGCTGGCGCGGGGGCTGCCGCTGTGCCTGGCCGTGGTCCATGGCAACCATGCGGCGCAAGGCCTGTACCGCAAGCTGGGCTTCGCCACCGTCTCCGAGGATGGACTGCGCGCGCAGATGGTCTGGCGCGGAGCGCCCGCATGAGCACAACCGCCGTGGCACCCACCCCCTACCTGAAACTGCCCCTGTCCTTCGACCTGGCCCGCCTGCAGGAAGACCTGCAGCGCGTGGCCAGTGCGCAATGGATCAACCATTTCAATACCTCCGCCTATGAAAAGGGCTGGGGATGCATTCCCTTGCGCTCCGTCGATGGCCGTGTCGACCACATCATGCCGGTGGAGGGTGGCCACTTCGAGGACACCCCCCTCCTGGCCCGCTGCCCGTATTTCCGGCATGCCATAGAACAGTTCCAGTGCGAGAAGACCTCCGTCCGCCTGATGGGCCTGGAAGCGGGAGGGATGATCCACGAGCACCGTGACGATGGTGGGGCCCTGGAGGACGGCCTGACCCGGCTGCACATCCCCGTGCAGACCTCGCCGCAGGCCCTGTTTCGCATCGATGGCGAAGAGGTCCATTTTTCGGCGGGCGATGCCTGGTACCTCAATGCCAGCTGCCTGCATGGTGCCCACAACCGCGGTGCGCAGGCCCGCATCCACCTGATGATCGACTGCGTGACCAACCCGTGGCTCACGCAGCTGTTCCTGGCCGCCGGCGGGGTGCTGCGCGAAGACCCGCCCTATGGCGATGCCTCCCTCAACGACGACAACGTGCAGCAGGCCATCGCCAGGCTGCTGGACCATGGCCATGCGGTCGGTGCACAACTGGCCGCCCGATTGCAGGAAATCCATGCTCGCAGAACAGGCACTGCTGCGCGGCCGTGAGGTGGGCATCGCCGAGAGGCAGTCCCTGCAGGGCTGGTTCCCGGTGAGCCTGCAGCACGACCCCGCCACGGTCTGGTGGCGCTTTCTGGGCGAGCAGCGTTTCACCGCCCCGTTTTTCGAGGACAGCCTGGTCCAGCAAGCGCGGGAGGAACGCAGGTTGACTGCCACTCCCCTGTCCGCGCTGGACGGGCTGCCCGACGGCGTGCCGCCCACGGCCTTCATCTTCCACGTTTCGCGCTGCGGCTCCACGCTGCTCACCCAGGCGCTGGCCACCCTGCCGCAGTGCATCGTGTTGTCGGAGCCCCCGGCGCTCGATGCCTTCTTCCGGCTGCACCACCGGCACCCTCAGCAGAGCGGCGGCACCCACACCTTCCAGCGGCTGGTGGCCGCCCTGGGGCAAAGGCGCAGCCCTGCGGAACGGCACCTGGTCATCAAGCTCGACTGCTGGCACCTGCCCTGGATTCCCTTCGTGCAGGACGCGTTCCCGGGCACCCCCATCGTGTTCCTGTACCGCGAGCCCGGCGAAGTGCTCGCCTCGCACCGCCGCCAGCGCGGCCGGCAGATGGTGCCAGGCCTGATCGACCTGTCGCGCCTGGCGGACCTGGTGCACCCGCCCGGTGCCCCGGAGCTGGCGCCCGGCGACCTGGACGGCCATGCCATCCGGGTGCTTGAAAGCCTGTACCGCAGCGGCCTCGCGATGGCGACCGCGTCGGACCTGGTGCTGATGGACTATCGCCAGCTTCCGGGGGTGATCTGGCAAGGGTTGCTGGACAGGCTGGGTATGGAGTGCACGCCCGGCGAACTCGCCGCGCTGCAGGCACGCTCGGGCTTTCATTCCAAGCATGCGGGCAGCCCGTTCCAGGGCGACCCTGCGCCAGTGCTGCCGCCCCGGCCGGCATCCGGGCGCCTGGAGGAGGCGGCCCGGTGCCATGCGCACCTGGACCGGCTGCGGCTGCTCGCGCAGCCGCAGTGACAACGGGGCCTGGCTGACCCCGCCGGCCCTCAGTTGCGGGATGGGAAGATGCCTTCCAGGGCGATGATGAAGTTCACGCCCAGATAAGGCTGCATGATGGACGCGGTGCCGTTGGTCGTCACGGGGGCCAGCAGGGTCTGGCCGCTGCCCGTGTTGGCCGCGGTCACCGCGTTGGCCGCAATGGCGGTGCCCACGCCGCCCAGATTGACCTGTCCGCTCGGGGTCGTCGAGTAGATGGAGGCGCTGCCGGGCCCCCCGGGCGAAGCACTCAGAAAGGCGCCGGTGGTCGGGGTGGTGCTGGTGCCGGTCGTACCCGTGGACGCCTGCACGGTGGTGGTAAATGCCGCGGAATCGACGGTGACCGCGTGGGTGTGGGCGGGCAGGTTGGCGACGCCCAGCGTCACCGAGGTCGTGCCGCTGGCGATCACGGTGGTGTTGTTGGTTCCCGCCATCTCACCTTGCGCGATGGGAGAAATTCCCGGGCCATTGCCCTGCGAACCGACCGGAACCCGGCCACGCAGGTCCGGCAGGCCAAAGGTGGTCGTCCCGTTGCCGCCATACACCGTTCCCAACAACGCGAACAGTGCCGAATTCTGGGCAATGGGCAGCAACTGTCCATTGCAGAACGCCCAGCCACGTGGCGCGTAGGTAAACCCGATGGGCAGGATAGTGCCCAGAAATGCTTCCATGAGAGCTCCTTGAAAAGAGTGGGTATGTAAGGCGCCGTGATGCTATGGCGGTATGGCAGAAGCGGTCAACGAAGAAATTGCACGCACCGCAGCGCCGTGTCTCGGCACGCATTGGCCGCCGAGCCGGTGTGCCACCGCTGTATGAATGGATGGCGGCGGAACTGCCCTGCAGCGCCTGGGCTGGTCAGCCGACGTGCACCCCATCGCTTCGACCGGCACCGGGGGTTGCTGATGTTGCCCTGCCACCTTCCCTGGCGTCTTTCCCCCACTTTTTTCGACCACGGAGCATCCGGCAAGGCACCTCGGCAGGGTTCTTGAGGGCTTCCACGGCGCTGTCACATATGTATTCATTTTCCAGAAATGTATCCATATGTTTTGATGATCATATGGAAAATCCATTTTGCTTTCTTTTTGTTGCAGATATTGCACTACAAAAATGGCGCCATCGCCGATTTTGAGAAGTTTTGCGCAGTTGGGAGCACTTCTGCGAGATCTGCACCAATTTAATGAATTTGTCACGAACGGGCTCGAAACTGCCCTTGGACCTGAAAAATTCAGAAAGTTCCTTGCTAATCTTCGTCCAACAAATCGCAAACACACCGCGGCATGAAAACAGGCAGCGACCTGAATGCGATTAACGGCAAGCAGAACTTGAATCGATTGGAAATCTGGAATGAAGCATTTGATTTCTCCCTGGATTGCGGCAGCGGCCCTGGCCCCCGCATTCGCCCACAGCGGCGGCAACCAGCAGACCGTCGATCTGATCGGTGGCGCCGCGAACGTGGCTGCCACAGGCGGCACCGCCGTGATGAATATCTCGTCCACCCAGGGTGCCCAGGTCATCAGTGGCAATTCCCAGCAGGTAGTGGTGCGCGGTGCCGTGCTCAATGCCGCGACCTTCGGCGCCCACAGCGAATTGAATATCGCCTCGCGCACAGGGGCCGGTGCCGGCTCTGGCAGCCAGGTGATTTCGGTCCAGGGCCCGATCCTCAACCAAGCCGCTGGCAAGGGCGTGAAAAGTGTTGTCAATATTGGTGGAAGGTAATTCCGCCAAAACCTCCGGTAGGTTATTGAAGATCAACCGGATTTTCCCGTGGCAGCCATTATCTATCTGGCGCCTTTCTTTTTTATCTTTATCAATGGAGTTCATTATGCAAAAGACTTTCGCACTGGCCATTTCCGCTCTGGTTCTCGTCGCTGGCGCTGCCCACGCAGAAGTGAAGATCGGCGGCAACAACAACCAGAAGGTGACCGTGCAGAACGGCGCCGTGGCCAACATGGCCTTCGGTGCCTCCACCGCCAAGCAGAACCTGGCTTCCAACAAGGGCAACGTCAAGATCGGCGGCAACAACACCCAGGAAGTCTCCGTGAAGAACGGCGCTGTCGCCAACATGGGCTTCGGCGCTTCCTAGGCCGAGCAGTACCTGGCTTCCAACGACGGCAAGTAAGCCCTTCGGCGCACCGAGCGCCTGCGGATCCCCGGAATCCGCACACCCAGACAGAAGAACAAGGCGCGCAGTAGCGCTGCTGCGCGCCCTTGGGAAACCTGTCCAAAGTCCTTTGGCCCGCACGGATGCCGGTGCAAAAGACTTTGCACAGGTCATATAGAGGAGAAGCACACCATGAAATCCCATCGTCTCGCCGCACTGTGCCTGCTCGGCGCGTGCGCCGCCGCAGCGTCTTCGGCCGCCTTTGCCCAGACACCCGTCCAGAAGCCCCCGGCCGGGCGCAGCGGGCTCGACCCGGCCTCGCGCACCAAGGTCACCAATGTGCTCTCGCGCACCCGCATCGATGCCGAGGACACCCTGGCCACGGTGGACCGCAAGCTCGTCACCGGCCCCAGCGGCAGCAGCTGCGCCACCAACATCGGCGCGCCCAAGGCGCCCGAGGGCGAATCGGGCATCGGCAACCGCTTCGGCACCGCCAACAACGACCAGGTCATCGTGGTGCAAGGCCCGGTGATCAACCTCTGCAAGTAGTCCCCGCACCTCCCCAACACCACCCCACCCACCGGGTTCCAGCCTGATGAACATGAACTGCTCCTCGCCGCGCCGCCGCCTGCTGGCCCTTTCGGCCCTGACACTTTTGATGTCGGGCTGCGCCATCCAGCCCAATGTCAGCGACCGCGTCAACATCATCGAACAGGGCACCGTGGAGCAGGCGCCCCTGGTCACCCCGAGCAAATCGGGCTCCGTGCTGCGCGAAGGCCTGGCCTGCATGGACCGCATGCTGGCCGCCGAGAACACGCCCACCACCCTGATCGCGGTGAAGAACATCCCCGACCCCTCGGGTCTGTTCAGCACCGGCACCAAGGAGATGCTGATCACGGCCCTGTCGCGCATGTCGCGCACCAGCCAGGCCTTCCGCGTGGTGGACTACGAGGTGGACGCGCTGCGCCAGGACACGGTGCAGACCCTCACCAGCCTGCTGCTCAACAACAACCAGATGGAGCTGCGCAAGCCGCAGATCTACATCTCGGGCGCCATCAGCTTCGGCGACAAGACCGTGGTCTCCAAGCGCCAGAGCCTGGGCATCTCCACCGCCGCCACCGATACCGGCTACAGCTGGGACGTGCTGGGCAGCGCCGTGGGCCTGGATCTGCACCTCGGGGACATGAACACGCGCACGCTGTACTCGGGCATCGAATCGGCCAACGAGCTCATCGTGGCCACCGGCGGCAAGGCGGTGGAGATCGGCGCCAAGGCCACCGGCCTGCCCAAGCACATCTACCGCGTTGGCGTGCAGTACGAGGTGGCGGCCGACAACAACCAGGGCGCCGGCGCCGCCGTGCGCCTGCTGGTGGACCTGGCTGCCATCGAGCTGGTGGGCAAGTGGGCCAAGGTGCCGTACTGGGACTGCATCGACTACGAGCAAAACCACCCCGAGTTCATGCGCCAGATGCGCGCCTGGTTCGACGAGGCCAGCGTGACCGAGCGCTGGAGCCTGGCGCAGCGCGTGCTGCAGACCCACGGCATGTGGAGCGGTACGACGGACGGCAGCGATTCGCCCGCCTTCCGCAAGGCTGTGACCCAGTACCAGGCCTCGCAGGACCTCACGCCCGTGGGCGTGGTCAACTTCGAGACCTACACCCGGCTCATGCGCAGCTTCGTGGGCATGTCGGCCGAGGGCAAGCTGCGCAAGCCCGAATACGCAGACGACAAGCTCGTGGCCCGCCCCAGCGGTTTGCCCGCCAACGAACCCGATCCGCGCACCATCGCGCTGAGCATGGTCGGCCGCAAGGACCGCGACCTCAAGGTCGGCGAAGCCATCGTGGTGCGCGTCGTGCCGCCGCGCACCGGCTACCTCTACTGCTACTACCAGGACGCGGGCGGCTCCATCAGCCAGGTCTACCCGAACCCGATGCAGCCCTCGGCCACGGTGCAGGGCCGCACCAGCGTGCTCATCCCCGACATCAGCAAGCCCAATTCCTTCCTGATCGAGACTGCACGCGGCGGCACCGAGAACATGTTCTGCGCCATGACGGCCCAGCCGCTCAAGGGCCAGATCCCGGCCACGCTGACCAGCGCCAACCTGGAGCCGATCAAGAGCGTGACCAGCCTGGCCCAGGTGCAGAGCGCCTTTGAGCAGGCCGGCGTCGGCGTGATGAGCACCTCGCTCGACTGGAACGTGCAGGCCCCCGAGCCCGCACCCGCCGCCAGCCGCGCCCGTAACGCCAACCCCAACCGGCCTGCCAAATGAGCACCGCCCGCCTGCCACCCCAGGGCGTGCCCGCCGACCGGGCACGCAGGACGGCCCTGCGCTGGACCCTGGCCGCCTGCTGCGCGGCCGCCACCGGCGCCGCCCAGGCCGTGATCCAGCTGCCTTCGGCGCAGCCGGCCTCGGCCCCGCAGGGCAGCGCCGTGCGCACGCCCCAGACGCCCGGCGGCTCGCTGCGCCTGCCCTCGGCCAATACCGAACAGGTGCTCAACAGCCTGATCGAGGCCGCCAACGACGGCGATGCCGATGCCATGGTCCAGGTCGGCATGTACTACCACACCAACCCCGGCCTGCCCCAGGCCGCGGCCACGGCGCGGCGCTGGTGGGGCCGCGCGGCCCAGGCCGGCGATGTGCGCGGCATGGCCGGCTTCGGCTACCTGCTGGGCGTGGACAACGCCGGCGGCATGCGGGACCTGTCCGCCGCCCGCGAATGGCTGCACAAGGCCCGCGCCGCCGGCCTGGTGCGCGCCACCTACATCGAGTCGCTGCTCGAAGGCCAGATCACCGGCCCGCGCAAGCTGCGCGACGCGCGCCGCCTGCTGGAACAGGCCGCGCAGGACGGCGACCCCCTGGCCATGAACGACCTGGCCGTGGCCTGGGAGCTCGACGGCAGCCTGGAGCGGGCACGCGAGATGTACGTGCTCGCCGCGGCCCAGGGCTACGGTGTGGCCCGCGCCAACTACCTGCGCCTGGAGCGCCAGAACCGCTCCAGCGAGTCGGCCACGCTGGCGCGCCTGCGCACCCTGTCGGACGACGGCAATGCCGACGCCACCCTGCAGCTGGCCCAGCTGTACCACCAGGGCAAGGGAGGCGTGCAGCGCGACTTCGCCCAGGCCATCCAGCTGTACCGCCGCGCGGCCGACGCCGGATCGCGCAGCGCGCGCGAATTCCTGGCGCTGGTCTTCAGCCGCTCCTCGCGCGACAACTCCGCGCGCGGCGTGGATGCGGCCTGGATGGAGGAGCTGGCCACGCGCATCAATGCCCGCACGGACTCCGGCAAGGAAGGGCGCGACATGCTGTCCGACCGCCCGCGGCGCAGTGAAGACCCGCTGTGGAATCTCACCAGCTTACGTTGGACACCGCCTGTTACCGACGACAGCGCCACACCCCCTTAAAGTCCAGCCCGCGCCCGCACTGCGGGCGGGTGGGGGCAGGGGCCCCGCCCAACAACCAACCGACCGAACGAAGGGAAACCGAGCAATGAAACACCACCACACGCTGGCCAGCACCCTGATCGCCTTCACGGCGGCCGCCGCCTGCATGCCCCTGGCCCACGCCCAGCGCAACCTGGCCTCCAACGGTGCCGGCACGGTGATCGCGGGCGACAACAACGCCTCGGTGACCGTCAACGGCCAGCAGATCATCACTGCCACCGACGGCAACGCCCGCGTGGAAACCACCATCGGCGGTGGCAGCGGCCGCGTGGTGGTGCAGGGTGCCTCGACCACGGTGACCAACTCCGGCAACGCCAAGCCTGCCAAGGGTGGCAAGAGCCATGACTATGTGAACAGCGACCTCTCGGGGCGCAATTTCGCGGGCGCCCAACTGGCCGGCCGCAAGTTCACCAACGTGGACCTGTCGCGCGCCAACCTCTCGGGCGCCGATCTGCGCGGGGCCGAATTCGTCAACGTGAGCATGGAGCAGGCCGACCTGCGCGGCGCCAACCTCACGGGCGCCATGATGGTCAATGTGGACCTGGACTCTGCACAGCTCGAAGGCGCCACCTGGACGGATGGCAAGCGCTGCCGCGCTGCCTGCTGAGCCCCTGCACCATCCCAGGAAAAAACGGCCCCGAGGGGCCTTTCGTCATGGGGATGCAACCGGTCAGCGGCTGCTCGGGAAGCTGAACACCGCACCTTCGCGCACGCCGGCCGAGGGCCAGCGCTGCGTGATGGTCTTGCGCTTGGTATAGAAGCGCACGGCGTCGGGGCCGTAGGCGTGCAGATCGCCGAACAGGCTGCGCTTCCACCCGCCGAAGGAATGGTAGGCCACCGGCACGGGCAGGGGTACGTTCACGCCCACCATGCCGACCTGGATGTGGTCGGTGAAATAGCGGGCGGCCTCGCCGTCGCGCGTGAAGATGCAGGTGCCGTTGCCGTACTCGTGGTCGTCGATCAGCTTCATGGCTTCCTGCAGCGTCTTCACGCGCACCACGCCGAGCACGGGGCCGAAGATCTCTTCCTGGTAGATTTTCATGCCGGGCTTGACGTTGTCGAACAGGCAGGCGCCCAGGAAGTAGCCGTCCTCGTGACCGGCCACCGTCACGCCGCGGCCGTCGACCACCAGCGTGGCGCCTTCGGCCACGCCGCTGTCCACATAGGACTTGACCTTCTCGAAATGGGGCTTGGTCACCAGCGGGCCCATGTCGTTGCCGTTGTCCGTGCCCGGGCCGACCTTCATCTTGGCGATCTCGGTCTTGAGGCCGGCCACGACCGCATCACCAGCCTCGTCGCCCACGGCCACCACCAGCGGGATGGCCATGCAGCGCTCGCCGCAGCTGCCGTAGGCGGCACCCATCAGCGCGCTCACGGCGTTGCCGATGTCGGCGTCGGGCATCACGATGGCGTGGTTCTTGGCGCCGCCCAGGGCCTGCACGCGCTTGCCATGCTTGCAGCCTTCGGAGTAGATGTACTCGGCGATGGGCGTGGAGCCGACGAAGCTCACGGCCTTGACGCGCGCATCGCGCAGCAGCGTGTCCACGGCCAGCTTGTCGCCGTTGACCACGTTGAGCACGCCTGGGGGCAGGCCGGCTTCCTGCGCCAGCTGGGCGATGAAAAGCGCGCTGGTGGGATCGCGCTCGGAGGGCTTGAGCACGAAGGTGTTGCCGCAGGCCACGGCCATGGGCCACATCCACAGCGGCACCATGGCCGGGAAGTTGAAGGGCGTGATGCCGGCGGTGACGCCCAGCGCCTGGAACTCGCTCCACGAGTCGATGCCGGGGCCGACGTTGCGGCTGTGCTCGCCCTTGAGCAGCTCGGGTGCGTAGCTGGCGTACTCGACGTTCTCGATGCCGCGCTGCAGCTCGCCGTGCGCGTCGCTGAGCACCTTGCCGTGCTCGGCGGTGATCATGGCGGCGATCTTGTCGGCGTTCTCTTCGAGCAGCACCTTGAGCCTGCTCATCACGCGGGCGCGCTTGAGCGGCGGCGTGTTGCGCCAGGCCGGGAAGGCCGCCTCGGCCGAGGCGATGGCGCGCTCCACCGTGGCCTGGCTGGCCAGCGCGACGTTGGTGCTGGACTGGCCCGTGGCGGGGTTGAAGACCGGCTGCGTGCGCTCGGTATCGGCAACGATCTGGCCCTCGATCAGGTGGCCGACGGTCGTGGTGACGCTCTTGTCGTGGTTCATGGCAAAGGAATGGCTAAAAAGTGGAACTCAGGCGGTTTCGGCGAGGGCATCGCCCAGGGCGTTGACGAGGCGGTCGATCTCGGCCTTTTCGCTGATGAAGGGCGGGGCCAGCTGGATGGTGTCGCCACCGTAGCGCACGTAGAAGCCCTTCTTCCAGCAGTTCATCGCGATTTCGTAGGGGCGGCGAGCCGGCTCGCCGGGCAGCGCGGCGATCGTGATGCCCGCGGCCAGCCCGTAGTTGCGGATATCGAGCACGTGCTTGCTGCCCTTGAGGCTGTGCACGGCCTGCTCGAAGTGGGGGCTCAGGGCCTTCACGCGGCCGATGGCGTCCTCGCTCTGCAGCAAGTCCAGCGCGGCGATGCCGGCGGCGCAGGCCACGGGGTGGGCCGAGTAGGTGTAGCCGTGCGGGAACTCGAGCATGTACTCTGGGCCGCCCGCATTCATGAAGGTGTCGTAGATCTCCTTGGTCGCCACCACGCCGCCCAGAGGCTGGGCGCCGTTGGTCACCTGCTTGGCGAAGTTCAGGATGTCCGGCGTCACACCGAAGGCCTCGGCCCCGGTCCAGGCGCCCGAGCGGCCGAAGGCGGTGATCACTTCGTCGAAGATCAGCAGGATGTTGTTCTGCGTGCAGATCTCGCGCAGGCGCTGCAGGTAGCCCACGGGCGGGATCACCACGCCGGCCGAGCCCGAGAAGGGCTCGACGATCACCGCCGCGATGTTCGAGGCGTCGTGCAGCGCGATCACGTCCAGCAGGCGGTCGGCCAGTTCCTTGCCTGTGGGCGGCATGCCCTTGTGGAAGGAGCCGGCGGCCGGCTGGGTGTGGGGCAGGTGGTCGGCTTCGACGCCCTGGCCGAAGAGCTTGCGGTTGGCCACGATGCCGCCCACCGAGATGCCGCCGAAGTTCACGCCGTGGTAGCCCTTTTCGCGGCCGATCAGGCGCGTCTTGCTGGCCTGGCCCTTGGCACGCCAATAGGCGCGCGCCATCTTGAGCGAGGTATCGGCCGACTCGGAACCCGAGCCCGTGAAGAACACGTAATCGAGGCCGTCGGGCGTGATGGCCTTGATGCGGTTGGCCAGCTCGAACGAGAGCGGGTGGCCGAACTGGAAGGCCGGCGCATAGTCGAGCTTGAGCGCCTGCTTGCCCACGGCCTCGGCGATCTCGCGGCGGCCATGGCCCAGGCCCGTGCACCACAGGCCCGACAGGCCGTCGAAGATCTTGCGGCCGTCGGCGTCGGTGTAGTAGGCACCGCTGCCCTCCACGATCATGCGCGGGGCCGCCTTGAACTGGCGGTTGGCCGTATAGGGCATCCAGTGCGCGTCGAGCCAGGCGGCATCCAGGCGGTCACCGCCGGCGTCGGAAGCAGGTTTTTCGATGTTGACGAAGCTCATGGGAAATCTCCAGTGCAAAACAACGGCCGCAAGGGCAGGCCGATGCGGGTCTCGGGCGGATTGTTGCCCCCGGTGTTAATCTCTCAAATAGTGCAATATCAATGTTTACTTGCGTATTTTTGCAAGTAATGACGGGACCTCCATGAACACCAAGAACCGCGCCGTGCTGGGCCAGCTCAGCGACATGGACCTGCGCCTGCTGCAGGTGTTCAAGGCCGTGGCCGAATGCGGCGGCATGTCGGCCGCGGAGCTGGAACTCAACATCGGCACCAGCACCGTGAGCCGCCACGTCAAGGACCTGGAAACCCGCCTGGGCCTGAACCTGTGCCGGCGCGGGCGGGCCGGTTTCGCCCTCACGCCCGAGGGGCAGCGCGTCTACGACGAAACGCTGCGCCTGCTGGCCTCGGTACAGGGTTTCCGCAATGCGGTGGACGACATCCACGCGCGCATGGGCGGGCAGCTCGCCGTGGCGGTGTTCGACAAGACGGCCACCAACCCGGCCGCGCGCATCGGCGATGCCATTGCCGCCTTTGCCAAGCAGGCCCCCGATGTGCACCTGCAGATGCATGTGGGCACCATCAACGCCATCGAGCGCGGGGTGATCGACGGCACCTTCCAGGTCGGCATCATCCCGGCGCACCGGGCCTCGCAGAGCCTGCTCTACACCGATCTGTTCACCGAGACCATGCTGCTGTACTGCGGCGCAGGCCACCCGCTGTTCGGCATCGACGACACCGCGCTCGACTGGGAGGCCCTGCGCCACCAGCCCTTCGCCGGCCTGGGCTACCACTCGCCCAACATGGAGCTGAGCCACCAGGCGCGCCTGTCGCGCACGGCCACGGGGTTCGACCAGGAGTCCATTGCCACGCTGATCCTCTCGGGCCGCTACCTCGGTTTCCTGCCCGACCACTATGCCGAGGTCTTCGAGCGGCGCGGCCTGATGCAGGCCGTGCAGCCCGCGCTGCTGCGCTACAGCTGCAAGTTTGTGGGCCTGCTGCGCCGCTCGCCCGAGCCCTCGCGCGCGGCACAGGCCTTCCAGCAGTGCCTGGTGCAGGCCCACGCCCTAAACCCGACTGCGCAGCAGGGGTGACCGGCGGGCTGGCGCATTCAGGGCAAGCTGCCCGATAATTAGGCACCCACCCCGGAGCACAGCACCATGGCGTCCATTTCCTCGATCGGCTCATCCGGCATGCAGGCCGCCCAATTGCGGCTGGATGCCTCGGCCAACAACGTGGCCAACATGAACACGCCGCGCTACCAGCGCCAGGTGGTCGAGCAGGAAGCCACGCCAGGCGGTGCCGGCGTCACCGGTTCCGTGCGCCGCAGCCAGGAAGAGGGCGTGGCGCTGGAGCAGGAAGCCGTCGAGCAGATGTCGGCCACCTACGCCTTCAAGGCCAGCCTGCAGGTGGTCAAGACCCAGGACCAGATGATGGGCTCCTTGCTGGATGTGAAGGCCTGACCAGCAAGCTGAGCGCAATGAAAAAGGCGGCCCCCGGGCCGCCTTTGCTTTTTGCGCTTTTCGAGCTCAGCGCAATTCGCCGTACTGCGTGCTGCTCAGGTCCGGGCCGCGCTCTTCCGAGCCGGGCATTTCCGTGTCCTCGAAGCCGGTCGCATTGGGTGGCCGGGGGCGGATCGGGCCCGAGCGCACGGGCACACCACCGGGGCGCGCCGGGGTGACGGGCGTGGGGTTGGTACCGGCGGCGTCGGCCAGGGCGCGCTTGAAGGCGGCCACTTCATCGGCCTCGATGGGCTCGAAGCGCGGCACGGGGCGGGTGGCTTCGTAGTCCACCGGCGCGGTGGGGCGGGCCGTGCCCGTCAGCGGTGCCGGGGCCGTCGCCACGGGCGCTGCGGCGCGCAAGGGTGCCGGGCGCGAAATGGGTGCGGACGGCGTGGCCGTCAGCGGGGCAGGGGCCGACACCGGCGGCAGCGGGCGCCGCACGGCGGCGGGGACCGGAGCGGCACCGCCCACCGGCAAGGCCGCACCCAGCGGCGCGATGCCTTTTTGCGGAATGCCCACGGCCACATGGTCGTTGATGCGCCAGTACACGGCGGTCACCAGGATGTCGTAGCGCGTCTTGGCGGTCTGGGCGATCAATGCCTCGATCTCGGACAGGCGCACGGTCTCGCCGCCGTACTCGCGCGCCAGGTCCATCATCACCAGGAACTGGCGGCCACGCTGGTCCAGCGACAACACCTTGAATTTGTAACTGGCCGACAGCACGCCGGCACGCACCATGGCGTCGCGCACCACGGTGTAGAGCAGTTCGCGGCGCTCCATGCGCTCGTTCTTGCGGTTGGCGGCGTGCTCGGGCGGCACGGTGTCGACCAGGGGTTTGCCGCCCTGGCGGCCAGCAGACAGTGGCACCGTGGCGTCGGCGTTGAGCAGGCCCGAAGTCTCCGACGCCGCATTGGGCCGGGGCTTGGGCGGTGCCGGTTTGCGGCTGAACCAGCTGAACAGTGACATGGCTTGCTTTCCTCGGAGTGCGCCTGCAATGGGTTGTCCGATTCGAGTGTAACGCGAGCCCATGGCCCGCATTGATGCCACCGGTCCCAAAAGGGGTGCCGGCTGACAGGGAATGTCAGGTCGCCGCAACGCGCCGGCGGCGATTGCCCAGGCGCTTAGCCAGCACCGAGCCCGCAGCCATGGCCAGGCCCAGGGCAATGGCGGGCTGGCGGTTGGTCAGTTCGGTGAAACGGATGGCCGTCAGGCTCCACAGCTTGCACGGCCCGGTGGCCTGCACCGTGGCACTGCGCGCCCGGTGCGAAAAGAAGGCCCCCTCGCCCAGCACCGAGCCCGGGCCCACGATGGCCAGGCGCAGGCGCTCCTTCTCGTCCTGGAAGTGCACGCTCAGGCTGCCGCTCTCCACAAAGTACAGGGTGCGGTCCGTCGTACCCTGCTGGAACAGCACATGCCCCGAAGGCAGAATGCAGGGCAGCAGGTACGAAGCCACCGTGTCCCATTGCGCAGGGGTGAGCGGGTTGTTCATGCTGTCGTCGGCACTGGCCTGGGCGATGGCATCGATCAGGCCCTGCAGATCGGCTTTGGTGGCAGCGGGGGATAGGACGTTCATGGTTGTCCTTAAAGTAACCCTGTTACAGGTTGCGCACAAGCGCTGTTTACGTCCGTTTACAACAAAAGCGCCCAGGCAGGCGATGGCCGCAGGCTACTTTCCGATGCAAAAGCTCGAGAAAATCACGCCCAGAAGATCATCGGACGTGAACTCTCCGGTAATCGCCCCCAGCGCGTTCTGCGCCAGGCGCAGTTCTTCGGCCAGGATGTCAAGGGCCGGGGCCCGTGCCTGTAACTGCATGTGCGCTTCATCGAGGTGTGCTGCCACTGCCTGCAGCGCCTGCACATGGCGCGCGCGGGCGATGTAGACACCCTCGGGCGCCGACTGCCAGCCCGCCACCGTGAGCAGCGTACGGCGCAGCTCTTCCAGGCCGGTGCCCGTGCGCGCCGACAGCCGCACCGAGCGGCCCGGGCCCTGCAGCCGGGCGGCCACGGCTTCGTCCACGCAATCGATCTTGTTCCAGACGTCGATCACAGGCACCGACGCCGGCAGGCGCTGCGCCATGTCGGCGCCGATGGCCGCATCGCTGGCCGCGTAGTCCGCCGTGTCGGCGCGCGACAGGTCGTGCAGGAACAGCACGGCATCGGCCGCGGCGATCTCGTCCCAGGCGCGCGCGATGCCGATGCGCTCCACCGGATCGTCGCTGTCGCGCAGTCCGGCCGTATCGACGACGTGCAGCGGCACGCCCTCGATCTGGATGGTCTGCTGCACCTTGTCGCGCGTGGTGCCGGCAATCGGGGTCACGATGGCAAGCTCCGCCCCCGCCAGCGCGTTGAGCAGCGAGCTCTTGCCCGCGTTGGGCTGGCCGGCGATCACCACCTTGATGCCCTCGCGCAGCAGCGCACCTTGCTGGGCGCGCTGGCGCACACGCGCCAAAGTCTCTTGCAGCCGGTCGAGCTGGCCCTGGGCATCGGCCTGCTGCAAAAAGTCGATGTCCTCCTCGGGGAAATCCAGCGTCGCCTCCACCAGCATGCGCAAGTGGATCAGCGCATCGCGCAGCGCGTGTATCTCGTTCGAGAAGGCGCCCGTGAGCGAGCGGCTCGCACTGCGCGCCGCCGCCGAAGTCGAGGCGTCGATCAAATCGGCAATCGCCTCGGCCTGGGCCAGGTCGATCTTGTCGTTGAGAAAAGCGCGCTCGGTGAACTCCCCGGGCTCGGCCACGCGCAGCCCGGCCAGCAAGGCCCCGCCGCCATCGGCCCGCGCAGCGGCCGCCGCCTCCAGGCAGCGCGCCACCAGCAGCTGCAGCACCACCGGGCCGCCATGGGCCTGCAGCTCCAGCACGTCCTCCCCCGTGTACGAATGCGGCGCCGGAAAGTACAGCGCCAGCCCCTGGTCGATGGCCTGGCCCTCGGCATCACGAAACGGCAGGTAATGCGCCTCGCGCGGGCGCAACTCGCGCCCGCACAGGGCCTGCACCAGCGGCGCGATGCCCTTGCCCGACACGCGCACGATGCCCACGGCGCCGCGCCCCGGGGCAGTGGCAATGGCAACAATGGGGTCGGCGTGGCGGGCGAGCATGGGGAGCGACTTTAACGGGATGCAAGGAAAAAGGCCGCTTGCGCGGCCTTTCGGGAGTTTCTGCGATCAGGCGGTGATCACTTGAAACTGGGCAGGTTGAACTGCGGTGGCACGCCCATGCGGGTGTTGATGATCCACTGCTGCGCGATCGACAGGATGTTGTTCGTCAGCCAGTACAGCACCAAGCCGGCCGGGAAGAAGAAGAACATCACGCTGAAGATCAGCGGCATGAACCACATCATCTTGGCCTGCAGCGGGTCCGGCGGGGCGGGGTTCAAGGCCGTCTGCAGCAGCGAGCTCAGCGTCATCAGCAGGGGCAGGATGAAGAACGGGTCCGGTGCCGACAGGTCGTGGATCCAGCCGATCCAGGGCGCATTGCGCATTTCCACGCTGGACAGCAGCACCCAGTACAGGGCGATGAACACGGGGATCTGGATCATGATGGGGAAGCAGCCACCCATGGGGTTGACCTTCTCCTCGCGGTAGATGCGCATCATCTCCTGCTGCATCTGCTGCGGTTTGTCCTTCAGGCGCTCGCGCATCTCCATGATCTTGGGGTTGATGGCCTTCATCTTGGCCATGCTGGCGTAGGCCTTGGCGTTGAGCCAGTAGAAGGCGATCTTGAGCAACAGCACCAGCGCCACGATGGCCCAGCCCCAGTTGCCCAGGATCTTGTGCAGCTGGTCCAGCAGCCAGTACAGCGGCTTGGACAGAATGGTCAGCCAGCCATAGTCCTTCACCAGCTCCAGGCCGGGGGTCAGCGCTTCCAGCGTCTTCTCGACCTGCGGGCCGGCGAACAGGCGTGCGTCCACGGTCTTGCTGGCGCCGGGGGCAATCGCGCCCAGCTGGGTGATCATGCCCACCGAGTACAGGTTGGTGTCCACCTTGCGCATGAACAGGTTGCGCGGGATGTCATTGCCCAGCAGCCAGGCGGTGGCGAAGTAGTGCTGCACCATGGCCACATAGCCGTTGGTCGAATCCTTCTGGATGTCAACCTTGCCGGCCTCGATGTCCTTGAACTCGACCTTCTGGTACTTCTTGGCCTCGGTATAGACCGCCGGGCCGGTGAAGGTGGAATAGAACGACGATTCGCCTGGCGGCTTGTTGCCGTCGCGCACCAGCTGCAGGTACAGCTCGGGCGACACGGGGGCCGTGCCGGTGTTCACCACCTCGTGCTTCACGGCGATGTCGTACTGGCCGCGCTTCACGGTCCAGGTCTTGACCAGCTTCACGCCGCCCTGCTCGGGCGACTCGAAGCGGATGGACAGCTCGTCCTGCCCGTCCTTGAGCTCGCGCGGGCCGGCCACGGCCGTCATCAGCGTCTTGTGCGTGGGAAAGGCACCGCCTATCAGGCCGGTCTGCGCCACGTACACGCGGTTCGCGCTCTCGTCCAGCAGCAGGAAGTTCTTGCCGCTCTTGTCGCCGATGTCGGCGTGCTTGAGCAACTCGGCATGCGTCAGCGAGCCGCCTTCGCTGTCGAAGGTGAGGCGGTAGACGTCGGTCGTCACCTGCACGCGCTCACGCGTGGCGGGTGCGGCCGAGGGCGCAGGCTGGCCGGGCACGGCCGATGCGCCCTGCGCCGATGCGGTCGCAGGTGCTGCCGAATTGGTGGTGGAGGGCACGCTCGCAGCGCCGGCCGAAGCCGAGGCCGTCCCCGCAGGTGCCGTCGCGGCCACGGGGGCTGCGGTGGGGAAGAAGGTGGCCTTGTTGCCGTTGTGCAACTGCCACTTGTCCCACAGCAGAACCATGGAAAAGCCAAAAATCACCCACAGTATGGTGCGGCGAATGTCGTTCATGAAGACTTCTTTGGTGAGGATGTTGGAGTGGTGGACGACGAAGGATCGAGCCGTGAGAACAAGCGCATGCTGCGCGGCAATTCTTGCGGGACCGGGTCAAGGCCCCCGTCGCACCAGGGGTGGCAGCGAACCAGCCTGCGCACCGTGAGATAACTGCCGGCCGCAGCGCCATGCTGCTCCAGCGCCTGCAGCGAGTACACCGAACAGGTCGGCTCGAAGCGGCAGGCCGAGCCCAGCCAGGGGCTCAGGAACAGCCGATAGCCCTTGACCACCCCGATCAGCAGCGCCCGCATCATGGCGCAACCGCCGACGCCCGTGGCACGCTGGGGCTTTTGCCGCTTCTGCTACCACCGCCGCTGTCCTTGCCAGCCGCGCCGCCGGCGCCCTGGCCATGGCCCGAACGCTTGGTGGCGTAACCGAACAGCTGCAGCAGCTCGGCCCGCACCGCCTGCTTGAGCTGGTCGGACGTGGCGCTGATGAACTGCTTGCGGTCGAAGGTGCTGCGCAGGCGCACCACGTGCGCGGCCTGGGGCAGGCGCGCCTCGAAGGTGGCGCCCACGGTGTAGATCTGCCGTTTGATGGTGTTGCGCGTGACCGCACGGCGCGCCCAGCGCTTGGGCACCATGGCGCCCAGCCACACGGCGTCGGAAACGCCGAACAGGGCCTGCGGCGAGGTGCCGGGCCCTGAGTCATCGGGTGCGGATGCAGCGGCCACTGCCCTGGAATCGCCAGACGCAACAACGGCACCGCCAGAACTGGCAGCGCCGTCGGCGCCCAGCACCAGGCGGTGCAGCGCAAAATGGGCGGTACGGGAAACGGTGCCCCCCGCCATGGCGGCCTGGAACTGCGGACGGGTTTTCAGCCGTTGCATGCTGCAAGCGCCCCGTTTGGTACCTGACGGCGCAAACCGGGGTGCAGGCCCAGGACCTTGCCGGCCTTAGACAGCCAGGCGCTTGCGGCCATTGGCGCGGCGAGCGTTGATGACGGCACGGCCGCCGCGGGTCTTCATGCGCACGAGGAAACCGTGGGTGCGGGCGCGGCGGGTCTTGGAGGGCTGGTAAGTACGTTTCATGGCTCTAATCCTTGAGGTTCAGTTCCGGACTGCTGCGCAAAAAACGGCACGCCCGGTCAAATCACCCTGAACACATTCAGGGAAACCCAAAATTATCGCAGGCTTGTGCCCCGCTGGCAATGCCTGCGGCAGGGAAGACCCTGTGGCGCGCTGGAATCAGCCGTTCAAAATGCCTTTTCCAGCCCCGGACGCAGGGGGCAAGCCCGTTGCACCACCCGGCCTTCCAAATTGTGGATAACTCCTTGACAAGCTACAATGCCAGGTCCAGCACCGTTCCTCCTATCCACAAAAAGAATCACCCGATAAATGACCGAGGAACCCTCCAGCAGCTCCGCATCCAACCCCGGAGCCGATGCAGGCCAGAGCCTGTGGCAGGCCTGCCTAGAACAACTGGCGCAAGACCTGCCCGAGCAGCAGTTCAACACCTGGATCAAGCCCCTCGTGGCGCAGGTGACGGAAGACTTCTCCAAGGTGACGCTGTTCGTCGCCAACCGCTTCAAGCTCGACTGGATCCGGGCCCAGTACGCCAAGCGCATCTCGCTGCTCCTCGAAGACCTGTACGGCCAGCCCGTCACACTGGAGTTAGCGCTTGCTCAACGTGAAGCCGTTACCCGCACTTATGTCCGCCCCAATGCAGCGGGCACGCAGACCCCGGTTTCGTACAGCGACCAGCAAGGCCAGGGGCAGGGCAGCAGCAACAGCAACAGCAACTCCGGTAACGGCAACAGCGCCAGCAGCGCCCCCGACGAATCGGCGACCGCCTTCCGCAACCGCCTGAACGCCGGCCTCACCTTCGAGACCCTGGTCGAGGGCACGGCCAACCGCATGGCGCGCTCGGCTGCCATGCACGTGGCGGGCATGCCCGGCCACCTGTACAACCCGCTGTTCATCTACGGCGGTGTGGGCCTGGGCAAGACCCACTTGGTGCACGCTGTGGGCAACCGCCTGCTGGCCGACAAGACCGACGCCAAAGTTCTCTACATCCATGCCGAGCAATTCGTGTCGGATGTGGTTAAGGCCTACCAGCGCCGCACCTTCGACGAGTTCAAGGAGCGCTACCACTCGCTGGACCTGCTGCTCATCGACGACGTGCAGTTCTTCGCCAACAAGGACCGCACGCAGGAAGAGTTCTTCAACGCCTTCGAAGCCCTGCTGGCCAAGAAGAGCCACATCGTGATGACCAGCGACACCTACCCCAAGGGCCTGGCCAACATCCACGAGCGCCTGGTCTCGCGCTTCGACTCGGGCCTCACCGTGGCCATCGAGCCGCCCGAGCTCGAAATGCGCGTGGCCATCCTGATCAACAAGGCCCGCGCCGAAGGCATCGAGATGCCCGAGGAAGTCGCCTTCTTCGTGGCCAAGAACGTGCGCTCCAACGTGCGCGAGCTCGAAGGCGCGCTGCGCAAGATCCTGGCGTACTCGCGCTTCAACCAGAAGGAAATCTCCATCCAGCTGGCGCGCGAGGCGCTGCGCGACCTGCTGTCCATCCAGAACCGGCAGATCTCGGTGGAAAACATCCAGAAGACGGTGGCGGACTACTACAAGATCAAGGTCGCCGACATGTACAGCAAGAAGCGCCCGGCCAGCATTGCCCGCCCGCGCCAGATCGCCATGTACCTGGCCAAGGAGCTCACGCAAAAGAGCCTTCCCGAGATCGGTGAATTGTTCGGCGGGCGCGACCACACCACCGTGCTGCACGCGGTGCGCAAGATCTCGGGCGAACGCCAGCAGCTCACCGAGCTGAACCAGCAGCTGCACGTGCTGGAACAGACCCTCAAGGGCTAAGCCCGGTGCATTCCGCCAAGCGCATTTCTGTAAGAGCGTGTTCTATGCCACAAAGCCAGGGTGAACACGTACTTACAAGGCAAAATGGGGGGTTATCGGGCAGCCGGGGGGCACAACCCGTGCCGCTGCCCGCACCGTTCCAATAAGATCCACAAGCAAGGGGTTGATGACATGATCGTCCTGAAGGCAACACAAGACAAGGTACTCGCGGTTCTGCAATCCGTGGCTGGCATCGTGGAGCGCCGCCACACCTTGCCCATTCTGGCCAATGTGCTGATCCGCAAGACCGGCAATGCGCTGCAGCTGACGACCAGCGACCTCGAAATCCAGATCCGCACCACGGCCGAGCTGGGCGGCGACACGGGCGACTTCACCACCACCGTGGGCGCGCGCAAGCTCATCGACATCCTGCGCACCATGCCCAGCGACCAGACGGTGAGCCTCGAATCCGCCCAGTCCAAGCTCATCCTCAAGGGCGGCAAGAGCCGCTTCACCCTGCAAAGCCTGCCGGCAGAGGACTTCCCGCTGGTGCAGGAATCGGCCGCCTTCGGCCCCGTATTCGCCGTGCCGCAAAAGACGCTCAAGGACCTGCTGGGCCAGGTGTCGTTTGCCATGGCGGTGCAGGACATCCGTTACTACCTCAACGGCATCCTGTTCGTGGCCGAGGGCAAGCAGCTGTCCCTGGTGGCCACCGACGGCCACCGCCTGGCCTTTGCCAGCGCCACGCTGGATGTGGAAGTGCCCAAGCAGGAAGTCATCCTGCCGCGCAAGACCGTGATCGAGCTGCAGCGCCTGCTGTCCGACGCCGGCGGCGAGAACCAGCCCCACATCGAGATGCAGTTCGCCAACAACCAGGCCAAGTTCACCTTTGGCGGCATGGAGTTCGTGACCAAGCTGGTCGAAGGCAAGTTCCCCGATTACAACCGCGTCATCCCCAAGAACCACAAGAACAACCTCACGCTGGGCCGCGCCCCGCTGCTGGCCAGCCTGCAGCGCACCGCCATCATGACCAGCGACAAGTTCAAGGGCGTGCGCCTGAACCTGGAGCCCGGCACCCTGCGCGTGGCGTCCAACAACGCCGAGCAGGAAGAGGCCGTGGACGAGCTCGACATCGACTACGGTGGCGACACCATCGAGATCGGCTTCAACGTCACCTACCTGATCGACGCCCTGGCCAACATGGGCCAGGACATGGTGAAGGTGGAGCTCTCCGACGGCAACAGCTCCGCGCTGCTCACCATCCCCGACAACGACAGCTTCAAGTACGTCGTGATGCCCATGCGCATCTAGCCCGGTGCACCGGGTGCCCCCGTACCCCGGCGGACACCCTTGCAAGCTATTGAATTGATAGCTACCTGACCCCATCTGATGGGAATCAGAGCACTGTTTGAACCCTATTGACAGATATCGGAAGCCCACCCCGGCTTCCCCGGACCCCAAGGCCACCATGACCGCTGACAACAACCTGCCCGAGCAAGAACCTACCGGCACTGGTGAGCCCGCTCCGCAAAAGATCGACACCAACCAGGCCGGCGC
>NZ_JBKDTZ010000350.1:0-14122 GCF_046339755.1 Acidovorax sp. | reverse complement strand
GGGGTCACATATTTGGACATCGCAAAACACCCTTTTTGGTTGGCCGGGGTGGGGGCCAGCTACGCGCTCGGCACCGTGCGGGGGGGGGCGCGCCGCCGCTTCGAGACCCTGGCCCGCGAGCAGGCCGCCGTGCGAGCGGCCGCCCTGGTATGGCAGACCCACTGGTCGGGCCTGGCCGAACTGCAGGAACTCGCACAGCCCGATGCCGCCGTGTGGACGCGCATCCATAACCTGGTGCAGGCCGAACGCCAGGCCCAGGCCATGCAGGCGGCGCGCCAGGCAGGCGAGCCGGCCTTGCCGCTGGTATCCGCTGGCTCCGGTGGCTGGCTGCGCAGCCTGCTGCTGTGGCGCGGTGCGGCGGCCGCCGGTGCCCTGGCCACCCTGGTGGCCGTGGTGGTCGGGGTGCAGGTCAATGGCGGGCTGCGTGCCAGCAGCGGTGCCCAGATCGCCGAGTTGCGCCAACAACTGCAGGCCGCGCCGCAGATCCAGTACGTGGCCGTGCTGGCCGACGACAAGGCCGCAGCCTCCATGCTGGTGACCTTCGATCCGAAGAACAACCGGCTGGAGCTGCAGCGTGTGGGCGGCTTCCAGGAGGGGGCCGACAAATCGCTGCAGCTGTGGGCCCTGCCGCCCGCGGGCGGCCCGCGCTCGCTCGGCGTGCTCGGTCAGGAGCGCCTGCTCAACCTGACAGCCGGCGAGGCCGACGTGCGCCAGGTGCCGGCGCTGGCCATCAGCCTGGAGCCCCGGGGCGGCGTGCCCAGTGCAGGCGGCCCCACCGGGCCCGTGCTGTTCAAGGGCGAACTGATCCAGCGCATGTTGTAGAGCGAAGCACCCCCTGAGTCGCTGCGCGCCTTCCCCCTCTCCCGCATTGCTGCGCAATGCTGGAGGGGGACGCCCCCAGCGCGGCGGGGCGGCCCTTGCGCGGGGGCACTGGCTTTGGCAGCGCCAGTTTCGCAGGCCTGTGGCTTGTGTGCTGTCTTGTGAGCTGGCGGCGGCTGCCCCTCGACAAGGGATCGAACAAAAATATCTGTGGTTTTTGAATCCGAGGCGCACCAGATTGCGTAAGTAGGGTGCAACATCCTCTTACATCGCTTTCGTACTGGAGCCCCCGATGAACCACAGGCGTCCCTTCACCGTGTTTGCGGTCCTGGCCATGGCGACCGGGCTGGCGCAGGCGGACACCGGCAAGCTGCTGCTCACCGGCGGTGTGAGCACCATTGCCGGCTCGGCTGGCGGGGGGCTCACGCCCTGGGCCGTGATCGGCAGCACCGCCACCGAGGGCGAGGTCGGCTTCAGCGGCTACGCCACGCGGGCCGGCACGCAGGACTACAGCCTGACCGGCTACGGCGTGGCCGTGGGCCTGTTCGACCGGGCCGAGCTGTCGTTGGCGCGGCAGGATTTCAATGCCTCGCCGGCCCTGGCGCTCAACGGCATCGCGGCCTTTGGCGTCACCCCGGGCCAGCACATCAAGATGGATGTGGTGGGCCTCAAGTTCCGGGTGGCCGGTGACGCGGTGCTCGATGCCGACAGCTTCATGCCGCAGATCGCGGTGGGCATCGAGCACAAGCGCGCCCACCCTGGTTCCATCCAGTCGGTCTACAACTTCCTGGGCGTCAAGAACAACGGCAATGACGTCTATGTGAGCGCCACCAAGCTCTTTTTGGCGCAGAGCCTGCTGGTCAATGCCACGCTGCGTTCCACCAACGCCAACCAGAACGGGCTGCTGGGCTTTGGCTCGGCGGCGCCGGGCAAGAACAGCCGCAGCCTGCAGCCTGAATTTTCCGTGGCCTACCTGCTGCGCCGCGACCTGGCGGTGGGCGCCGAGTACCGTTTCAAGCCCAACAATTTGCAGGCGCTGGGTGCAGCGGCGGGCCTGGGGGCTGGGCTGCGCGAGGATGACTGGAAAGACCTGTTCATCGCCTGGGCGCCCAGCAAGCACCTGTCGCTCACGTTGGCCTACGTGGACCTGGGCCGCATCGTGCCCGGCGTGACCCAGGGCCGGCGCCAGACCGGCTACTACCTCTCTGCGCAAGCCGCGTTCTGAAATGAAGCACCCCCTGAGTCGCTTCGCGCCTTCACCCCTCTCTCGACTCGCTGCACGAGTCGGGAGGGGGACGCCCCCGGTGCGGCGGGGCGGCCCTTGCACGGGGGCACTGGGTTGGGCCGCGCCAGTTTCATGCGCGGCGGGCAGAACGCAGGGCAATGAATAACTGATACCAGGTACCTTTGGAGACCGATCATGAAAAAGACCCTGATGGCCTTGGGCCTCGCCTGTGCCTGCCTGCTGGCGGTGCCCGCCCTGGCCCAATCCGCAGCGCCTGCCGGCTTGTACCAGGCGCTGGGCGAAAAGCCTGGCATCGACCGCCTGGTGGATGACTTCGTCAACCGTGCCGTGAAGGACCCGCGCATCGGTGCCCACTTCAAGGATGTCAAGCCCGCGGCGCTCAAGGAGAGCCTGGCCGACCAGTTCTGCCAGCTCAGCGGCGGGCCTTGCAAATACGAGGGGGCCGATATGAAATCCGCCCATGCCGACATGCAGATCAACAAGGGCCACTTCCATGCGCTGGTCGAGGTGCTGCAAAGCGCCATGGACGCGCAAGGCATTCCCTTTGCCCAGCAGAACCGCCTGCTGGCCTTGCTGGCCCCCATGCACCGTGACGTGATCACAGTTAACTGACTGACAGAGAGAGGGACCCTTGCCCATGCAAAACACGCACATCGCCATCGCCGCTGCTATCGCTGCCAGCTCCCTTGCCATGGGGGCCCACGCCGGCAACGTACAGATCCAGGTCCTGGACAAGGAGGGCAAGCCCGTGCCCGACGCCGTGGTGGTGGTCTATCCGCCCGCAGGCAGCGGCGCGGCGCCTAACCTGGTGGCGCCCAGCCCCGTGATCGAGCAGGAGAAGATGCGGTTCGTGCCCGCCGTGACGGTGGTGCAGCCCGGCACCACGGTGCGCTTCACCAACCAGGACCGCTGGGACCACCATGTGCGCGGCAATGCCGCCGGCCCTGCGGCCAGCGCGGCGCCCGGCGCTGGTGGCTTTGAATTGCGCTTGGCCGGCAAGACCGATGGCAAGCCCTCGAATTTCGCAGATGTGAAGCTCGACACTGCCGGTGTCGTGCTGCTGGGCTGCCACCTGCACGGCTCCATGCGCGGCCATGTGTTCGTGACCGATTCGGCCTGGACGCTCAAGACCGACGACAACGGCATCGCCCGCTTTGCCAGCGTGCCCGAGGGCGCAGCCCAGGTGCGCGTGTGGCATGCCGAGCAGCTGGTGGACCTGCCGCGCAAGGCTGTGCAGGTGCTGGCCACGCCGGTGCTCGATACGGTGCAGCTGAGCGTGGTGCCGCGCGTGCGCCGCGCACCGCCGCCTTCCACCGCACCGGGCGGCCCCATGGGTTCATACAGCCAGGCGCAACCGGTGCCGCAGCACGCGCATTGAGCGCGTGGGCATGGCAGCCGGCGGGCTTAGCGGTTCAACGCCACCTCGGCTGCGGGGGGCGGGGGCATGCTGCCATCGGCGGGCAGGGCCTGCAGGTAGTTGTACAGGGCGCGTGCATCCACATCGCTCAACTGCCCCAGCGACTCGAAGGGCATGACCTGGATGGCCGTGCCATCGGGCCGCTTGCCGTTGCGCAGCATGGCCACGAAGCTCTCGGCCGTGGGGTAGCGCGCCATGGAGCTGTCCTTGCCGGGGCGGATGTCGGCAGCGGCCGGCCAGTCCGGTGGGCCGCCGGGGATCTTGCCGCCTGCCAGGTTGGCGCCATGGCAGCCGATGCACATGTTCGCCACATACTGGCCGTTGGCCACCGTCACGCCGGCTGGCACGGGGCGCGAGGGCGCCAGTTGGTGGTCAATGCGCGCAGCCGCGTCGGGAATCATGCCCACGCAATAGAGCACCCAGGCCGGGCGAGGCAGCTCGATGGTGGCAGGCGTGCATTCCATCGCTGGCAACTGGCGGATATAGGAGACCAGGGCGTTCAGGTCGTCGTTGGTCAGCCGGTTGTAGTCCTCGCTGGGCATCACCAGCAGGGGACGGCCATTGGGCTTGACGCCGTGGCGGATGGCGCTGTTCCAGTCTTCGGGCTGGTAGCGCGCCACCACGCCGGCTGCGGTGATGTTGGGGCCGGCCAGGCGCGTGCCCTTGCCGTCGTTGACGAACTCTCGGCCCGTGCCGTTGGCGCCATGGCAGTCGGTGCAGCCGCGCGAGCTGAACAGGTAGCGCCCGCGTTCGATGGTCTGCGCCTCGGTCGTGTAGGCCACGGGGCGGGGCTTGATGTCGATGTAGCGGTTGCGCTTTTGCTCGGCCAGGTACAGGCCGGTGGCGGCCGTGGCGGCAACCAGCACGCCCAGAACCAGGGCGCTGCCTGCGGTCCATTTGATCCAGCGTTTCATGGTGGGGAAGCCTTGTCGGAATGTCTTCGGAATCTCGATGGGGCGGATTCTGAAGTCCTGCAGGCGGTTTGGCGCATGGCGTGCACAAGATGCATCAGAGGCCGGTGACATATGTCACGCACATCCCGCCCGCGTGGCCCCACCAGGTTGGCCACGCGAGCGGTTGTGCCTGCCGCTGCCGACGATCAGCGCTCGATGGTCTTGTTCCAGCGCGTGTTCCAGGCGGGGCGGTTGGCGTTCACGGCGTCCCAGTCCAGCGTCACGGCGTTCTTCATCCACTGGCTGATCTGGGCCACCTGGGCCGCCCCTTCGCCCACGGCAGGGGCCTTGGGGTTGGTGGGGATCTGCGCGCCGAACTGCAGCACATTGGCCTGGGCCAGCGGGCTCAGCAGGAACTCGGCGAGCTTTTGCGCGAGCTCGGGTTCGCTGTTGTTGGCGATCACGCACTGGCCCACCATCAGCACCACCGAGCCTTCCTTGGGCTGGGCGTATTCCACGGGAATGCCCTTGGACTTGAGCGCGGCCACGGCGGTCGGAGTCAGCGGGAACATCGCGGCCTCACCGGTCTGCACCATCTCGGAGATCTTGGCTGAGCTGGGGATGTACTCGAGCACGTTCGGCCCGATGGTCTTGGCCCAGTTGTTGAAGCCCGGTTCCACGTTCTTGTCGTTGCCGCCCTGGATGCGGTTGAACATCAGGAAGCCGTGCAGCCCGAAGGACGAGGAGGGCATGGACTGGAACACCACCTTGCCCTTGTACTTGGGGTCGGCGAAGTCCATCCACGAGGTCGGCGGTGCCCAGCCCTTTTCGGTGAACATCTTGGTGTTGTAGGCGATGCCGGTCATGCCCAGGCTCACGCCGCTGGCCAGGTCGTCCTTGAAACGGGCGGCCGGGTAGATCTCGGCCAGGTGCGGATTGGGCCGCTGCTTCTGGCACAGGCCCATGCCCATGGCGCGCACCATGATGCCGTCGTCAAGGAACATCACATGCATCTGCGGCTTGTCCTTGTTGGCCTGGGCCTTGGCCAGGATGTCCGAGGACGTGCCCGGCACCACCACCACCTTGGCGCCATGCAGCTTCTCGAACGCCGGGAACACGTACTGCGTGTACGCCTTCTCCATCGTGCCGCCGTTCATGCCGATGTAGATCGTTTTCGTCTGCGCACCGGCCATGCCGCTGGCGGCCAGCGCCGCCGCTGCGGCAGCCGTGGACAGAGCGCGGCGCAGAAATGAGGTCTGGCGAGAAGAGGTCATGGGTCTTTCCTTTCTGGGGTTGAACGGTAGCGGTCAATGCAAGGGGAATCAATGGGCAGTTGCGGCCGCCGGCGCATCTGCAGGGGCGAATCGGTCAATGGCAAAGGCATCGGTGGGCGTGCTGCTGCGCCCGTCGCGCGCCAGCTCGGCCAGCACCTCGCCCACTGCGGGGCCGATCTGGAAACCCGCGCCGGCAAAGCCGAAGCCGTGGATCAGCCCGGGCCTGGTGCGGCTGGTATCGAGCACCGGCTGGCGGTCGGGCAGGTAGCCTTCGGTGCCGCTCCAGGTGCGGATGAAATGGGCGTGCCTGAGTGCCGGCAGCAGTTCGATGGCCTGCACGGCCAGCGCCGCAATGGCGCTGCGCTCGGAGCGGGCGCGGTCGCCGTCCAGCGCCACGCCAGACCCGCCCCCCAGCACCACGTTGCCGCGTGCCACCTGGCGGCAGTAGATGCCGCCACCCTCCACGCCCAGGCTCCATTGCATGAAGTGGGGCAGGGGCTCGGTCACGGCCATGGCCGGGTGGCCCGAGCGCAGGGGCACGGCCTCGCCGAATTGCGCCGCCAGCGGGCCGGCCCAGGCCCCGGCGCAATTGATGAGCAGGGGCGAACGCACGGTGAGCGTGCTGCCCGAGGAGAGGATGAACTGCCTGCCATCGTGCTCCACCGCGGTCAGCGGCGTGCGCTCGAAGATCTGCGCGCCAGCCCGCTGCGCTGCCAGTGCGAACGCAGGCGACACCAGGCGCGGGTTGGCTTGCCCGTCGTCGGGGCACAGCGACCCGCCCACGGCGCGGCCTCCGATCCAGGGGCAGCGCTCGCGCAGGCGGGCGCCGGAGAGCAGCTCGATGCCGAGCCCGAAGTCGCGGCTCATCGCCTGGTATTTCTCCAGCGAGGCCAGGTCGGCCTCGCTGCGCGCGATCTTGAAATGGCCCGTGCGCTGGTATTCGCCATCGGTGCCCAGCAGCGCGGGCAGGCGGCCCCAGATCTCATGGGCGCGCTGCGCCAGCGGCAGCTGGCTCAGGGGGCGGCCCTGGCGGCGCACACCGCCATAGTTCACGCCGCTGGAGCGCGAGCCGCACAGGTCGCGTTCGAGCAGCACCACGTCCACGCCGCGGCGGCGCAGGGCCAGCGCGGCCGATGCGCCCACGATGCCGCCACCGACTATGGCGACCTCGGTATCCAGGACCCGCGGGCTGCGGGTCAGGGTGGGCGTGGCGGCGCTCATGCGACGGCTCCGGGTTGCGGGCCGGCGGCCTGCAGGTGGATGGGGATGGGCTTGATCGGCGCTTGGCCGCGCAGCCGGCCCACCAGTTCCACCGGCTTGCCGGTGGCATGCGCCAGGATCTCGGCGGCCGCCACGCCGCAGCTGCGGCCCTGGCACCGGCCCATGCCCACGCGGGTCAGCGCCTTCAAGCGGTTGATCTCGTCGGCACCGGCCTCACGCACGGTTGCGCGCAACTGGCCCGCGGTGATGTGCTCGCAGCGGCACACCACCAGCTCGTCGGGGGCCTGGGCGGCCCAGTCGGTGGGGAAGGGGAAGGCGCGTTCCAGCCCTTCGCGAAAGCGCACCAGGCGTGCCAGCTTGCCTTCGAGTTCCTGGGCGCGGGCGGCATCCACCGCCATGCCCTGGTCGGCCAGCAGCGCCAGCGCGGCGCGCTCGCCGGCCCACTCGGCCGCATCGGCGCCCATGATGCCGGCGCCGTCACCCGCCAGGTACACGCCGGGCACGCTGGTGCGGCCCGCGGCATCGCGCTCGGGCAGGTGGGCGCGGTGCAGGGGCGCCCAGGCAAAGCGGCAGCCCAGCAGGTCGGCCAGTTGCGTTTCGGAGCGCAGGGCATAGCCCAGGCCCACGGCGTTGCAGTGGAGGGTGTGCTCGAGGGTGCCGTCGCTGAAGACAACCCCCTCCACCCGTTCGCTGCCGAGCACGCGCACGGGGCGCACGCCAGTGTGGATGGGCACGCCATGCGTGCGCAGCCAGGCCACGTAGTACACACCCTTGGCGAACACGGCGGGTTGGGTGAGCATGGCGGGCGCAGCGGCCACCTGGTCGGCCAGGCGTGCGGTGTCCAGCACGGCGGCCACGGTGGTGCCGGCGCGCGCGTATTGGTAGGCCACCAGGTAGAGCAGGGGACCGTTGCCCATCAGCACCACGCGGCTGCCGATGGTGCAGCCCTGGAACTTGAGCGCCACCTGCGCACCGCCCAGGCTGTACACGCCGGGCAGGGTCCAGCCCGGCACCGGCAGCACGCGGTCGGCCGCGCCGCTGGCCACGATGAGCGGGCCATGGGGCACGCTGCGCGTGGTCTGCGTGGGGCCGTGCAGCACGTCGAGCAGGCCGCCCTGGGCGTTCCACACCAGGCTGTCGGGCCGGTAGTCGATGCGCTCCGCGATGCCGTCGAGCGCAGCATGCACGGCCGTGGCACGAGCGGCCTCGGTGCCGTACAGGGCCGATGCCTGGCGCGTGAAGTGCCCGGGCGGGCGCCGGTAGATCTGGCCGCCGCCGCGCGCCGCTTCGTCGAGCAGCACGGGGCGCACGCCATGGGCCGCCAGCGTCTGCGCCGCGCGGATGCCGGCCGGGCCGGCGCCCACGATCACCGCCTGCAGGGCGTGGGGATCGCTCATGCCGTGCCTTCCTGGGTGCGCAGGGCCATGCCCGGCTGGATGAAGGTGGAGCAGGCACGCAGGCGCTCGCCGCTGTCGGTCTGCACCCAGCAGTCCTGGCAGGCGCCCATCATGCAAAAACCCGCACGCGGCTCGTGGCTGAACTCGTTGCGGCGCAGCTGCGCCTTCTGGGTGAGGATGGCGGTGAGCACGGTATCGCCTGCGAGGGCGCTGGCCGGCTGGCCATCGAGCACGAAGGGCACGGCCTGGCGCTCGGTCTCGGCCACGCGGTGCAGCAAGGGAGATGCAGAGGAAGCCATGGTGATCACTTGCGCCCCACCAGCACGCGGTCCAGGCCGTACACGCGGTCCAGCAGCACCATGGCCAGGGCGGTCACGCCCACCATCAGGGCCGACACGGCAGCCATCAGCGGGTCGATGGACTCGGTGGCGTACATGTACATGCGCACCGGCAAGGTCACCGTGCTCGGCGAGGTGACGAAGATCGACATGGTCACCTCGTCGAAGCTGTTGATGAAGGCCAGCATCCACCCGCCCGTGACGCCCGGCAGGATCATCGGCAGCGTGATGCGGGTGAACACCGTGGCCTGGCTCGCGCCGAGCGACAGGGCCGCATGCTCGGCGCTGCGGTCGAAGCCCACCAGTGCCGCCACCACCAGGCGCAGCGTGTAGGGCGTGACGATGAGCGCATGGGCCAGCACCAGCCAGCCGAAGCTGCCGCTGCCGCCGACCAGCGCGAACAGGCGCAAGAGGGCCACGCCCAGCACCAGGTGCGGAATGATCAGCGGCGACAGGAACAGGCCGTTGAGAAAGCCGCGCCCCGGAAACTCGTAGCGCGTGATGGCGATGCCCGCCGGCACGGCCAGCAGCGTGTCCAGCGTGGCCGAGGCCAGGGCCAGCCACAGGCTGTTCCAGAACGACTGCACGAAGTCGGGGTGCTCGAACACCGCCTTGAACCAGCGCAACGAGAACGCGGTGGTCGGCAGGGTCAGCGTGTTTTCGGGCGTGAAGGCCACCACGCACACGACCAGCAGGGGCGCGAGCATGAAGGCGATGACGAGGGCGTTGAACGCCAGGGCGATGGGGCCGTTCTTGTGCATGGTCAGATTTCCTGCGGGATCGTCATGGTCATCCCAACGCTTTTTTGTAGCGGCCTTCGACCAAGCGGTTGTAGCTGAGCATCACGACCAAATTGGCCACCAGCAGGGTCAGGGCCACGGCCGCGCCCAGCGGCCAGTTCAGCTCGTGCAGGTACTCGTCGTAGACCACGGTGGCCACCATCTTCAGGCGCCGCCCACCGAGCAGGCCGGGGATGGCGAAGGAGCTGGCCGCCAGGCCGAACACGATCAGGCTGCCCGAGAGGATGCCCGGCAGCACCTGCGGCAGAACGATGCGCCGCAGCGTGGTGAAGGGCGAGGCCTTGAGCGACAGTGCGGCATTCTGTACCCCGGGGTCGAGCTTTTGCAGCGAGGTCCAGACGGGGATCACCATGAAGGGCAGCATCACGTGCACCAGGGCGATGATGACCGCGATCTCGGTGTAGAGCATCTTCACCGGCCCGATGCCGACCAGCTTGAACAGGCCGTTGACCAGGCCCTCGGGCCCGAGCAGCATGCTCCAGCCGAAGGCCCGCACCACCACCGAGACCAGGAGCGGCGCCAGCACCACCAGCAGCAGCACCGAGCGCCAGGGGTTGCCCATGCGGCTCAGGATGTAGGCCTCGGGCGCGCCGATGAGCACGCAGATCAGCGTGACCAGGGCCGAGATCCAGAACGTGCGCCAGAAGATCGCGTGGTAGTACGAGTCCATGAACACATGGGCGTAGTGCTCCAGCGTGAACTCGCCGGCCTTCACGCCCGTGGCCGGGTCGAAGGCGTTGAACGACAGCACGGCCGTGAGGCCCAATGGCACCAGCAGCAGGGCGGTGAACAACAGCAGCGCCGGGCCCGAGAGCCACCAGGGCACGGCCTTGCGGGCAGCGCTGGTCATGCAGCCACCTCGGTGTGCAGCGCTGCGGCCTCGTCGGCGGGCAGCAGGCGCATGCAGTGGTCGGGCCAGTCCAGCCCGGTGCGCTCGCCTTCGCTCAGCGCATTGCGGCCGTCGTTGGGGGCCAGCACCATCAGGTCGCCCACCTGAGTTGCCACGCGGTACAGCCATTGGCTGCCCAGGAAGAAACGCTCGCCCACCTCGCCATCGAGCCGGCCCTGCACGGCGGGCACCAGTTGCAGCTTTTCGGGCCGTACGCTGAGCAGCACGGCGGCACCGGGCTCAAAGCCGGTTTGCTCCACCTGCACCGCCAGCGAGCCCACCGCCACATGGGTGCGGTTGCCGCTGGCCGTGACCTTGCCGGGCAGCAGGTTGGCCTTGCCCACGAAGGTGGAGATGAAGCGTGTGCGCGGGTGCTCGTACACGCGGTGCGGGTGGTCGATCTGCGTGGCGCGGCCGGCCTCCATCACCACCACGCGGTCGCTGATGGACATGGCCTCGCTCTGGTCGTGCGTGACCATCACCGTGGTCGTGCCCACCTTGCGCTGGATCTGGCGCAACTCGAACTGCATCTCCTCGCGCAGCTTGGCGTCGAGGTTGGACAGGGGCTCGTCGAGCAGCAGCACGGGCGGCTCGATCACCAGCGCGCGTGCCAGCGCCACGCGCTGGCGCTGCCCGCCCGAGAGCTCGCGCGGGTAGCGCGTGGCGTGCTTTTCCAGGTGCACCAGGGCCAGGGCCTGGGCCACGCGTTCCTTGCGCTCCGTCTTGGGCATCTTGCGCATCTCCAGCCCGAAGCTCACGTTGTCGGCCACCGTCATGTGCGGGAACAGCGCGTAGCTCTGGAACACGATCCCCAGGCCCCGCGTGTTGGCCTTGGCATGCGTGATGTCGCGCCCGTCGAGTTCGATGCGGCCGCTGCTCACCGCCTCGAAACCCGCCACCATCTGCAAGGTGGTGGTCTTGCCGCAGCCCGAGGGGCCCAGCAGCGACACGAATTCGCCTTTTTCCACCGCCAGGTTCATGGCCTGCACCGCGCAGGTGCTGCCGTAGAACTTGGTCACGTCAGTGAGTTGAAGGAAGGACATGCACGGGCCTTTCTGGTCGCTGTTTCATCGCCGCGCTGCGGCAGTCGCTGTGGTGCCTGTTCCCCTGTCTGCACCGGGGCGGTGCAGGGTTGGGCATCCCGTGGACTGTCTTGCGCTTTCGATTCAATGTATTGCAGTAATCAGGCCAGTTCGCATCGGGTATTCCATTAATCAGAATATTTATTGAATTTATTCCATTTAATGGAATATGATGGGAATTCAAAACGCCATCTATTCCACAGGAGCAGTGCATGGAAGCAGCTTCCACCGCCACGGGCGGCGTGCCCCGCATGTTTGCCGTCATCCGGGCCCTCGCCGAGGTGCAGGCCGAGGGTGGGCGCGTCACCCAATTGGCGCGCGCCGTGGGCCTGACCCAGGGCACCACGCACCGTCTGCTGCAATCGCTGGTCGCAGAGGGCATGGCCGAGCAGGACGAGCGCAGCAAGCTCTACCGCCTGTCCACCGAGTTCTTCGCGCTGGCAGCCAAGGCCGGCAATCCGGGCGATCTGCGCAGCCTGTGCCGGCCCGCGTTGCTGCGCCTGAGCGCGAGCCTGGGCGACAGCATCTTCCTCTTGGTGCGCAGCGGCTTCGACGCGATCTGCCTGGACCGCAGCGAGGGGCCGTTCCCCATCCGCTCCTTCACCGGGGACATCGGTGGCCGGGTGGCGCTGGGCGTGGGGCAGGGGGCCTTGTCCATCCTGGCCTTCCTGCCCGAGGCCGAGCGCGAGGAGGTGATCCGCTTCAACCTCTCGCGCGTGCGCGAGTACGGCGTGTACGACGAGGTCTACCTGCGCACCGAGATCGAGCGCGTGCGCCAGACCGGCTATGCCGCGCGCAACACCGGCCTGCTCGAGGGCATGGACGGTGTGGGCGTGCCCGTGCTCGACCGCGAGGGCCGCGCCGTGGCGGCGCTCAGCGTGGGCACCATCTCGGCGCGCCTCAACGAGGACCGCCTGCCCACGGTGGTGGAGCTGCTCAAGCGCGAGGCCGCGGCCATCGGCCCGCGCATCCACCCGTTCGATGCCACGCTGCGTCGGCCTGCGCAGAGCCTGGCGGGGCAGCAGCCCGAGCAGCGCCTGGTGCCGGGCGGCGTGCCAGCCGCGCCGAACTGAGCCGGGCGGCGGGCAGGCTGGCGGGCGGCGTATGCTGCGGGTTCCTGCCCTGTCCAGGTGCCATGGATGCGGCGTTTTCCAACCCCCTTGCCCCAGGGCTGCCATGAACCCCATCCTCACCCTCGTCGTGTACTTCGCCATCATCACCTGGCTGCTGGTGGTCGTGGCCAGCCTGATTCGCGCCCGCGCCTGGACGCCCTCGGGCCTGCTGCTGGCCTTCGGCAACCGCGACCACATGGCCGACCCGGGGGCCTTTGCCGGCCGCGCCGAGCGCACGGCGCGCAACAGCTTCGACAACCTCGTGTTCTTTGCCATCCTGGGCCTGGCGGCCACGGCCAGCAACCGCACCGGCAGCCAGGTAGAGCTGGGCGCCCAGGTGTTCTTCTGGGCGCGCATGGTCTACATCCCGGTGTACTACATCGGCATCCCGTATGTGCGCACGGCCACCTGGGCAGTGAGCATCGTCGGGCTGGGCATGATGGCTGCGGCCTTGCTGTAGACCGCCGGCACACTACGGGGTCAGTTGGTGGCCCCCTGGCACTGCGCCAGCAGCCAGTCCCGGAAGGCCTTGACCAGCGGGGTCTGGGCGCGGGCCTCGGGGTAGACCAGGTAGTAGGCCTCGCTGCTGGTGAGCACCTGGCTGGACAGGGCCACCAGCGCGCCCGAGGCCAGTTCGCCTTCGATCAGAAAGCGTGGCAGCAGGGCCGCGCCCAGGCCCGACACCGCCGCCTGCGCAATCATCGAGAACTGCTCGTAGCGCGGGCCGCGCAGCGCCTGCGGGGTGGGCGCGCCCACATGCTCGAACCACTCCGCCCACTGCGTGGGGCGGGTGTTCTGCTGCAGCAGCATGGCGCCCGCCAGGTCGGCCGGCGTGCGCAGGCCCTGCTGCGTGCGGTAGAGGGGGCTGCACACGGGCAGCACCTCTTCGTGCATCAGGTACTCGCACACTGCGCCCGCCCAGTGCGGTGCCCCGAAGTGGATGGCTGCGTCCATGGGCTCCTGCGCGAAGTCGAAGGGCTCCGAGCGGGCCGAGAAATTCACCGTGGCATCGGGGTACAGCGCCATGAAGCTCGGCAGCCGCGGGATCAGCCAGCGCGTGCCCAGCGTGGGAAGCACGGCCAGGTTGAGCAGCCCGCCCGCGCTGGAGAAGGCCATGGCCTTCTGCGTGGCCGCCGACAGCTGCTGCAGCAGGGCGCGCACGTCGGCCGCGTACACGCGCCCGGCATCGGTCAGCACTACGCGCTGGCGCACGCGGTGGAACAGCGCCATGCCCAGCTGTTCCTCCAGCTGGCGGATCTGGCGTGAGACGGCGCTCTGCGTCAGGTGCAACTCCTCGGCCGCGCGCGAGACGCTGGTATGGCGCGCCGCAGCCTCGAAGGCCAGCAGGTCGGCCACGGGCGGCAGAAAGGTCTTGCGAAACATCGCTGTTCATGCTCCCGGGGAATGATTCTCAGGGTTTATACCGTTGGTGCGCTTCAATATTGCCCTGATTGCTCAGCAATAGGGCAGGCGATGGCTGGAGTTGATTCTATTTGCGAATCAAGGTGTTCCATTTTTTTGCTATCCGCCGCGCTGCGCTTGGGCGATATTGCACGCATTGATTTTTGGAATGCCGCCATGTCCGCACCCTCTGCTGCCGCCGCCTCTTCTTCCTCCCTCGTGCCCGACGTCGA
>NZ_JBKDTZ010000349.1:0-4987 GCF_046339755.1 Acidovorax sp. | reverse complement strand
TTGCGCCCGGCGCCGTCCCAGGCGGCAGCCAGCGTGCACAGACGCGCACCCGTTCCGCCCACGACAGAAACACGATGACCACCACGATCAAGTACGACGATCTCGTCGAGTCCGTTGCTGCTGCGCTGCAGTACATCTCCTACTACCACCCGACCGACTACATCGCCCACCTGGCGCGCGCCTACGAGCGCGAGCAGAGCGCTGCGGCCAAGGACGCCATCGCCCAGATCCTGACCAACAGCAAGATGAGCGCCACCGGCCAGCGCCCCATCTGCCAGGACACCGGCATCGTCAACGTGTTCCTCAAGGTAGGGATGGACATCCGCTGGGAAAACTTCCCTGGCGGCCTGGAAGACGCCATCAACGAAGGCGTGCGCCGCGGCTACAACCACCCCGACAACACGCTGCGCGCCAGCGTGGTGGCCGACCCGCAGTTCGAGCGCAAGAACACCAAGGACAACACGCCCGCGGTGATCTTCGCCCAGATCGTGCCCGGCAACACGCTGGACATCACCGTGGCGGCCAAAGGCGGCGGCAGCGAGAACAAGAGCAAGATGATCATGCTCAACCCCGGCGACAACGTCGTCGACTGGGTGCTCAAGACCGTGCCCACCATGGGCGCCGGCTGGTGCCCGCCGGGCATGCTGGGCATCGGCATCGGCGGCACGGCCGAGAAGGCGGTGCTGCTGGCCAAGGAAAGCCTGATGGACGACCTGAACATGTACGAGCTGCAGGCCAAGTCCTCGCGCGGCGAGAAGCTCGACAAGGTCGAGGAAATGCGCCTCGAACTGTACGAGAAGGTCAACGCCCTCGGTATCGGCGCCCAGGGCCTGGGCGGTCTGACCACGGTGCTGGACGTGAAGATCAAGATGTACCCCACGCACGCGGCCAGCAAGCCCGTGGCCATGATTCCCAACTGCGCGGCCACGCGCCACGCCCACTTCGTGATGGATGGCTCGGGCCCGGTGTACATCACCCCGCCCTCGCTGGACCTGTGGCCCAACGTGAACTGGGCGCCCGACTACAACAAGAGCAAGAAGGTCAACCTGGACACCCTGACCAAGGAAGAAGTCGCCAGCTGGAAGCCCGGCGACACCCTGCTGCTCAACGGCAAGATGCTGACCGGGCGCGACGCGGCGCACAAGCGCATCAAGGACATGCTGGCCAAGGGCGAGAAGCTGCCCGTGGACTTCACCAACCGCGTGATCTACTACGTGGGCCCGGTGGACCCGGTGCGCGACGAGGCCGTGGGCCCGGCCGGCCCGACCACCGCCACGCGCATGGACGGCTTCACCGAGATGATGCTGGCCGAGACCGGGCTGATCGCCATGATCGGCAAGTCCGAGCGCGGCCCGGAGGCCATCGAGGCGATCAAGAAGCACCAGAGCGCCTACCTGATGGCCGTGGGTGGCGCCGCCTACCTGGTGAGCAAGGCCATCAAGACCGCCAAGGTGCTCGGGTTTGCCGACCTGGGGATGGAAGCCATCTACGAATTCGAGGTGGTGGACATGCCGGTGACGGTGGCGGTAGATGCCGGCGGTACCAGTGCCCACATCACCGGGCCGGCCGAGTGGCAAAAGCGCATCGCCACGGGCGAGTTCCGCGGCATCGAGGTAGCGGCGGCCTGAAACGCAGACACTCCCGGCTGAGCCACGGTCCCCCGGCAGCGCACAAGGCGCGGCCGGGGGATTTTTTCTGGGCCGTCCGCGCACCCGGGCGAGTCCAGCAGCGGTCACGGGTTTTCGCGCCGCCATCCGTGCACCAAGGGCCCGGCAGCGTTACAGTGCGGGGCATCGATCGCATGCCTGCTCCGCCCTATTCTTTTCTCCCATGACCTCCCCGAATTCCCAGCCCATTGGCGTGTTTGACAGCGGCGTGGGCGGCCTCAGTGTGCTGCGGGCGCTGCGCGCCGAGCTGCCGCACGAGCGTTTTGTCTACCTAGCCGACAGCGCACATGCGCCCTATGGCGAGCGCGGCGATGCCTATGTGGGCGCACGCACCCACGCCATCACGCGCCACCTGCTGGAGCAGCACGGCATCAAGGCACTCGTGGTGGCCTGCAACACGGCCACGGCGGCGGCCATCCACGAGGTGCGCAGCCGCTACCCGGAGCTTCCGCTGGTGGGGCTGGAGCCAGCCATCAAGCCTGCCCTGGCCGCCACCCGCACCGGGCGCGTGGGCGTGATCGGCACACGTGGCACGCTCACCAGCGCCAAGTTCGGCAAGCTGCTGGCCAGCCTGCAGGGCCAGGCCGAGTTCGTGGTGCAGCCTTGCGATGGCCTGGCCCATGCCATCGAGCGCAGCGTGGACAAGCCGGTGCCCGCCAGCCCCGAAGGCACCGAGACCTGGGAGCTGTGCGAGCGCTACACCGGCGCCATGGGTGCCTTCGGCACCGCTGCAGGACAGATGGACACCCTGGTACTGGGCTGCACGCACTACATCTTTGCCGAGCGCGACCTGCGCACGCTGGTGGGGCCCGGGGTGCGCTTCATCGAGACCGGCGAGCCCGTGGCGCGCCAGACGCGGCGCCTGCTCGAAGGCGCTGGCCTGATGGCCGCACCGCAGGCACAGGCACCCGGGGTCCAGCTGTTCACCACCGGCGGCCTGCCCCAGCTGCAGGCCGCCGCGCAGCGCTGGCTGGACCTGCCCGCCAGCGGCTGCCAGGCGGTGGCGATCCCCTCGCCTGCCACCGAGCACAGCGCTGCGGCCTAGCATGCGGGTTGGACAGAAGCTCATGGCCCTGGTCTCGGTGCTGGCTGCAGCCTGCGCCGCAGCACAGACCGCAGCCCCTGCTGCCGTGCCCCCTCCTGCTGCTGCAGCCGCAGACCAGGCCCAGCAGCTCGCGGACCTGGAAAAGACACAGCGCGAAATGCTCCAGGATCTCAAGCGCCAGTTGGCGGAGATGCCGGAGACCGTGCGCAAGCAGCGGCTGCGCGCCCGCATCGCGGACATCGAAGGCCGCGCCAACCTGCCCCGGGACCTGTACATCTCGCCCGGTGCGAAGATGAGCGCGCCCATGAAGACCTACTACGCGCGCATGAAACAGCGCATGGAAGACTGCGGCACGCGCCATTTTCCGAGCAAGGACGGCAAGCGGCTGTACGGCCAGGGCGTGGTCGGCGTCACCCTGGCCAACGACGGCGCGGTGATCCAGGCCGACGTGCTGCAGTCGTCGCAAGACCGGGTGGTGGACGAGCACATGCTCAAGGTGGTGCGGGCTTCTGCCCCCTTCGGCACGCCGCCCGCCAGGCCCATGGCCGATGGCTCGCCGCGCTACCGCCGCCTGGTCGTTATCACCGGCTTCGACTTCAACCGCGACAGCGACAAGCCGATGCCCGAGCCCGTGCCGGCCTCGGAGCGCTGCAAATGGGAGTGAGGGAGCCGGTCAGGCCGACTCCCCGCCCCAGAGCCGCTCGCCCGAGTGCTCCACATGCGTGAGGTACAGGCGCAGGTCGAACTCGTACTGGTAGTACTGCGGCTCCATGTGCTGGCACAGCTGGTAGAAGGCCTTGCCATGGTCCTTCTCGCGCAGGTGCGCGAGTTCGTGCACGACGATCATGCGCAGAAACTCGTCGGGCCCCTGCTTGAACATCGCCGCAATGCGGATCTCGTGCTGAGGGCCTGTTCACACCAATTTCTGGGTCGCGAAGCCCCTTGCCGGCGTGTCAATCTAGGCGCGTGACGCAGTGTGTGCCTTTGCACACGCAAGGAGCGCAACGACGAGTGGGGCGCCGGCAAGGGCCTTCCCTTCGGGTTGCCCGGCCTGGGGGCCGTCTGCGGCGTTGCCCGCGCTTGCAAGGTGCCTACCGTGCTGCGCACGAGCGCCTTGCATCCAGCCCCCAGGCCGGGCAACGCGATCCCCGAAATTGGTGTGAACAGGCCCTTCGCCAGGCGGTTGCCCTGCACGCGTGAAACGGTGGTGTGCAGGCCCAGGGCATGCCGCACCACATGGATCTTGTTGTCGAACAGCACCTTGTTGATGGTGCCCGCATTGCGCAGATGCCTGGCCTTCAGCTCCTGCGCATAGTCGTACAGCGCCTTGTCGCTGCGCACGGCATGGGCAGCGGGGTACTTGCGCAACAATACCGCCCCCAGGCGGCCCTGGGCGAGCAGATCGCGCGCCTGCTGCTGCAACGGCGCGGGGTAGGACTGCAGGTAGGGCAGCGGTACCGTAGTGGCGGCTGCCGTCATGCGCCACGCCCCTGCTGCCTGTGCAGGAGGCTGCAGCAGACCATCGAGATCAGTGCAGGTGCCGCGGACGGCGGCCACCGCCGCCATGGCCGCTGCCGCCGGCACCACCGCTGCCGCCGCGCGGAGGCTTGCCGATTTCGAGCGAGTTCACCAGGGCATCGAAACGCTGGCTGAACAGCTTGTCGATCTCGGCCACCACGCCGCCGAGTTCGGCACCGTCGAAGTGGCGCTCCATCATGTTCACCACGTCCTGCACCAGCAGGTCGCGCTGCACCTGCATGATGGCGGCGGGCGTGGGGCCCACGAAGAGCATCAGGAAATCGTCGCGCGACTCGGCGCCCTCGCCGCCCTCATCCTCTTCGTCAAAGTCCGCATCGTAGAACGTGACTTCGATGGCCGCACCCAGTTCGGACAGCTCGTTGAGGCTCATGCACATCTCGTCGAGCGACTGGCGAAAGTCCTCGTCGCCGCGCACCGTCCAGCACATCTGCAGCAGGTGCTCCTGGGCATCGAACTTGATGCCGGGCTCTTCCTCATAGGCACTGGCGGCACCATCGGCCAGCGAGCGCGCGCCCGCGTACTTCCACAAGGGCTTCAAGGCCTCCTGGATCTGCTCGAAGCTGGCATCGGCGCGCAGCTGGACCTGTCCGTGGACGTGGATTTCGAAGGGTGCGTTGTAACTTGACATGACTGAATCGTAATAGTGCCCGCAGCCGGGGTCGGCAAGCCTCATGCCTGCTGGCTTGCCCTGGAATGGGAAGATGGAGCCTTGTCGGCGCTGGTTCAGCCTTTCAGC
>NZ_JBKDTZ010000348.1:0-2573 GCF_046339755.1 Acidovorax sp. | reverse complement strand
CTCACGGCCAAGGGCGACCCCATGGACCGCATCATCGGCCTGGAACTCGGTGCCGACGACTACCTTCCCAAACCCTTCGAGCCGCGCGAACTGCTGGCGCGCATCCGCGCCATCCTGCGCCGCCGCACCGACGGCGGCACGCCTGCGGCCCAGGCCCTGCGCTTCGGTACGCTGGAGATCGACCGCGATGCGCGCACCGTCACCGTGGGCGGCCAGCCCGCGGACCTGACCTCCTACCAGTTCGACCTGCTGGTGGCTTTGGCCGAGCGCGCGGGCCGCGTGCTCACGCGCGACCAGATCATGGAGGCCGTGCGCGGCCGCGAGCTGGAGGCCTTCGACCGCTCCATCGACGTGCACATGGGCCGCATCCGCGCTGCCATCGAGGCAGACGCAAAGAACCCGCGCCGCATCCTCACAGTGCGCGGCGTGGGCTATGTGTTCGCCAAGCAGCAGGATTGAAGGGATGGGAGCCCCGTGAGCCTGTCCAACCCCTTCGCCCGGCGCCTGTACCTGCGCATCTGGCTGGCCGTGGTCGGCGGCATTGCCGTGCTCACCCTGGTCGTGGGATGGGCCTGGCGCATCGCCGAGGAGCAGAAGGCGAGCAACAACCAGCCCTTCGTGCCGCCTTCGCGCGAGATGGTGCTGCGCGATGCCAAGGGCGACGTCGTGTTTCGCGGACCCGCGGCGCGCCAGCCTTCGGAGCCCGGCGAGAACGTGGAGTTCCACATCGAATCCGACACCGGCCAGACCTTTGTGCTGCAGATGGCGCCGCGTCCGCAGAACCGGGGCGGCCGGGGCGGCGGCGACGCCGCATTCTGGACCCGGCCACCGTTCGGCTTCCTGTGGCTGCTGGGCATCGTGGGCCTGGCCGTGGCCGTGGGCGTATACCCCATCATCCGGCGCCTGACCCTGCGGCTGGAGGCGCTGCAGCGCAGCGTCAAGCATTTCGGCGAAGGCGACCTGTCGGTGCGCGTGCCCGAGCAGGGCCAGGACGAAGTGGCTGACCTGGCGCGCCAGTTCAATGCCGCTGCCGCACGGGTGGAGACCCTGGTCAAGTCGCACAAGTCGCTGCTGGCCAACGCCTCGCACGAGCTGCGCTCGCCGCTCACGCGCATCCGCATGGGCATGGAACTCATGGGCGGGCAACAGCCCTCGCCAGCCTTTCGCGCCGAGATCCTGCGCAACATCGCCGAGCTCGACCAGCTGGTGGACGAGATCCTGCTGGCCAGCCGCCTGGACGCGCGCGAGGCCGATGTAGGCACCGTGGAAACCGTGGACCTGGTGGGCCTGGCGGCCGAGGAATGCGCGCGCGTGGATGCCGACCTGGACGTGGGCGCCAGCCCCGACGGGGTGGACGTGCAGGGCATCTCCAAGCTGCTGCGCCGCGCCATCCGCAACCTGCTGGAAAACGCCCGGCGCTACAGCACCGGCGAGATCAGCGTGGCCGTGCTGCGCCACCAGGGCCATGCCGAGGTGCGCGTCTGCGACCAGGGGCCGGGCGTGCCGGCCAGCCAGCGCGAGCGCATCTTCGAGCCCTTCTACCGCCTGCCGGGCGCCAGCGAGCGCGCCGGCGGCGTAGGCCTGGGCCTGGCCCTGGTGCGTTCGATCGCCGGGCGCCACAACGGCATGGTGTTCTGCGAGGACCGGCCCGATGGTGCCGGCGGCGCATGCTTTGTGCTGAGGCTCCCGGTCAGCGCTTCCAGCGCCACGCCATGATGGCGTAAAGCCCCGCCCCGAGCACCAGCACGCTGGCTGCCACGCCCAGCGCCCAGTCGAAGCCCTGCGCCCGTGAGCCCGCATGCGCCAGCAGGGCCGCCGCCATGGGCGGCCCCACGATCTGGCCGATGCCATACAGCGCCGTGAGCAGGCCCGTGAAACCCGCGGCCGCCTGCGGCCACTGGTGGCGCGCCTCCTGCAAGGCAAAGAAGGTGATGGCCGTGAACGGCAGGCCCAGCAGCAGGCTGCCGAGGGCAAAGCCTGCCGGGCCCGGCCATAGCAGGCCCAGGGCAATGCCTGCGGCCTGCAGCAGGTAGGCGCCGGCCAGCAGCCAGCGGCGGTCGCGGTGCGCGGAGATGCGCGTCGAGAGCCATGCACCCAGTGCCACCCCGGCACCGAACACGGGCCAGAACAAGTCCGGCCAGACCGAGCCGGCGGGCAGCGCGGCGCGCGCGATCCCGGGCAGGAAAGTGGCAGTGACGATGTAGCCCAGGCCCGCCAGGCCATAGGCCAGCGCATGCAGGGCCCGCTGCCCCGCTGGGTGCGCGGCCGGCAGGACCTGGGTGGCGGGCCCACCGGCCGCGCTGCCAGGCACCTCGCTACCGCCAAAGACCTGCCAGACCAGCGCGCACAGCGCGGCCGCCAGCGCGGCGAACGTGGCCCAGCCGGCCGCCGCGCTCCAGCCCGCAGCGACCATGGCGCCGGTGGGCAGGCCCGTGGCCACGATGCCCAGCCCGGGTCCGCAGAAGATCAGGCCGGCGAGCTGGGGCCGCCCCAGCCGGGTGAGCTGCCCCATGCACCAGTTGGCCGTGCCCAGGAACACCAGCGCGCTGGCCACGCCGGCCAGAAAGCGCAGC
>NZ_JBKDTZ010000347.1:0-50600 GCF_046339755.1 Acidovorax sp. | reverse complement strand
CGAATGGCCCCCCCGCCGCTAAGCCGGAATATCAATATTTTGCGCTTAGGGCGTCCCCCCTAATCCAACCGCTAGTCTATTTAGGTTAAGGCGCTAAGCGACTCCGGGGGGGTCAATCCAGCTTGAAAGCGCCGACCGCGCGCTGCAGGTCTTGCGCGCGCGACGACAAGGCCGATGCCGCGCTGGCCGCCTGCTGGACCAGGGCCGCGTTCTGCTGCGTGGCGCTGTCCATCTGGGCCACGGCGCCGTTCACCTGCTCGATGCCCGAACTCTGTGCATGCAGCGCACCGGAGATCTCGCCCAGCAGCGCGGTGACCTGGCCGACGGCGCCCACGATCTCCTCCATGGTCTTGCCGGCGCGGCCCACGTGGCCGGCGCCGCTCTCGACCTGGTCCACCGACTGGCTGATCAGGGTCTTGATCTCGCGCGCCGCCACGGCGCTGCGTTGCGCCAGGCTGCGCACTTCGCTGGCCACCACGGCAAAGCCACGGCCCTGCTCACCTGCACGCGCTGCTTCCACAGCGGCATTGAGCGCCAGGATGTTGGTCTGGAAGGCAATGCCTTCGATGACCTGGATGATGTCCACGATCTTGCGTGAGCTGCCGCTGATGGCCTCCATGGTCTGCACCACGTCGCCCACCACGCTGCCGCCATGCGCTGCGATCTGGGAGGCATTCACGGCCAGGTTGCTGGCCGAGCGGGCGCGCTCGGCGTTCTGGCGCACGGTGGAGGTCAGCTCGGCCATGCTGCCGGCCGTGTCGGCCAACGAACTGACTTGGTCTTCCGTGCGGCGCGCCAGGTCGGAGTTGCCCGAATCGATGTCGGCCGCGGCTTCGGTGATCGAGTCGGTGGACTGCTTGATGCCCGAGACCAGCTCGGTCAGCGTGTCTTCCATGGTGCCCAGGGCCGTGAGCAGGCGGCCGAAGTCGCCTTCGAGCTCGGACGAGAACTCCTGGCTCAGGTCGCCCGCAGCCACCGTCTCGGCGATCAGGATGGCCTGGTTCAGCGGGTGCACGATGCCACTGCGCAGCAGCACGAAGGACACCAGCGAGACCACGAACACGCCGGCACCCAGCAGCAGCACCCACAGGCGCGCGCTCTCCAGGTGCTCATGGCCGGCCCGGATGGCCTGCTCCAGCGGCGCGCGCTGCTCCGCCGTGAGCCCCGTGGCCGAACCCACCGCAGCGCGGTAGGCATCGTCGGCCTGGCCGATGCCTGAGCTGGCCACCACCATCAGTACCGCCACCAGCAAGGCAATGGCACCAAACGCCAGAATGAGGCGCGTTCCAATCTTCAAACGATCCAGGCCCATGGGATTCATCTCCGATATCAGTGTTGTATTTGGCAGGGTGGCCGCTGTGTTCAATGTAGCGCGCGCATGTCCCGGGGAGAGTCTGCCACGCCTGTATCCATTTGAAACAACGGAACCATCGTAACAATCCCGGAATGTGACTGTGCCAAAGGGTTGTTGTCGTGTGTCTGAGACAATTGGCATGGTGGACATCTCCAATCTCATCCAAACCGTTCTGATCTATGCCCTGCCGGTGCTCTTTGCGATCACCGTGCACGAGGCCGCCCATGGCTACGCCGCGCGCCACTTCGGCGACAACACGGCGTTCATGATGGGCCGGATCACCCTCAACCCGATCAAGCACATCGACCCCATCGGCACCATCCTGATGCCGCTGGTGCTGTACTTCGCCACCTCGGGAGCCTTCCTGTTCGGCTATGCCAAGCCGGTGCCGGTGAATTTCGGCAACCTGCGCAACCCCAAGCAGCACATGATCTGGGTCGCGCTGGCGGGCCCGGCCTCGAATTTCTTCCAGGCCATTTTCTGGGCCGTCCTGCTGGTCGTGCTGCTGGGCGCAGGGGTGGACGAGCGCTTCTTCATTGAGATGGCGCGCGCCGGTGTGCTGGTCAATCTGGTGATGTGGGCCTTCAACCTGTTCCCGCTGCCGCCGCTCGATGGCGGCCGCATCCTCGTCGGCCTGCTGCCCTGGAAGGCAGCCCACATGGTCTCGCGCATCGAGCCCTTCGGCTTCTTCATCGTGATGGGCCTGGTGGTGGCCGGTGTGGTGGGCACCATCTGGCTGCGCCCGCTGATGTCGCTGGGCTATGGCGCCATCAATCTCCTGATCACGCCGCTGGTCGCGGTGCTGCGCTGACCCGCCTTTACTCCTATCTTCCCGCTGATTTCGTCTTTCCCATGAGCACCACGCGCTTTCTCACCGGCATCACCACCACGGGCACGCCCCACCTGGGCAACTTCGTGGGCTCCATCCGCCCCTCGGTAGCGGCCAGCCTCACGCCCGGCGTGCAGAGCTTTTACTTCCTGGCCGACTACCACGCGCTCATCAAGTGCGAGGACCCCGTGCGCATCCAGCGCTCCACGCTGGAGATCGCCGCCAGCTGGCTGGCCGCGGGCCTGGACCCCGAGAAGGTCACCTTCTACCGCCAGTCCGACATCCCCGAGATCCCCGAACTGACCTGGCTCTTGACCTGCGTGACCGGCAAGGGCGTGCTCAACCGCGCCCACGCCTACAAGGCCAGCGTGGACAAGAACACCGCGGCCGAGCGCGATGCCGATGATGGCGTGACCGCCGGCCTGTTCATGTACCCGGTGCTCATGGGCGCCGACATCCTGATGTTCAAGGCCCACAAGGTGCCCGTGGGCCGCGACCAGATCCAGCACATCGAGATGGCGCGCGACATGGCGGCGAGCTTCAACCACCTCTATGGCGAGCACTTCGTGCTGCCCGAGGCTGCCATCGACGAGCACGTGGCCACCCTGCCGGGCCTCGACGGCCGCAAGATGAGCAAAAGCTATGACAACACCATTCCGCTGTTCAGCTCGCGCGAGCAGCTCAAGAAGCTCATCGGCGGCATCCTGACCGACTCGCGCGCACCCGGCGAGCCCAAGGAGGTGGAGGGCTCGGCCCTGTTCCAGATCTACCAGGCCTTCGCCACCGAGGCCGAAACGGCCGCCCTGCGCCAGCAGTACGCCAACGGCATCGCCTGGGGCGATGCCAAGCAGCTGCTGCTGGAGCGCGTGGACCAGGTGATCGCCCCGATGCGCGCGCACTACGAGGAGCTGATCAACAACCCGGCCCGCATTGAAACCACCTTGCTGGCCGGCGCCGAGCGCGCCCGCGCGCTGGCCACGCCCTTCATCCGCGAGCTGCGCAAAGCTGTTGGCCTGCGCGACCTTCGCGATCAGGCGATAGCACTCGAAGGCGTAGAGCTGGTTACGGCGGGCAAGCCTTCTATAAAACTTCTCCCGGCCTTCAAACAGTACCGTGAGGCCGATGGAAAGTTCTATTTCAAGCTCGTCGCGGCAGATGGCGGGCTGCTGTTGCAGAGCACAGGCTTCGATGCGCCCAAGGAGGCCGGGCAGGCCATCGCCCAACTGAAGCGGGGTGGTGACGCCCTGCAGGCATTGGCGCCGCGGCTGATCCCGGTGGACGGCGTGCAAGCCGATGAAGTCACCACCGCCCTGCAGGCCCTGGCGGACGCCGCTTCAGCGGGCTGAGCTCAGTCACGGTAACGCACCCGGGCCCACAGCGTGGGCCGGGTATCGCCGTTCAACGGCGCCTGCGCCGTGGCGATGAAGGCCCAGCGCCGGTCCGCTGACTCCAGGGAGTGCGCCAGCACCAGGTCCCAGCCCGGCCGGCGCGGCGTTGCGTTGGCCTCGTCGGCGAAACGGGAACCCCGGTAGACCAGCGAGCCGGCCGTCAGGTCACGCCCGCCGTGCTTCCACACGCTGGCCAGCGCCAGGGTGTGCCGCGCAAACCCTGGCAAGGCATTGCCCGCGAACTGGCTGCCCAGGTTGCGCGACCGGGCCCAGGTGTAGCTGCCCAGCACGCTCCAGCGCGGCGCCAGCACCCGGTTGAGCGCCAAGCCCGCCTGGTGTAGCCGGCCCTGGCTGAACTCCGGGTTCTCGTTGTACGGGTCCACCACCGTCTGCCCGGTCTGGATCTGCGCGCCCAGGCTGCCCACCCGGTCCAGGTTCACCAGGCCCCGCGGCGGCAGCGCCAGGCCTCCGCCCGCCAGGGTGGGGTTCACGACATCCTGGCTCGACATGGTGGCAAAGCCGAAGGTGCGCGCGTCGAATTCCCAGTCGAACTGCGCCGCGCGTTTGCGCCCGAAGGCGCCCGGCAACTGGTACTGGTGGTCGATGGCAATCGCCCCCAGCGCCACCGGCGACAGCGTGTGCGAGCCGGGTGAGCGCACGCTCTCGATGTAGGCCAGGTGCAGCGCACGGCCCGGCCCCAGGCGGTAGGACAGGCCCAGGCGCGGCAGCGGCTGGCGCGCTCGGCCGCCACGCTCGGCCGTGGGGTCCAGCAGGTCCTCGCCGGTCAGCGAATCGTAGAAACGGTCGCCACGCTGCACGGCCAGGCGCGCCCAGTAGGCCTCGGCATGCCAGGTCCATGGGCCCTGGCGCCATTCACCCGCGAGCCAGGGCATCTGAAAGCGCACGCGCGTGCCCTGCGCCGACGTCACGAGCGGGTCGGAGAGGCTGGAAACGAACACGCCCCGCGTTCCCTCCCAGCCCAGGCTCAGGCGCTGGCCGCCCCATTGCAGGGTGTGGCGCAACAGCACGCCATCGTCCTGGTCCGTGACGCGCGAACCCTGCGGGCCCCAGGCCGCATCGTCGAGCACCAGGCCCTGGCCGAAGCGTGCGCGGTGCAGCTTGAGCCAGGTCTGCGCGTCGGGCGACCAGCGCCAGGAGCCACCCAGGTCGGTGCGCTCGCTGCGCTGGCGCGCCAGGCCATTGAAGGTGATGCCATTGCCGAAATCCCGGCCGTCGGGGAAGCTGTAGCGCAGTCGGTGTTCGGTGTGCAGCAGGAACAGACCAAGGCTTTCGGTAGGCCGCAGGCCCAGCGCGACATCGAAACCAGGGGATGACAAACGATAGCTGGGCACATTGCCGTCGTTCGGCCACATCTGCACACCGTTGGTCCGCACCTGCCAGGCCACGGGCACGGGTGCCGCGGCAAAGCCGTGGTGGCCCACGTCGGCGGCCAGCGTGTCGTGCAACGGACCACGCTCGGCGCTTGCAATCCAGAGCCACTCGCCGCCTTGGGTGAGCACGAGCGGGGCCTGCTTCTCGCTGGCGCCGAAAGCCGTGGGGTCGCTCAGGTAGCCTTGGTAGCGCTCGGAATTGCGGCTGAAATCGCTCTCGTAGCGGTTAGCCAGGAAGAAGTGGCTGCCCGCCCACAGCGGGTAGTACGAGGCACTGGCATAGGCGCGCGCCCAGTGCTCCAGGCCGAAGTCGCCCAGGGCCTTGCCCAGGTTGGCCGAGCCCTGGCTGTCGCTGGTCAGCGGATCGAGCGATTTGAGGTAGGGCAGCCGGGTGAGCGCCTCGCGCGCGGCGGCGATGGCTTCGATGGGCTCGCCCTGGTCATTGCGCAGCACCGATTCGACCTGCCAGGGCAACGGGTCCTTGGGATCGGCCACCTTGGCGCGCGCCAGGGAATCGAGCGCGGCGGCCCGCTCGCCCAGATGGTACTCGGCCACGGCCAGCCAGACCTGCGCGCGCGCGTAGCGCGGCTCGATCACCAGGGCCTTGAGCAGTTGGGTGCGTGCACCGGCCGGGTCGCCCTGCTGCAGCGCCACCAGGCCCGCACCGGCCAGGCTCACGTAGTCGTCGCCGGCCAGGGCCAGGGCGGCATCGAAGCCGCTGCGCGCGTCGCCCAGGCGCAGTGCCTCGGCCGCCAGCGTGGCCTGCTCGCCCTGGTATGCGGGTTGTTCCGGTGCCAACGCCACGGCGCGTGCCAGGGCCTCGCGCGCGCCACGCAGGTCGCCGCGCTCGCGCAGGGCGCGGCCCAGGCTCCACTGGGCGGCGGCCTGGTCCCCGGCCGGCTCCTGGCGCCCCTGGGCACCGGCCACGGCACGGCGGTACAGCGCGATGGCCTCGTCGCCCCGGCCCTCCAGGCGGTGCCAGTCGCCGTCGGCCAGCAGCAGGGCCGTGGCATCCGGTGCCTGCGCGCGCGCGGCGTCGAGCCAGGTGCGCGCCTCGGCACCCCGGTCCAGGGCCAGCAGCAGTTCGGCCCGGCGGGCCGCCGTGCGCGGATCCCGGGTACGCTGCCAGGCCGCAGCCAGGCGCTGTCCGGCTGCGTCCATCTGGTCGGCAAAGACCTCCAGGTCGGCCAACAGCAGATCGATCACCGCACCGCCCTGCCCGCTGGCAGACAGCGCCTGCAGCTGCTCGCGCGCACGCGGCCACTGCCCCGCGCGCAGGTCATCGCGGATGGCGGCCAGCGGGGGCGCCACGGCATCGCCCTGCAGCTCCACCCAACGTGTGGGATCCACCGGGTTGGCCATGACCCACTGCACACGGTCGCGCGGGCGCACCAGCACGCGCTTGACCGGGGCCTTGCCGGGCTCCACATACCCTTGTTCCGCCGGACCCAGTTCCACCCGGCCGAAGGCGTTGGACAGATCGACTTGGCCCGAGAGCACCGTGAGCGTGGTGCGGCCGCTGCCATCGACCTCCACGTCCCAGTCGGTGCCACGCACCACGGCCAGGGCGGCCGGGGTCTGCAACTCCAGCGCGGCCGGCGTCTTCTTGGTGCGCGCCCAAAGCCGGCCGGCGGCCAGTTCCAGCAGCGTGCGCTCGGGCTGCGACGCGCACAGGCGCAGTTGCGCATTGGCCGACATGCGGATCTGCGTGCGATCGGCCAGCAGCAGCGCGGCCGATGACAGCTCCAGGGTGCGCACGCCCGTGCCCGCACCCAGTTGCTGGGCCAGGGCGGCGGGCGACCAGGGCCCCTCGCCCGCGGGCCGGGTCTGGCCCTGGCCGGCCAGGGCCACGATCTGCGCAGCCATGGCACCGGGTGCCGTGGCCACGCCAGCGCACTGGGCCCAGGCACCTGGCAGGAACAGGCTGGCAGCAGCCAGGGCCAGCGGGGTGGCAGCCCATCGGCACCGGAAAGGCGAGGAAGGCATGGCGGGGGTCCTTCTGATGAATTACTTGTCCAGGGCGCTGGCAAAGCCCGCGTCGGACGGTTCCGTGCTGGCTTCGGCGTCGGCCAGGGCCTGCAGGCGCAGGCGCAGGCGCCCGGCCTGGGCGGCCAGCCCGGGCGCCGCCTGCAGCGCACGCGCGCTCCATTCGGCGCAGCAGGCCAGGGCATCGTGCCAGCGGCCCGCACGCACATGGGACTGCAGGTCCAGGCTGATGGCCACGAGAGGCGCATCGCTGCAGGGGGTGTAGACGTTGATGCCATTGCTGCGGCCCGCCAGCACCACCGCATCGAGCCAGAGCAGTTGCGCAGGCTGCGGCAAGGCGCTGCGCGTGGCCTCGGACAGCAGGATGCCGGTGCCAAAGGCCTTGTTCGCGCCTTCGAGCCGGGCCGCGGTGTTCACCGCGTCGCCCACGGCGGTGTAGGTGAAGCGTCCCTCGGAGCCCAGGTGCCCCACGGCCGCCTCGCCCGTGTGCAGGCCGATGCGCAACTGCAGGTCGGCAAAGGGGGTGCCGGCCCACTGGCTGCGCAGGGCCTGCATTTCCCGCTGCATCTCCTGCGCGCAGGCCAGGGCGCGTGCCGCATGCTGCGGCTCGGCCACGGGGGCGTTCCAGAAGGCCATCACGGCATCGCCGATGAACTTGTCGAGCGTGCCACCGTGGCGGTGCACGGCATAGGTCATGCGCGTGAAATAGGCGTTGAGCGCCTGCGCCACCGATTCGGGCGGCAGGTGCTCGCTGGCCGAGGTGAAGCCCGCCAGGTCCGAGAACAGCAGCGTGAGTTCGCGCCGCTCGCCGCTGATGGCCGGTGCGGTGCCGCTGGCGATCAGCGCGCTGACCACGGCTGGCGGCACGTAGCGCCCGAAGTCCAGCCTCAGGCGCTCGCGCTGGCGCCGTTCGCGCCAGTAGCTGTCGGTCGCGCCCACGTTGAAATGCAGCACCAGTGCCACCAGCGTGGGCAGCGTGGGCCACCACACGCCCTGCAGGTAGGCCCAGAGCCCGCCGATCAGCGCCAGCAGGGCCAGCGCCACGCTCAGCCACACGGCGAGCCAGCCGCGCCAGCGCCGGGTGAGCGCGGCCACCAGGACGATCGCCGCCGCGGCCTGCAGCAGCGGGCCCGCCGGGTGCGCGGGCACGATCCAGTCGCCCGTGAGGCCATTGATGAGCGCTGTGGCATGCAGCATCACGCCCGACTGCGTGCCGTGGCCCAGGCTGCGCAGCGGCGTGGTGAACTGGTCCACCCCGCCCACCGGCGTGTTCTGGCCCAGCAGCATCAAGCGCCCCTGCAGTGCACCGGGCGCCAGTTGCCGCGCCGGGTCCAGCGCCTGGGTGTAGTGCACATAGGGCAGCGCCACTTCAGGAGCGTAGTAGCGCAGCAGCGCACCGGGCGGAGGGGGCACCACGCTGCGGCCCGCGGCCTGCGCCAGCACCCGCCACATCGCATCGCTCTGCGGTGGTGCGCTGCGCTGCACACCATCGTCGTCGGGCTGCATGCCCACGTCGCCGTGCAGCGCCTGGGCAAAGATGGAGCGCAGCGTCTGCCGGTACTGCGCCACCTGCCCGGTCTGCACCGCCACCTGGGCACTGGCCAGCACCACGGGCATGCGGCCCTGCAGGGCCCGGCCCAGGGCGGCGTCGTCCTCGGGGGACTGGGCGGTGGAAAGCAACAGATCGATGCCGAGCCCCGACGCGCCGGCCGCGGAAAGCGCCTCGACCAGTTGCGCGTGCAGGCGCCGCGGCAAGGGCGGCGTGGCCTGCAGCGCCGCCAGGCTGGGCTCGTCGATGCCGATGACCAGCACACCTGCATCGGGCCGCACGGGTGCGGTCAGGCTGCTGAAAAGATCGTATTCCAGGCGCTGCAGCGGCTGCCATACCGGCAGCAGGTGCAGCACAGCCAGCAGCAGCAGCGGCACCAGCAGGCGCAGCGCCCACTGGCGCGCGGTGTCCCTTGCCACTGCGGACCGGATCCAGGCCATACATCTCCCGTCAGGTGTAACGCACTGTATCGCAGCGCGCCGGGGCCGCAAAGCGCAAGCCGGTGCACTTACATCTGGCGCGCGGCATTTGCCCCACAGTGCCGTAGACTGGTTTGCAAGCCAGCTTTCGGAGACTGCCATGGACGTTCGGATTGCCTGGGCCGCTTTCGCGGCCGCGCTGGCCCTTGCCATGGGCCCGCCGGCGCTGGGCCAGGTGCACCGCGGCCCGGCACACCCGGTGTGGACCAACAGCCTGGGCATGCACTTCGTGCAGGTGCCCGCCGGCAGCTTCGTGATGGGCGGGCCCGAGGCGCCCGACGTGCTCGCGCAGGCCTACCCACAGCTGGAAGTCAAGCGGTTCACCGAACTGGCCGATGAAGGCCCAGCCCACCGCGTGCTCATCAGCAAGGCCTTCTACCTGGGGCAGCATGAGGTGACGGTGGGCCAGTTCAGGCGCTTCCTCCAGGCATCGGGCTACCAGCCCGAATCCGTTGCCGACGGCACCGGTGGCTATGGCTACAACCCGCAGTACGACCCGGCCACCACGCGGCGCGGCGATGCCTTCGAGGGACGCGACCCGCGCTACTCCTGGCGCAACCCGGGGTTCCCGCAGGGCGACGACCACCCCGTGGTCAACGTCACCTGGAACGATGCCCAGGCCCTGGCGCAGTGGCTGAGCCGCACCGAAGGCCACCGCTACCGGCTGCCGACCGAGGCCGAATGGGAGTACGCCTGCCGCGCCGGCACGCGCACCCGCTACCCGCATGGCGATGACCCCGAGGGCCTGCTCCGAAACGCCAACACCTTCGACCAGGACGCCGCCCCACTGTGGCAGCGCTGGCGCCAGCATGCGCTGCGCGGCAGCGACGGCCACGCCTTCACGGCCCCCGTGGGCAGCTACGCGCCCAACGCCTTTGGCCTGCAGGACATGCTGGGCAATGCCTGGGAGTGGGTGTCCGACTGGCATGGCGACAGCTACTACGCGGAGTCACCCGCCGTGGACCCGCAGGGACCGGCCGACGGCAGCGTGCGCGTGCGCCGCGGAGGCTCCTGGCACACCTGGTCTTTCTACGCACGCTGCGGCTACCGCAACTGGAACAGCCCGCAGACCCGCTACACCCTGGTGGGCATGCGGCTGCTGCGCGAAATCGCACCGCCCCTTGCCGGCCGGCCCCACACGCGCCCCAGTGCCACGCGCCGCCTGGCATCGCCCGTGACACGGTGAACAACTGTCAAACCTGGCGATCACCGAAAAGGCGCATGGCCCTGGCCACCCGACATCGCGAATAATGCGGGGTGAATCTTGAACGGAACGGAGAACCATGCGCATAGCGGCGTTAGACGACGATGCGCTTCAGCTGGATCTGATCAAACAGGCCACCGAAGCGATGGGCCATGTGTGCCACACCCACCTGACCGGTGCCGCGCTGTTGCGCGAGATGCGCCGCGAAACCTTCGACCTGCTGATCGTGGACTGGCACCTGCCCGACACCACCGGCCCCGAGGTGGTGCGCTGGGTGCGCGAGAACGTGGGCAAGCAGTTGCCCATCCTGTTCGTGACCAACCGGCAGGAGGAGCGCGACATCGTCGAAGGCCTGGGCAGCGGGGCCGACGACTTCATGGTCAAGCCTGTGCGCATCGGCGAACTCAACGCGCGCGTGGGGGCGCTGCTGCGCCGCGCCTACCCGCAGAGCACCGGCGGCACGCTCGATTTCGGGCGCTACAAGTTCTTCCCCGAATCGCGTTCGCTCGAGATCGATGGCACCGTGGCCGAACTCAAGAACCGTGAATACGACCTGGCCCTGTTCCTGTTCCAGAACATGGGGCGCCTGCTCTCGCGCGACCACCTCAAGGAGGTGATCTGGGGCCAGGGCTCGGACGTGCTGTCGCGCTCGCTCGACACCCATGTCTCGCGCCTGCGCACCCAGCTGGACCTGCGCCCGGCCAATGGCTACTTCATCACCGCCGTGTATGGTGTGGGTTACCGGTTCGAAGCCGTGGAACCCGACCGCAAGCCTTGATGCGCCCCTGGGCTCCCGCGCTGGAGCTCGCCCCCGAGAACGAAGCCCCGCGCACGCCGCGGCCGTAGGAGAGTTGACGTGGTCATCCACCGCCTTGCATTGCCCCTGTCCGCCATTGCCATGGTCACGGCGGGCCTCGGTTGCGCGCATGCGCAAGCCATCCCAGACCCGCAGACTGACGAAATCGCGCACACGGTGCGCGCCGGCGACACGCTCGAAGGCCTGGCCAGCGCCTACCTGGACAACCCGCGCCAGTGGCCGCTGCTGCAGCAGCGCAACAAGGTGGCCAACCCCAGGCGCCTGCAGCCGGGCTCCACCGTGTGGATTCCCGTGCGCCTGCAGCCGCGGGCCTCGGCCCAGGTGGAATTCGTGCAGGGCAATGCCACGGCCCAGCCGGCCGCGCAGGCCAGCCCGCAACCCTTGGCCCCGGGTGCCCGTCTGGACGAAGGCACGCGCCTGCAGGTGGGGCCGGACAGCTTTGTCGCCGTGCGCCTGGCCGATGGCACCGTGGTGCGCGTGCAGCCCCAGTCCGACCTGCAGCTGCGCCAGCTGCGCCGGCGCGGGCGCACGGGCAGCATCCAGTCGGTGATGGAGGTGCGTGCCGGCAGCGTGGAGTCGAGTGTCACCCCCAGCACCGATGCGCTGCGCCGCTTCGAGGTGCGCACGCCGCGCGCCGTGACCAGCGTGCGCGGCACCGAATTCGGCGTCGCGATGGCGGCCTCGGGCCAGGCCACGGCCTCGGTGCTCGAAGGCACGGTGGCGGTACAGTCCCGCGCCGAGAATGCCGCGCAGCCAGAAGCCGGCGCCACCTTGCTGGCGCGCGGGCAAGGCATGTCGGTGGCGCCCGATGGCACGCTGGGTGCGCCGCGCCCCCTGCTGGCCCCGCCCGACCTGTCCACCGTGCCGACGCAACTGCACGACCTGGGCCTGCTGGCCATCAACCTGCCGGCCACGCCCGGCGCCAGCGGCTATGTGGCGCAGGTGGCGCGCGATGCGGCCCTGACCCAGGTGCTGCGCAGCGGCCGCTTTGCCGATGGCCAGCTGCGCTGGGCCGCGCTCGACGACGGCAGCTACCACCTGGCCGTGCGCGCCGTGGACGAGGCCGGCATTGCCGGCCAGCCCGCCACGCGCGCCATCACCATCAAGACCCGGCCGGTGCCGCCGCTGTACCAGCAGCCCGCACCCGGGGCCGTGGTGCCGCGCGTGACGGGCGCTCTGCGCTGCACCGAGGTTCCCGGAGCCCGCTGGTACCGCATCCAGGTGGCGGCCAGCGCGGATTTCACCAGCCCGCTGGTGGACGAGGCCCGCCTCAATCCCTGCCAGCTGACGCTGGCCACGCTGCCCCTGGGCAACTACTTCTGGCGCGCCGCCACGGTCGCGGAACTCGCAGGCGGCGCCCTGGACCAGGGGCCCTTCGCGCCCGCGCAGGCCTTCACCGTGGCCCAGCAACCCGCTGCGCTGGACCTGTCGGACATGCAGGCGACCGATGGCGACACCATTGTGCGCCTGCACTGGCCTGCCCAGGCCGGCCAGCGCTTTCGCGTGCAGTTGGCGCCGGACCTGGAATTCACCAAGGTCCTGCAGGACACCCAGCTCGACGAACCGCGCTGGACCTCTGCGGCCGATCTGCCTGCAGGCACCTACTTCGTGCGCATCCAGGTGCTCGACCCTTCGGGCCTGCAAAGCGAGTTCTCGCCGCCGCGCAGCATCCGCGTGGGCACGGGGCTGAACACCAGCTTTGGGCTGCCCCTGTCCACCATGGGCGGTGAGCCGGTGCGCCGCCCCTGAGCCCCCTGCGGCCTATGCCCACGCAACCCTCCCGCACGCGCAACCAGCAGCGGCGGATCGAATGGGCGGCCATCGCGCTGAGCCTGCTGGCCCTGGTTGCCTGGCTCAGCACGCCCGGCACGCTGCCGCGCACCAACCACCTGGTGCAGGACACGGGGCTGCGCCTGGTGTCGCGCCCGCCGCAGCCGGACATTGCCGTGATTGCGGTGGACGACCGCAGCATCGGCGTGATCGGCCGCTGGCCCTGGCGGCGCGCCCTGCATGCCCAGCTGATCCAGAACGTGTCGCGCCAGGAACCGCTGGTGATCGGCATGGATGTGCTGTTCAACGAGGAAGACCTCGACTACCCCGAGGACGATCTGCTGCTCGCCGATGCCCTGGCACGAAGCGGCCGCGTGGTGCTGCCGGTGATGCAGCGCCATGGCCCGTACGAACCAGGCGATGGCGCGGACAGGCCGATTCCCGCGCTGGAGCAGGCTGCAGCCCGGCTGGGGCATGTGCACGTGGCCGCGGACGAGGACGGCGTGGTGCGCAGCCTGTACGTGCGCGAAGGGCCGGCCAGTGCGCCCTGGCCGCACTTCAGCACCGCCATGCGCTGCGTGGCCACGCCCTCGCTCGGCGGCTGCCCACCGGCGCGCTGGAGCGACCCACCGGCCGATGGCGCGCGCTGGGAGCGGGCCGGGCGCCGCCTGATCCCCTACGCGGGCGGGCCGGGCCACTTCACCACCTACTCCTACATCGACGTGCTGCGCGGCGAGGTGCCGGCAGATGCCTTCCGCGGCAAATACGTGCTGGTGGGTTCCGTGGCCGCCGGGCTGGGCGACATGTTCGCCACCCCGGTGGGCCAGGAGTCGCGGCTGATGCCGGGGGTGGAGGTGATCGCCCAGGTGCTGGATGCCGACCTGGCAGGCGTGCACATCCACACGGCGGCGCCCGCCCTGAACATGGCCTTCAACCTGCTGCCGGTGGTGCTGGCCCTGCTGGCGCTCCTGCTGCTGGGCCCTTTCACGGCCCTGCTCATCAGCATTGCACTGGGTGCCGTGACGCTGGCCCTGGCGGTGTTGCTGCCCGTGTGGAGCGGCCTGCAGTTCGCGCCCGCCGCCGCCCTCATCGGGCTGGTGCTGGCCTACCCGCTGTGGAGCTGGCGGCGATTGAGTGCCGCGGCCCAGTTCCTCAGGCTGCAGATGGAGAACCTGCAGCGCCAGGGCCTGGTGATCCCGCTGCGCGGCCCGGCCGCCAGCAGCGGCGACTTCCTGGAGCGGCGCATCAACGCCGTGGAATACGCCTCGCGCCAGTTGCGCGACATGCACCATTTCGTGAGCGAGAGCCTGCAGCAACTGCCCTCGCCCACCATGGTCTGCGACACCGAGGGCCGCATCCTGCTGGCCAACACGGCCGCACGGCGCCATCTGCTGGGCGTGGCCGAGGTCGAGGGCGACCCCATGGTCTGGCCCTTGCAGGGCCGCCAGATCACTGACGTGTTGGGCGACCTGATCGACATCGCCACCGAACAGCCGCTGGTGACCCCGGAACGCCTGGCCAGCCGCAGCTTGCCGGCCCGCCGCGAAGGGCGCGACGCCAAGGGCCGCAGCGTGCTGGTGCAAAGCCGGCAGTTCACCGACCTGGCGCAGTCGGGCTGGCTCGTGACCTTGGTGGACCTGACAGAGATGCGCAGCGCGCTGCAGCAGCGCGACGAGGCCATGCACTTCATCTCGCACGACATCCGGGCGCCCAACGCCTCCATCCTCACGCTGCTGGAAATGCACCAGGCCTACCCGGGCCGCATGTCGGACGCGCAACTCATGCAGCTCATCGCACGCTATGCGAAAACCTCGCTGGGCATGGCCGAGAATTTCATCCAGCTGGCCAGCGCCGAATCGCAGGCGATGCGGCGCGAGGCCCTGGACCTGGCGGACGTGCTGCACCAGACGGTGGACGAAACCTGGGTGCCGGCGCGGGATGCGGACGTGCAGGTCGTGGTGGCCGGTGCGCCGGATTCGGCGCCGTTCACAGGTGACCGCTCGCTGCTGTGCCGGGCACTGGCCAATGTGGTGAACAACGCCATCAAGTACAGCCCGCGCGGCGCTACCGTGCACTGCACCCTGGCGGCACGGGCGGGCCAATGGGTGATTGCCGTGCGCGACGAGGGTCCGGGCATTGCACCGGCCCTGCAGGACAAGCTGTTCGCCCCGTTCCAGCGGCTGCATGACCGCAGCCACCCCGGCATTGCCGGCGTGGGGCTGGGGCTGGCCCTGGTGCGCACCGTGGTGCAGCGCCATGGCGGCAGCATCGAGGTGGAAAGCGATGAGGGAAAGGGCGCGGAATTCAGGCTGGTGCTGCCGCAGGGCGATGTACCTGCAGAATGAGCCGGCACAACCTTTGGGCGCCGGTCAGGCCAGTGCTTCGTCTTCCACCTTCAAAGGGTCGGCCAGGGCATCGCCCTCACCGGCCAGCAGGCCGATGCAGTCGAGGGCGGTGGGCGGCTCGCAAGGCTCGGCATACACGCGCAAGGCAATGTCCTGCGCGGCGGGCGAGAAGAACAGCCACAGCTTGTCTGCCTGCTTGTCGTAGCACGAGAAAAGGGCACGTTTCGATCCGGCAGGCGAGATCAGAAACTGCGACATGAACATCTGCTGGATGCGCTGGGTGGGCTCGAAGGCCTGGGCATCGTTACCCAGCGACAGCTTGTACCAAGTTTTCATGGGAGCCTTTCGACCGCGAGGTCTGTTGTGTCTGGCTCCATCGTATTTTTGCCCCCGGGTTTTCCCTCCTCTCCAAGCGCGCATTGGTCTGTAGGACTGCCGCCCTTGGGCACGCCAGCAGCCCGGTCAGTGCTTGCCCAGGTAGGCCTCGCGCACGGCCGGGTCCTCCAGCAGCGCCCGCGCCGGGCCCGACGAAGCGATCTCCCCGGTCTTGAGCACATAGGCCCGGTCCGCCACCTTGAGCGCCTGGTTGGCCATCTGCTCCACCAGCAGGATGGTGATGCCGCGCTGTTTGAGCGCGCGGATGACGCCGAAAATTTCCTTGACGATCAGCGGCGCCAGGCCCAGCGAGGGCTCGTCGAGCAGCAGCAGGCGCGGGCGCGCCATCAGCGCGCGGCCGATGGCCAGCATCTGCTGCTCGCCGCCGCTCAGGGTGCCGGCCATCTGGTGCTGGCGCTCGCGCAGGCGCGGGAAGGTGGTGAACTGCTCTTCAAGGTCGGCTTCGACCGAGGGATCCCCCGCCGGCCGCAGGTAGGCACCCAGGAGCAGGTTGTCACGCACGCTCTGGTCCGGGAACACCTGGCGCCCCTCGGGTGACTGGGCAATGCCCAGGGCCACGCGCCGGTGCGCCGGCGTGCGCGCCAGGTCCTGGCCGTCGAACACGATGCGCCCGCCGGCACAGGGCTCCAGGCCCGAGATGGCCTTCATCAGCGTGCTCTTGCCGGCACCGTTGCCACCGATGAGGGTCACCACCTCCCCGGCCGCCACCGTGAGGCTCACGCCCTTCAGGGCCTGGATGGCGCCGTAGTTCACTGCGAGTTCTTCGATTTGGAGCATGGACAACGCCTCAGGCAGGGACAGGGTGTGGTGTGGCGGCGGCGTTCTCCTCCTCGTCATCCACGCCCAGGTAGGCGGCAATGACCTTGGGGTCCGCCTGCACGGCGGCAGGCGCGCCCTCGGCGATCTTGGCGCCGTAGTCGAGCACCACCACATGGTCGGACACGGCCATCACCAGGTCCATGTGGTGCTCGATCAGCAGCACGGTGATGCCTTTGGCGCCAATGCGCCGGATCAGCTCCGTCAGCGCCTGCGTCTCCTGAGGGTTCAGGCCGGCGGCCGGTTCGTCGAGCAGCAGCAGGCGTGGCTGCGTGGCCAGCGCGCGGGCCAGTTCCAGCCGGCGCTGCAGGCCATAGGGCAGGCTGCCGGCCTCGTCATGGGCGCGGTCCAGCATGCCCACGAACTGCAACAGGCGCACCGCCTCCTCGCGCGCCTGGCGCTCCTCGCGGCGCGCCGATGGCAGGCCGAGCAGGCTGGCCCAGAAGCCCACGCGCAGGTGCGGGTGCAGGCCGGCCAACACGTTGTCGATCACGCTCATGTGGGCAAACAAGCGCAGGTTCTGGAAGGTGCGGCCTATACCCAGCCGGCAGATCTGGCTGGCGCGTACGCGGGCGATGCCCTGTCCGGCAAATTCGATGCTGCCCCGGTCCGGCGCCACGATGCCCGACAGGATGTTGAGCAGCGTGGTCTTGCCAGCGCCGTTGGGGCCGATCAGCGCATGCACATGGCCCGCGCGCAGCGACAGGCTGACCTCGTTGGTCGGCACCACGCCGCCATAGGCCTTGTACAGGCCCTGGGCCTGGAGCATCACGCCTGCGGCCTCGGCGCCCGGCGCCTGGCGCGGCTGCCATTCCCCCTGCACCACCGGCAGTGGCTGCGCCTGGTGCAGCCGCGGCCAGAGGCGCCGCCCCAACCGCTGCAGTGCCCCCGCCAGGCCCTGCGGCATGGCATAGAGCGCGAACAGCAGCAGCGCACCGTAGGTGAAGTGCTGCAGCCCCGGCCAGCGCGCGAGGAAGGCATCGAGCAGCGTGAGCACGATGGCGCCCACGGCCGGCCCCATCACCGAAGGTCCGCCGAACAGCACGATGAGCAGCAGGAAGATCGACAGGTTGAAGCTGATGAAGTCCGAATTGATGTACTGATTCTGCTGCGCCACCAGGGCCCCGGCCACGCCGCAGGTGACGGCGCTGATGACAAAGGCCAGCACCTTGGTGCGGTAGACGTCGATGCCCACGCTCTCGGCCGCTACCTCGGCGGCCTGCACGGCCTGGAACGCCCGGCCGTACTTGCCCCCGAGCAGGGTGCGCAGCACCAGGTGCGTGGCCAGCGCAAAGGCCAGCACCAGCCAGGCCCAGCCGCGCATGTCCAGCATGTGCCCGCCGATGGAGGGCGGCACGATGCCGTAGATGCCCTGCTGGCCACCAAAGGGCACCTGCCACTCGGTCACGATCTTCTCGACCACGATGCCGAAGCCGATGGTCACCATGGCCAACGAAGGCCCCTTGACACGCAGCGAGGGCAGCGCGATCAGCACGCCAAAGAGCCCGGCCACCACGGCCGCCGCCAAGAGTGCGAGCCAGGGGTTCCACCCCGCCTGGGCCGTGAGCAGGGCTGCCGTGTAGGCCCCTGCGGCGAACAGGCCGGCGTGGCCCAGGGACTTCTGCCCGCTCCACCCCACCAGCACGTTCAGGCCGGCGGCGGCCAGGTAGTACATGCCCGCCGTGAAGATGATCTTGAGGTAGAAATCGTTGCCGATCGCCAGGGGGACCAGCACGGCCGCCGCAGCGGCTGCGATGAACGCAAGGGTATGGGTGCGCATGCTGTGCTCACACCTTCTCGAAAGGCTTCTGGCCGAACAGCCCTTCGGGCTTGACCACCAGCACCAGGATGATGAGCGCAAAGACCGTGATCTCGCGCAGCTCGGCACGCCACAGCCCCACCAGCGCCTCGATGCAGCCCAGCAGGAAGCCGCCCGCGATGCAGCCGCGCGGGTTGGTGAGCCCGCCCACGATGGCCGACGAAAACGCCTTGAGCGCGATGGCCAGGCCCATGAAGACCGAGGCCGTGGTGATGGGCGCGATCAACAGGCCGGCCAACCCGGCCAGGCTGGACGATATGACGAAGGCCAGCACCACCATGGCACCCACGTTGATGCCCATGAGGGCCGCGGCCTGCTTGTTCACCGCCACTGCACGCACGGCCTTGCCGACCTTGGTGCGGCGCAGCACGTAGTCCAGCGCCAGCATGACCACGGCCGTGACGCAAAGCACCAGGATCTCCTGAGCACGCACACCGGCCCCGGCGATGCGGATCACTTCGTCGCCCAGCGGCGAGGGCATGGCCATGGAGCCCGGGCCCCAGATGGCCAGCGCGGTGTTCTGCACGATGATGCCGAAGCCGATGGTGCTCATGACCCATGCCATGCCGGTGGCGCCCACGAAGGGCCGCACCGCCGTGAAGTAGAGCACCACGCCCAGCAGCGCCAGCACCACGAGCGAGGCCAGCAGGGCCAGGCCATAGCGGGCAAAGGTCACATCCGCCGCAGCCAGCACACCGGTGTGGCCCTTGCCCGAGAGCAGCAGCAAGGTGGCCACCGCGATGAAGGAGCCCGCTACCAGGAACTCGCCCTGGCCGAAGTTGAGCGTCTTGGTCGTGGTGTGGGTGATGCTGAAACCCAAGGCGACTAGCGCGTAGATTCCGCCAAGGGCCAGGCCGCTCAGCAAGGCCTGCAGTACGTTGGTCATGGGGTGCCGTCTCCGGGCTTGCCGCGCTGCGGGCTTATTTCTTGTAGTCGGCCGGCGTCAGCGCCTTGGTGATGGCGTCCTCATAGGCCGACACCTTGCCATCGCGCCAGCGGGCCAGGTGGAAGTCGGCCACCGACAGCGCCTCGTGGTCGCCCTTGGCAAAGGGCTTCTGGTAGAGCTTGACCACGCCCTGGGTGTCGGGTACACCGTTCTCCAGCGTGGCGGCGAGCTTCTCGCCATCGGTGCTGCCGGCCTTCTTCACGGCGGCGGCCAGCAGCATCACCGAATCGTACGACTGCGCGGCCGCCACGAAGGTGGGCAGCTGCGGGTAGCGCTCGCGCACGCGCGCGGCCAGCGCCACGGCGCGCGGGTTGCTGTCCTCGGCCGTGGAGGTGGCGAAGATGATGTGCTCGGCCAGCTTCTTGCCCGCCGTGTTGAGCAGCGGCGTGCTCATGTTGCCCCAAGTGCCCAGCGTGGTGGGCATGTAGTTGATCTTCTCCATACTGCGCAGCAGCTGGGCATTGGCGTCGGCCAGGCCGTAGACGATGAGCGTGTCGGCCCCGGCATCGCGGATCTTGGCCAGCTGCGAGGTCATGTCCGTGTCCTTGGGGCCGAACTTCTCCACCGCCACGGCCTTGGCGCCGTGCAGGGCCAGCACCTCAGTCAGGTCCTTCACGCCCTGCTGGCCAAAGCCTGTGGAGTCGGCTATGAAGGCGATCTTCTGGTTCTTGGTGGCCTTGACGGCGTAGGCGATCAGCAGCGCCACCTGCTCGCGGTCGACCATGGAGACGCGGTAGATGTAGTTCTGCGCCTCGTTGGCATAGCGCTTGGTGATGTCGGTGGCCGTGGCCACGGGCACGATCACGGGCACCTTCTTTTGCTGCGGAATGTGCAGCCAGGCCAGGGCGTTGCCCGAGTTGGTGGGCCCGACCACGGCGGCCACCTTCTCGCTGTCGATCAGCTCGGTCATGTTCTGGATGGACTTCGGGGGCTGGCCCGTGTCGTCGCGCACGATGCCCACGACCTTGCGCCCCAGCAGCCCGCCGGCCTTGTTGATATCCTCGATGGCCAGGTCGAAGCCGTGGCGCGCGGCCACGCCCAGCTCGGCCGCGCCGGTGCCCGACTGGTCGGCATTGAAGCCAAAGCGGATGTCCTGCGCCTGGGCCGCGGACAGGCCGAGCGCCAGCGCGGCGGCCGCGATCAGCGGCCGGAGCAGGGAGGGGATGCGTGTGTTCAGCTTCATGGTCTTGTCTCCTGTCGTTGTCGTTGAAAAAAGGCGGCCCTGTCGCGGGCCTGCCGGCCGTCTCTGTCAGCCTCTGATTTCTGCGAGCAGCGCGAGCGCGCGGTCCACGCGCACGTCGTGCTCCTGCGCCATGCTTTTGGCGATGCGGTCGATTTCGTCTCCCGTGGCGCCGGCCCCCAGCGCGATGTTGCGGGCGTGCAAGGCCATGTGGCCGCGCTGGATGCCTTCGGTGGAGAGCGCACGCAGGGCGCCCAGGTTCTGCGCCAGGCCCACGGCCACGGCCACCTCGCCCAGCTCCTGCGCCGACTGCACGCCCAGGATGCGCAGCGCCAGGCGCGCCAGCGGATGGGTCTTGGTGGCGCCGCCCACCAGACCCACGGGCATGGGCATCTCGATGCTGCCGACCAGGGCGCCACTGGCATCCTTCTCCCAGCGCGTGAGCGATGTGTAGCGCCCTCCCCGGCAAGCGTAGGCATGGGCACCGGCCTCCACCGCGCGCCAGTCGTTGCCGGTGGCGACGATGACGGGGTCGATACCGTTCATGATGCCCTTGTTGTGCGTGGCCGCGCGGTAGGGGTCGATCACCGCGAAATCGCAGGCATCGACGATGCCATCGATGATGCGCTCGCCGCTGTGCTCGGCCGTGGCCATCACCTCGGGCGTGAGCCGCACCCGCGCCCGGGCCAGGCGCAGGTCGGCCAGGTTGGTCAGGATGCGCAGGCGCACCGTGCCGCCGGTGATCTGCTCGACCAGCGGCGAGACGGCCTCGGCCATGGTGTTGACGGTGTTGGCGCCCATGGCATCGCGCACATCCACGATGAGGTGCATGACCACCATGGCGCCGCGCGGCGCGTCGTCGAACACGTGCACCTCGATGTCGCGGCAGCCGCCGCCCAGGCCGATCAGCACCTTGTCGCGGCTGTTGGCCACAGCCAGGATGGCCTCGCGCTGCAGCAGCAGGGCCTGGCGCGCGCCATAGGGATCGGCCAGACCGATCACCTGCACCTGGGCGCGCATCAGCGGCCCGGTGCTCGATGCCTGGAAGCCCCCGCATTCGCGCGCCAGCTTGGCCATGTACGAAGCGGCGGCCACCACCGAGGGCTCTTCCACCGCCATGGGCACCAGCACCTCGCGGCCATTGACCTGGAAGTTGCCGGCCACGGCAAAGGGCAGCTCGAAGGTGCCGATGACGTTCTCGATCATCCCGTTGGCCCGCTCCACGCCCAGCGCGCCGGGCTGCGCCAGCAGCGCGGCCTCGTCGGCGGTCAGCCCCGCAGCCCGCACCACGTGGTCGAAGCGCTGGGCGGGGCTGAGTGCACGGAACTGGGGAAGGCGGGAGTCGGCGACCATTTGGGGTTGTCCTCGGGATGTAAGTCGTTGGGCGATGGGGCGGACTCTAGGCCATCTGTACCAGCGTCAATGGGTACAGTTTTCAGGGACAGTTGCGCCATCTGTCCGGGTACACATGGGCTGTGTCATAGTGGCCCAACCGCTTTGAAACCCCCATGAAAGCCGCGCCCAAGACCGCCTCGCTGACCCTCACCCTGGCCGATTCCATCGACCGTCAGATCCGCGACGGCGCCTACCAGGCAGGCGACAAGCTGCCCTCGCTGCGCGAGCTGGCGCAGTTGCACGGCTATGCCAAGAACACCATCGTCGCGGCCTTCGAGATGCTGGTGGCGCGCGGGCTGATCGAGCCGCGCCGGGGCTCAGGCTATTTCGTGCGCGCTCATCCCAAGGCCTGCGCCCAGGAGGAAGAGGCCGGCTCGCTCGGCCGCGCGATGGACATCGTCTGGCTGATGCGCGAGCAGCTCAAGTCCGGACCCGGCGCGCTGGCGGTGGGTGACGGCTTTCCGCCCGTGGAATGGCTGGCCGATGTGCGCCTGGACAAGTTCCACCACAAGGTGGTGCGCACCGGCCTGGGCGCGCTGTTCCGCTATGGCAACCGCTTTGGCTACGAGCCGCTGCGCCACCACCTGGTGCGCAAGCTCGCCGATCTGGGCATCGGCACCGAGCCGCGGCAGATCGTGCTCACCCACGGCGCCAACGAGGCCATGGACACGGTGATACGCTACTTCGTGCCGCCCGGGGCGCCGGTGCTGGTGGACGACCCGGGCTACTACCCGCTGTTCGGCAAGCTCAAGCTGGCGGGTGCGCACATCGTGGGCGTGCCGCGCCTGGCCGACGGGCCGGACCTTGATGCGCTGGAGCAGCTGCTCATCGTGCACAAGCCACGGCTGTTCTTCACCCAGTCCGTCGCGCACAACCCCACGGGCTCGGACCTCACGGCCGCCAAGGCCTACCGCGTGCTGCAGCTGGCGCAGAAGTACGACCTGATGATCGTGGAGAACGACCCGCTGGCCGACTTCAAGCCCACCGGCGCACCGCGCCTGTCCGCGCTGGACCAGCTCGAGCGCACGATCTACATCGGCAGCTTCTCCAAGTCGTTCTCGGCCGCGCTGCGCGTGGGGTACATCGCCTGCGGGGCCGACCTGGCCAGCGACATCGCTGACCTGAAGGCGCTGATCCACGTGAGCAGCTCGGAGTACGCCGAGCGCACGGTGGACGTGATCCTGAGCGAAGGCCACTACCAGCGCCACATCCAGCGCCTGCGCAACCGCCTGTCCGCGGCCACGCAGAGTGCCACGCAGATCTTCGACGCCGTGGGCGCCGAGGTCTTCACGCGCAACCCGCAGTCGCTGTACCAGTGGGTGGCCCTGCCGGGGGTGCAGGACTCGCTGGCCTTTGCGCAGCAGATGCTGCCGCGCCAGATCGTCATGGCGCCGGGGCGCATCTTCTCGGTGGACTTCGCAGCGACCTCGCGCTGGTCGCGCTTCAACGTGGGCGCGGTGACCGACCCGCGCTTCGCCAAGGCCTTGCGCAAGGCGCTGGTGCAGGCCGCGGAGGCCGCCGGGCGAGGCGCATGAAGAGGTGCGGGCTCAGCATCACAGCAGAGTACTACTGGCCCTGCGCTGTCTTGTCCGACCCCTTTGCGGGCAAGTCCAGCGCTCATGCATCGCCGTGGATTGAGGCGCTGCGGTGGCAAAGGCTTGATAGGATGCAACGGTACGGCTGTTGCATCCTTGCAGGATGCCCAGCACTTGGAATCACACGCCCAATCTTGGAGAAAGATATCCCATGAAAAAACCTGCTGTACTGGTTCTTGCACTGTTGGCGTCGCATGGTGTCTTTGCGGAACCCCTGTGGGGCAAGGTAGAAGCCGGGGCATCGCTGGAAACCATCAAGCGCAGCTACCCTGATGGGAAGGTGAATGAGCCATCTGCCAAGGAAAGAACCAAGAGCGGCGCCACCTTGCAATTTCGGATTCCGTCAGTTCCCATCGTCGGCGAAAACTTCAATGCCAGTTTCTACTTGCTGGAAGACCGGCTGGAGCAGGTTCTTTTGAACGTCACCGCGTCCAAAAACGAAAGCGACTGCCGCCGTTTGATCGGTGAAGTGCGAGAGGCTCTGGTATCCAAATACGGCCCCGCCATCACTACGGACCGGAGCTCAATGTCCGAGAACGCGTCCTGGTCGTCAGGAAAAACCACCATTGAGTTGTATGGATTGAGCCTCGCGACGGTCCAAAGCTGCAGTGTCTATGTGACCTACAGCCAGCGCATCGCGGCCTCTGCCGGGAATCTCTAGGTTTCCCCGGCCTATGCTTGACCACGGGTACAACGAGCCTGCCCAAGCCCGGACACATACCCACGCCCCTGACGACACCCACGACCATGGGAGCCACGAGCACCCGGAAGGCGCGGGGCACAGCCACGCCCCTTCGGTTACTGCATCCAACGAAAGGCGCATCCGCCTGGTCTTTCTGATGACCGCTGGCTACGCCGCGGTGCAGGCCGTGGGCGGCGCGCTGTCGGGGTCGCTGGCCTTGATCGCCGACGCCGGGCACATGGTCTCCGATGCGGCGGCACTGCTGCTGGCATTGATTGCGTACCGCGGGGCACGGCGCCCGCCGGACCTGCGCCGCACCTACGGTTTTCACCGCGTGCGGGTGCTGGCGGCGCTGGCCAACGGGGCATCCCTGCTGCTGCTCGTGGCCTGGATCGCCTGGGAGGCGGTGCAGCGCTTTCGCACGCCTTCGGAAGTGCTGGCCGGGCCCATGCTCATCGTCGCGGCCATTGGGCTGGTGGTGAACCTGATCGGGGCCTGGATCCTCATGCGTGGCGAGCGCAACGACGGCAACCTGCGCGGCGCCCTGCTGCATGTGGTCGGGGATCTGCTCGGCTCGGTGGGCGCCATCGCGACGGCCATCGGCATCATGGCCACAGGCTGGACGGTGCTCGACCCGCTGCTCTCGGTGCTGGTGGCCGTGCTGGTGGTGCGCTCGGCCTGGGGGCTGGTGTCGGATGCGCTGGTGGTGCTGCTGCAGGCCGCGCCCAAGGGGCTGGACCTGGCGGCAGCGGCGGCAGGCATCCGCGCCCTGCCCGGCGTGGCCGAGGTGGGCCACTTCCATGCCTGGACCCTGACGGACGAGAGCACCGTAGCCACGGTGCATGTGGCGCCGGCACCGGGCACCGACCCGCTGGCCCTGCCGGCACAGGTGGCCGGCTACCTGCGCCGGGAACACGCCATCGGCCATGCCACGGTGCAGGTGGATGCGCCGGGCCACATCGAGGCCCAGCCGCACTGAACCGGCCGATCAGCGGTAGGTGAAGTTCGCGACGATAGGGATGGCGGCCGCCACGGGCGTGGTGATGGTCAGCGTACCCGTCATGCGGCCGGTGTTGCCGCTGAAGGTGCAGGTCGACATGGTCCAGGTGGCCTGCGCAGCGCCGGCGTTTTCCAGCACCGTCTGCTGCAGCGCCGGATCGTTGCAGAACGCGGCCTGGTTGGTGGGCTTGGGCACGTTGTTGATCGTGATCAGGGGCACGGGGGTACCCTGGGCCGTCACGCGGATGTCCAGGGTGGCGTTGCTGGGCGAGCCTGCATCGATCACGACATCACCGAAGCTCACCAGCGTAAAGCCGGGGCTGGTCAGGCTGACGGCGGGGTAGAGGGTGCCGCCGAAGTTCAGTTGCGGAATGCGCAGCACATTGCCCGCCGAGGTAAAGCTGATCTCCGCCCCCACGCTGGCATCGTTGAGGCGCAGCTGGCCGGGCGAGACCAGCTGGATCACCACGTCGCGGAACTTCAGGTTGCCGTCGATCTGCAGGATGGGAAAGCGCAGGCGGCCCGTGGCCGCGTCGAACACGGCAGGGTCTGCCGCATGCGCGGGTGCTGCAGCCAGACCAGCCATGGCGACGGCCAGTGCGAGAGCGGAATTCCGGAGGGAGATCATGAGCACATCCTTTGCGGGGGGAAAGAAACGGTGAAGTGAAACGTATCGGCAACTACAAATTCTTGCACAAGCCAGCATGCAGGCGGGCGGCCCGAACCCAAGCAGCGCAGAACCGCCCGCGCATGCGTCACGTACAGCAACCCAAGGATGCATCTTTTCACCCAACCCCGCCATCCGACAAAAGGGCGATGCATCCTATCCGACCTGAGCTTCAACACGTATGGCGACCGAGCTGGGCCATGAGAAGCCACGCATCACCTACGGACCGTACTCCGGGGGGCACTCGCTGGCTCCCATGAAGGAAGCCATCGAGGCGATTCGGTTTCCTCGGATCAATCAGGAAGCCTGACCTGGAGCACCCCATGGGGGACGGAGATGTAGAGCCTGGAATCACGGATTGCAATGCCGGCGGGGCGGCCGATGCTGCCTGGCAGGTCCACTGCTGCAAATCCCCGGCGTCCCACCTGTCCCACGGGGGTGCTGACCTGGCCGTCAGGAGTGATCTTGCGGATCACACTGTTGGCAGGGTCGGAGACATACACGTTGCCTTTGTTGTCCGCCGCGAGGCTGGCGGTCTTTGGCTCCTCTGGCCAATCAACCGAGAACAGTGCCGCTGAACCAAGGCCATCGGCATGGCCGGGGGGGGCATCAGGGTTACCTGCCAAAGTGCTGACGAGCCCAGACGGAGTGATCTTGCGGATGGTTGGACCCAAGCTCTTGAAGTTATTCAGACTATCGACCACATAGAGGTTACCGGCTGCATCGGTGGTCATGTTGCCCAGCCACGAAAATCTTGCGGCTTGGCCTTGACCATCCCTGTGCCCCCACTGGGCTTCGCTGCCTGCGAACAATGTGGCTGTCCCTTTGGTATCTATTTTGAAAATGACTCCTTGGTAGGAGGACGCATAGACGTTGCCTGTGCTGTCCGCAGCAATGCCGGTGATGGGGTTGACGGCGGGTCTGCCCGTGCCCGTCGATGGATCCACAATCAGCAATGGATTCACATCCGCCAGAAGCACGGCCTCGCAATTGCGCAACTTCAGAATGCGGGAATCAATGTAGGTGTAAAGGTTGCCTGCTCCGTCAGCGGCCAAGGCCGATCCGGGGACTGTGGCAATTCCACTTGGAAGAAATTCCTTGCCCAGACCTGTGATCGAAGTGCACCGCCCTCCGGGCCGGCCCAGGGTGCCTACCAGACCGTCTGCTTGCACAGTGCGGATGGTGTCGCTGCCCTTGTCGCGCACATACAGCATGCCCGATGGATCGAAGGCCAGCGCCGAAGGCTGGTCAAAGCGCGCGGCATCGCCTTGCCCATCTTTGGCCCCTGTGGGAGAAACCGGGCCTGCGACAACCGTGTACTTGCCCTGCTGTGTGTAGCTGCGCAACTGCACGTATTTATAGGAGGTACTGCTGCCGCCGATGCCTTCGGCCACCAGGAATTGGCCATCGGCTTTGGCCACCATGGTAATGGCCTGACACAGGTCATCGTTGCTGCGACCGCTGTAATTGTGGCAGTCGGATGGGGCGCTGACCAGGGTCGTGACACGTCCATCGCTGCCGACATGGCGAATGCCAAGCCGTACATACCGTATGGACGGGGGGCCGAGCATAAGTTCGGAGATCACCTCCTTGTCCAGCACAATCAGGCGATCAGCCGAGTCGAAGGTCATGGCCACGATGGTTTTGCCGAGCTGCCCTTCGGTGCCCGACACCGCAGTGGCCAGGCCGTTTGCCGAGTACTTGAGGATCAGTCCGGCATCTGCTGCGTAGAGAGTCCCCGCAGAATCCGTGGCGAGGAGTGGGTTCCGTCCTCTGGTTTGGCTGGCGATGGTGCTCACTGCACCATCCGCAGTGATCTTGCGGATTCGCCCTGTTTGAGTTGGACCAGGGAGAAAAGCTTCTGACACATAGACCGTACCTGTCTTGTCTACGGCGATGCTGCTGGGGTTGCACAGGGTGGCTCCGTTGCCCGCACCATCCTGGTTACCACATGCCCCTGCCCGGCCAGCCAGGGTGGTCACGAGTCCTGCTGCGCTGATCTTGCGCACCAGGTGGTTCGCGGTCTCGGCCACATAGGTGTTTCCTGCTGCGTCCACTGCAACCGCAGCGGGGCGGTAGAACCGCGCGCTCTGGCCGTTGCCGTCCGAATAACTGGATGGGGTGCCAGGAGTGGCACCCGAAGGAACCCAGCCTCCGGCCAAGGTACTGACTTGCTCGCCATTGGCGCTGAGCTTACGTATCAGGTGATTGTTGGTATCTGCGATGACCACTTCCCCCGAACTGGTCAAGGCCATTCCTCCCACGTTCGTGCTGAAGCTCGCGGTCGTGCTTGTGGGGCCGTCCTGATTGCCTTCACTGAGCGGATAACCAGCAAGAAGGGACAAGGTGGCCGAAGAAGCGGGTGGTGGGGCAGGCGTTTCGACCGAACTGTCGGAACCGCCTCCGCATGCGGAGAGCATGGGAACAATCAATACGGCTAAAAGGCCGATGCGTTGCATTCGCTTTTGGGGTGCATGTTGTGTCATGAATCGCCTTGATTGGGATATCTGTCTTTCACGCAGTGGCAGTGCCGCCAGCGCTACCGGGCTGCAGGCACGCGTCCGCTGCGGCGGTGCCGTTGCTGCTGGCGAGACCGCGAGAAGGGCTGGGCACGTGGGGCGGGGTGGTGGTCGTCACTGGCATGGTCGAAACCCTCTCGGTTCAAAAGATAAAAAAGACAGCCACCCGTGTCGCGCTCGCAGCAGTGCGGCGGTGCGGTAAGGTCCGCACGCAAGGGTGGGGCTGCTCCAATCTTTGCCGAGCCGCGGCGATGCGTCTGTGTCGGGTGTCACAACTGTTCGCCCACACCCATTTGGGTGAGGCCTGCGATAGGCTCCAACCGTTCTTCAGGCCAGTGCAGTCCGGGCCGGGGACGCACTGGTCCTGCTCCCACAAGCCAACTGCCAAGGATCCCAGGACCGCACACCGCACCGCAACTGTGTCCACAGAGGCGGCGCCGATTACGCCCGTGCCATTGCGCACCACGCAGCCAGTGCCCCGTGATTGGGTCTTGACCATGACGGCATAGGCAGAACCTGCGGCCAACGGAGTGGTGAAGGTGAAGCCGCCGTCGGCGGTGGGCGGCAGATCTTCCCGCCCATTGGCCAATACCACTGAGTTTCCAGTGGCACGCCGCTGATGACGCCGCCCAGGGTGTTGCGCTCGTTGGGCAGTTGCGCGCACTCGAGCAGCACGGACGGGGAGTCCGCTGACAGTGTTCCTGTGCCCTTCGCCACCGTGCAACGCTGGCCCGTGGGCTGGCTCTAGACAGTGAAGGCATAGCCACCGCCCACGGGCCAACTGGCAGGCCAGCCCCGTCGCGAGCAGCCCGGCAAAAGAAAAAGCCCCGAGCTATGGTTTAAATAGCATCGGGGCTTTGTCAGTGGCGGAGAGGGTGGGATTCGAACCCACGGTAGTGTTGCCACTACGCCTGATTTCGAGTCAGGTACATTCGACCACTCTGCCACCTCTCCTATGTGTCGAAGCCTGCGATTATAGCAGGCTTTTTTTGCGCTCTGCAACGAGCGCGGCGTGCATTGAGATTCAGGCCTTGCCCATGTAGTCCTTCTTGCCCAGTTCCACCCCGTTGTGGCGCGCCAGCGCATAGGTGGTCGTCACGTGGAAGAAGAACTGCGGCAGGCCGTAGTGCAGCAGGTAGGCCTGGCCCACGAACTGCTTTTCGCGCGGGGTGCCGGGCTGCAGGGTGATCTGGCGCGTGGCGGCGTCGGCAAAGTTCTCGGCGGGCAAGCCCTCGATGAAAGCCAGCACGGTGTCGATGCGTTCGTTCAGGTCGGCGAAGCTGGGGCGCTCGCCGTCGGGGAACGAGGGCACCTCGACGCCGGCCAGGCGGGCGCACACGCCCTTGGCGAAGTCGCAGGCGATGAGCACCTGGCGGGCCATGGGGAACATGTCGGGGTAGAGGCGGGCCTGCAGCAGCGCATCGGGTTCGATCTTGCGCGCGGTGGCGTGGGCTTCGGTCTTGGCGAGCACGTCCTTCAGGGCGCCCAGCATCTGGCGGAACACGGGGATGCTGGAGGTGTGCATGGGGTAGGTCATGGAAGATCGATCCTGAGAAGATGGTAGGGAGGCGACGCGCACTCTGGGGTTTGTGCGGGCCTGGCGCGCTGTCGGAACGCATTGCACCACAACGCGCAAAAAGCTGCTGGCGCGCGTTCGGCAAGGTGCGGGGCCATGAAAAACGGGCCCGAAGGCCCGTTGGTCGATGGAGCTCCCGCGGTGCTTCAGGCTTGCGGGGCCAGCACGGCCAGGCCGCCCAGGTAGGGGCGCAGCACTTCGGGCACGGTCACGCTGCCGTCGGCCTGCTGGTAGTTTTCCAGCACCGCCACCAGGGTGCGGCCCACGGCCAGGCCGGAGCCGTTCAGGGTGTGCAGCAGCTCGTTCTTGCCCTGGGCATTCTTGAAGCGGGCCTGCAGGCGGCGCGACTGGAAGGCCTCGCAGTTGCTCACCGAACTGATTTCGCGGTAGGTGTTCTGCGCGGGCAGCCAGACCTCAAGGTCGTAGGTCTTGGCGGCGCCGAAACCCATATCGCCGGTGCACAGGCTCATCACACGGTAGGGCAGGCCGAGCTTTTGCAGCACGGCCTCGGCGTGGGCGGTCATTTCCTCGAGCGCTTCGTAGCTCTTGTCGGGGTGCACGATCTGCACCATCTCGACCTTGTCGAACTGGTGCTGGCGGATCATGCCGCGCGTGTCGCGGCCGTAGCTGCCCGCGTCGGAGCGGAAACACGGCGTGTGGGCCGTGAGCTTGATGGGCAGCTCGGCCTCGGCCACGATCACGTCGCGCACGAAGTTGGTCAGCGGCACTTCGCTGGTGGGAATGAGGTACAGCGCCGCGTTGTCGGGCACAGGCTCGCCGTCCTGACCGCCCTTCTTGGCGGCGAACAGGTCGCCTTCGAACTTGGGCAGTTGGCCCGTGCCCTTGAGCGAGTCGGCGTTGACGGCGTAGGGCACGTAGCACTCGGTGTAGCCATGCTCCTGGGTCTGCACATCCAGCATGAACTGCGACAGCGCGCGGTGAAGGCGGGCGATCTGGCCCTTCATCACCGTGAAGCGCGAGCCCGAGAGCTTGACGCCCATGTCGACAACCAGGCCCAGGGGCGTGCCCACGTCCACATGGTCCTTGACCTCGACGGCATAGGTGCCGGGTGTGCCCCAGCGGCGCACCTCGACGTTGCCCGATTCATCGGAGCCCACAGGCACGCTCTCGTGCGGCAGGTTGGGCACGGCCACGAGGATGGCCTGCAGTTCGGCCTGGATCTGCTCCAGGCGCGCGGCCGATTGCTCCAGCTCCGCCTTCATGGCGGTGACCTGGGCCTTGGCGGCCTCGGCAGCGTCCTTCTCGCCGCGGCTGATCAGCATGCCGACCTGCTTGGAGAGCTGGTTGCGCTGCGATTGCAGCTCTTCGGTGCGCGACTGCAGGGTCTTGCGCTCGGATTCCAGGCCCTGGAAGGCGGCCACGTCCAGGAAGGCCTGGGGTTTTTTGCGGGTCTCCAGGCGTGCGATGGCGGTGTCGAGGTCTTTGCGGAGAAGAAGAATGTCTAGCATGGTGCGATTTTAGAGGTGCGGAGCCATGCCGCTTCAGGCAAGGCCTGCAGGATCGAAATTGGCGCCGCAGAGAATCATCGCGACGGTTTCCTGGGGTTGTGGCTTGTAGGCGCCGGTCTGCAACGCAGCGAGGCCCAGTGCAGCGGCCGGTTCCACAGCCAGCTTGAGCTCCTTCCACAGCCACTGCTGGGCCGAGCGGATGGCCTCGTCGGGCAAGAGCAGCGATTCATGCACATGGCGCTGGCTCACCTCCCAGCCGATGGCGCCGATGCGGCGCGCGCCCAGCGAATCGGCAGCGATGCCGCCGACTTCCACGTCCACCGGCATGCCGGCGGCACGGGCGGCGTGCAGTGTGGGGGCGCGTTCGGGCTCCAGCGCCACCACATGGGCGCGGCTTTCCACCCAGGCGGCCACGCCGCCGATCAGGCCACCGCCGCCCACGCTGACGAGCACGCTGTCGGGAAGGCGGCCGCCCTGCTCCTCGATCTCGGCGGCCAGGGTACCGGCGCCGGCCACCACCTCGGGCTGGTCGTAGGCATGGGCCTGCAGGGCGCCCGTGGTCTTCTGGCGCGCCACGCAGGCCTCGAAGGCCTCGGAATACACCGCGCCGGTGACGACCACGTCGGCCCCCAGGGAGCGCAGGCGGGCGCGCTTGGCCTCGGGCGAGACCTCGGGCACGTACACCTCGCAGCGCACGCCCAGGGCCTGGGCTGCGGCCGCCACGGCGATGCCGGCGTTGCCGCCGGAGGCGATGATGGCGCCGCTCTCGGGCACGGGGTTGGCCAGCAGGCGGTACAGCATGCCGCGCGCCTTGAAACTGCCGCCCACCTGCAGGTGTTCGAGCTTGAGCCAGACCTCGGCGCAGTCCACGCCCAGGGATCGGCCACTCAGGCGCAGCAATGGTGTGGTGCGCAGGAAGTCGGGGCGGGAAGCCAGCTGGGCGCGGGCGGCGGAAATGGCGGCGCGGTCAATCATGGGAGTGCGGGGCCAGGAAGGCCCGGTTCAGGACAGCTGGTGAGTGTAGATGCCCGGGACGGCCCGCTTATGGCACACACGGATACACCCTGGCCTGTGCCCCGGCCTTTTTTCTGCCGATAACATGGCCAAGGGCGACTGCAGGGGGCAGGCCGCCACAGAGGAGGTTGCAGGCATGTTCTTCGTATTCGGCCCTTCGGGGCAGATGTACCGCGGCGGGGCGGAAAACCTGGCCAGCATCGCGCCGGTGCGGCGCGTGCAGCGGCCGCAGGCCCTGCGCACCCGCTCGCTGGACGAGCAGGCGCAGCCCGAGGTGCTGCCCCAGCCCGGCAGCAGCACGGTGCAGCCAGTGAACCTGCGCCTGCAGGACGCCGTGAGCGCCTACGCCCAGACCGAACAAGGCCCGACGCAGGCGCGCAAGCCCCTGACCCTGGTGAGCGACGTGATGACGCAGGAGGCCCTGACCGTGCAGCCCGGCGCCCTGGTCAACGACGCCTGGCAGACGCTGGCCGAACACCATGTGGCGCAGGCACCGGTGGTGGATGCACAAGGCCGCGTGGTGGGCCTGCTGCTGCGCGCCGACATGGCGCCGCTGGACCTGCTGCCCGAGCCCGGTGCCGTGAAGCAAGCCATCGATCTGGCACGCCGGCCTGTCTCGGAGGTCATGGTGAGCCCGGTGCCCGCCGTAGCGGCGGATACGGAACTGCGCCGCGTGGCGGCCGTGTTGCTGGAAACCGGGCTGCCCGGCCTGCCGGTGGCAGACGAGGCGGGCCGCCTCACGGGCTTCATTTCGCGCACCGACATCCTGCGCGCGGTGGCGGCCGACCCGCCGCTCGACCTCTGGAGCGGGCCCGCCGTGGCGCTGTGAGCGCCTACTTATCTGGGTTCAATGTCCAGCCGGCCCTGTCTCGGGCTGGCGCTCCTTGATCTCGAAGCCGGTGGCGGCGTCGATCTTGAGGCCCTTGGGCAGCGGGAACTTGATGGTTTCCTCGATGCCGTTCATGCTGCGCACCGATACCGCCCCCAGCGCCTTGATGCGGTCGATGACCTGCCGGACCAGGATCTCGGGCGCCGAGGCACCGGCCGTGAGGCCCACGCGCGCCACACCGGTGAACCACTCGGCCTGCAGTTCTTCGGCACTGTCCACCATGTAGGCGGTAGTGCCCAGCTTGGCGGCCAGCTCGCGCAGGCGGTTGCTGTTGGAGCTGGTAGGACTGCCGACCACGATGACCAGGTCCACCTGGGGGCTCAGCACCTTGACGGCATCCTGCCGGTTCTGCGTGGCATAGCAGATGTCCTGGTGCTTGGGCTCACGCACCTGCGGGAAGCGCGCGCGCACGGCGGCCGAGATCTCGGCCGCGTCGTCCACGCTCAGCGTGGTCTGCGTGACCACGGCAAGCTTGCTTGTCTGCCCGGGCTGCACACGGGCCACATCGGCCACGTCTTCCACCAGGTGGATGCCGTGGTCGAGCTGGCCCATGGTGCCTTCCACCTCGGGGTGGCCCTTGTGGCCGATCATGATGAACTCGTAGCCTTCCTTGGCCAGCTTGGCCACTTCGACGTGCACCTTGCTCACCAGCGGGCAGGTCGCGTCGAAGATGGAGAAGCCGCGCGCCACGGCCTCCTCCTGCACGGCCTTGCTCACGCCATGGGCGCTGAAGACCAGGGTCGCGCCCGGCGGCACGTCAGACAATTCTTCGATGAAGATGGCGCCCTTGGCCTTAAGGTCGTTGACCACGTAGGTGTTGTGCACGATCTCGTGGCGCACGTAGATCGGGCGGCCGAACTTCTGCAGCGCACGTTCGACGATCTCGATGGCGCGGTCCACGCCGGCGCAAAAGCCGCGCGGCTCGGCCAGCAGGATTTCCTGGGGAGTCTGCATCAGAGGATTCCGATCACGTGCACTTCGAAGGTGACGGGCTGGCCGGCCAGCGGGTGGTTGAAGTCAAAGCGCACGGCACCGTCCTCGCGCACCTGCATCACCGCACCGGCATAGCTTCCCATGCCGTCGGGGGTGGGGAACTGCACCACGTCGCCGGGGCTGTATTGCTCGTCGGCACTGCCCAGGTCGCTGAGCAGCTTTTTCGCCACCCACTGCTGCATGTCGGGGTTGCGCTCGCCGAAGGCCGCACCCGCAGGCAGCTCGAAGGTGGCGCGCGTGCCTTCCACCAGGCCCAGCAAATGCTGCTCCATGGCGGGCGACAGCTCGCCCGTGCCCAGCGACAGCGTGGCCGGTTTGTCGGCAAAGGTGTTGATCACATCCCCCGCCGGACCTGCCAGGCGATAGTGCAGCGTGAGAAAGGAGCCCGGCTGTACGGTGGGAAGGGCTGTGGCGGTAGAGGTCATGAAAGTCCCGATAAACTGGCCCCTATTGTAGAAAAACGGGCAATCCCCCATGGCTGGGTGCCCGAGAGCCCCCTAACCCTCTGCACGCCATGGCCATCAAAGACCTCCCCCCGGACGCCCAGCCGCGCGAAAAACTGCTCGCGCGCGGCCCTGCCGCGCTGGCCGACGCGGAGCTGCTGGCCATCCTGCTGCGCACCGGCATCGTGGGCAAAGGCGTGCTGCAGATGGCGCAGGAGCTGCTCGACCCACCGGCGCTCGATGCCGCCACCGGCAAGCTCACGGGCGGTTTTGGCGGCATCGCTGGCCTCCTGCACGCCAGTGCGGATGATCTCATCCGAATCAAGGGCCTCGGCCCCGCCAAGCGCGCCGAACTGGTGGCCGTGCTGGAGCTGGCACGCCGCGCCCTGGCCCAGCAGTTGCGCGAGCGCGAGGTGTTCGACTCGCCCGACACCGTCAAGCACTACCTGCAGCTGCACCTGGCGGCCAAAGGGCACGAGGTGTTCGCCGTGCTCTTTCTGGACAACCAGAACCGCCTCTTGGCGCTCGAAGAACTGTTCCGTGGCACGCTGACCCAGGCCAGCGTCTACCCGCGCGAGGTGGTGCTGCGCGCCCTGCACCACCAGGCCGCGGTCGTGGTGCTGGCCAACAACCACCCCAGCGGCAGCGTGCAGCCCAGCCGCGCCGACGAGGCGCTGACCCAGACGCTCAAGACCACGCTGGCGCTGATCGACGTGCGCGTGCTCGACCATGTCATCGTAGCCCCTGGGCAGGCCCTGTCGATGGCCGAGAAGGGGCTGCTGTGACCAGCCCCGCTCCGCCGGCCCGTCCTCCCGCGCCGCCACCGCCTCCCCCGGCGCCGACCGCCCTGCAGTCGGCCCTGGCCCGTGCCGCCGGCAAGGACGCACTGCCCCCCAATCTGGCAGCGGCGCTGCCCGCGCCGGTACCACCAACGCCCACGCGCTCGGCACGGCGGGCATCCGCCGCCGCCTGGCTGGCTGCGGCACGCCCGGCCCTCGCCCCCCGGCCACCCGCCGCAGCGCCTGCAGCACCCGCAACAGCCAAGCCTCCGCGGCGCGCCCCCCCCGCCCCACGACCTGCCAGCCAGCGCATCACCGACCTGCAGGAACTGGCCACCGTGGCCCGCCAGCTGCGCGAGCAGCACGAGCGCGAACAGGCCGAGGAAAAAGCCCGGCGCGAGGCCGCCGCCCGGGCGGAAGCCGAGCAACAGCTGTTCAGCCGCAGCGTAGGCCCCATTACCCCGCTGCGCGTGCGCAACCTGGCGCGCCTGCAGCGCCGCCCGCCCCAGCCGCTGCCGCTGCAGCACTGGCTGGACGAGGAGCGCGTGCTGCTCGAATCCATCAGCGACGATTTCGACGTGAGCACCCTGCTGGACACCGACGAAGCGCTGAGCTACCGCCGCCACGGCATCGGCGTGCAGGTCACGCAGCGGTTGCGCTCGGGGTACTGGGCCATCCAGGGCCAACTGGATCTGCACGGCCTGCGCGTGGACGAGGCGCGCGAAGCCCTGGGCCAGTTCATCCGCCAGTCGCACAAGACCGGGCTGCGCTGCGTGCGCGTGGTGCACGGCAAGGGCCTGGGCTCCCCGGGCAAGAGCCCCGTGCTCAAGGGCCGGGTGCAGCGCTGGCTGGTGCAGAAGAACGAGGTGCTGGCCTTCGTGCAGGCCCGGCCCGTCGATGGCGGCGCGGGTGCGCTGCTGGTGCTGCTGCAGCCGGCGGGGCCGCGCCATTCCTGACCCTGACGCCTCGCTCTTAGATCTTTTGCAGCTAACGATCTGAAAAAAGGATCGTTCCCGTTTTGCAGAAGCGTCCCCAGAATCGCGGCCTTCCTCGACTCCTTTGCGAACCGGCCATGCGCGCTGCAGCTTCCCTCAAAACCCTCGCCGTGGCCCTTGCCACCGCCTGCCTGGCCCTCGCCGCGTCGGCCCAGCAGCCATCGCCGGCCGCGCCCTTTCCCACCAAGACCGTGCGCCTGACCGTGCACAACTCGCCCGGCAGCGCACCCGATGTGCTGGCGCGCTACCTCTCGCAGCGCCTGGCCGAACAGTGGAAGCAGCCCGTGGTGGTGGACAACCGCGGCGCGGCCGGCGGCATCGTCGCCGCCGATGCGCTGGCCAAGTCCCAACCTGACGGGCACAGCCTGCTGGTGGGCGGCGACGGGCCCATCACCATCCTGCCCAACCTGCAGCACAACCTGCCCTACAACGCCCAGCGCGACCTGGTGCCCGTGGTGTCGCTCGGCCATGTGGACTTCGTGCTCGTGGCCAACGCCAAGACGGGGTTCCGCAGCCTCGCAGACTTCGTGCGCGCCGCCAAGGCCGAACCGGGCCGCTACAGCTATGCCTCGGCCGGCAATGGCAGCGCGCTGCAGTTCAGCATGGAGCTGCTCAAGCAGCAGGCGGGCTTTTTCGCCACCCACATCCCCTACCGCGGCGGCCCGCTGGGCCTGCAGGACGTGGTGGCCGGCCAGGTGGAGGTGATGTTCGTGGCGTTGGGCCCGGCGCTGCCGCACATCCGCAGCGGCCGCGTGGTGGCCCTGGCCACCACGGGCGAAAAGCGCAACACGCTGCTGCCCGAGGTGCCCACGGTGGGCGAAACCTACCACGGCTACAGCTCGGGCACCTGGTTCGGCCTGTTCGCGCCGGCGAACACTCCGCAGCCCGTGCTCGACACTATTGCCGCCGACGCGGCGCGCATCGTGCAGACGCCGGCTGCGCGCGCCGAGCTGTCCGCGCAGGGCATCGACGCCACGGGTGCGCCGCAGCAGCAGTTTCAGCGCCAGGTGGCTGCGGAGTATGGGCGCTATGCGCAGATCGTGAAGACCGCAGGCATCAAGGCAGAGTGAAGCACCGCTGCGTCAGCCGGTGGTCGCGATGAGGTCCACCTCGACCGTCGCGTTCTTGGGCAACTGCAGCACCCCCACCGAGGTGCGGGTGTGCGCGCCCACCGGGCCGAGCACGCGGTAGAGCACTTCCGAGGCGCCATCGGCGACCTCGCTCTGCTGCGTGAAGCCCGGGGCCGACTGCACGTAGACGGTGATGCGCAGCACGGCGCTGACGGCATCGAGCGAGCCCAAGGCACGCTGCAGCAGCGCCAGCGCGCGCAGGGCACAGACCTTGGCGGCACGCTGCGCGTCCTGCAGCGAGGCATCGGCACCGGCCGCGCCGGTGACCACCACCGTATCGCCCACACGGGGGATCTGACCACTCAGGTAGAGGTGGCGGCCATCGCGCACCAGCGGCACGTAGTTGCCACCGATCTTGATCTCGCCGTCGAAGCTGGAGCCCAGCGCCCGGGCCTCCTGTGCAAAGCGTTCATCGCAGGACATGGAAAAGAATTCTCCGGGGGTTGAAGAGGCTCATTCGGGTACGACCGCACCCTCGAAGCCCAATGACATGGGCTGCTTGAAATCGCCCGTATTGCCCATGCCCACCGGCAGGAGGCGCAGGTTGCGCGCGCTGAAATACAGGTAGCCATTGACCTTGGACAGCGTGACCGTGCCGGCCTTGTCGGCGCTCTGCCAGCCCAGGAGCTTGCCGCCCGACGCGTCGGCCAGCGAAACCCGCACCTTCTTCTGTGCCGGATCCGGCTTGGCCGCCACCTCATAGGCACCCGGCGCGGGTCGGTCGGTGCCGAAATCCACCTCGACCAATTGCAACTGCGCGTTGGTGGCAAACACGAAGGCCTTGGGGGTGGAGAGGTAGGTGAGCCCGGTCTTGAAGGCGTAGCGGGTCTTGGCGGCGTTTGCCACCTCGGCCCGCACCTCGCCGAAGTTGTGCCAGCCATTCGGGCCCGCGTAGAGCTTGCTCTTGGGGTTGGTGAAGCGGTCGTCCGATGCCGGCGGCACGTTGCTCCAGGTATCAGCCGCGGCGGGTGCCGGCTGGGCATGCGACAGGGCACAGGCCAGCAGGCTGGCGGCAAGCACAAGGGAAGGCTTCATGGCGCAGGTTCCTCCAGTGGAATGGACAAGCGCAGTATGCCTGTGGGCGCAGGCCCGGCCCCCGCTCACATCAGCTTCTTGGCCACCAGGAGCTGGTTGACCATCCAGTCGGCCGTGCCCGTGAAACTTTCGCGCAGCCGCGTGCGCAATGCCTCGGGCACGCCCGTCTCGCCCATGGCCTGGTCCATGCAGGCCACCCACTGCCGGCTCTCCAGGGGACCGATGGCAAAGGGCATGTGGCGCGCGCGCAGGCGCGGGTGGCCGAACTGGTCGGTGTAGTACGACGGGCCACCGAGCCAGCCGCACAGGAACCAGAACAGCTTTTGCCGCGCGCTGGCGAGGTCTATGCCATGAGCGGCGCGCAGCGCGGCTTAGCCGGGCTCAAGGTCCATCAGGTCGTAGAAGCGCTCGACCAGGGCGCGCACGCGCTCTTCGCCGCCGATCCATTCGAAGGGTGTGGTGGCGGAGGTGGTGTTTTCGGGGGTGTCGTCGTCCATGGGGTCACAGTCTGCGCCAAGCACGTTTGGCGAGTTTGATTATAAGAAATGCGATGTTCATATCTCCCGGTTGGAAGCGTAGCCTTCAGTCTTCAACAAGTCTGGAGAGAGAGAAATCATGCGCATCCGTTTCATTGCATCCCTGGCCGCCGCCGCGTTCGCCCTTGCGGGCACCGCCCACGCCGACCAGCTGGCAGACATCAAGAAAAAGGGCGAGCTCGTTGTCGGCGTGCTGGGCACCGACGAGCCCAACAGCTTCATCGACCCCAAGACGCGCGAGCTGATCGGCTACGACGTGGACCTGGGCAAGGCCATCGCCAAGAAGATCGGCGTCAAGCCCGTGTTCAAGCAGCTGGCCGTGGCAGCGCGCATCCCCGAGCTGCAGCAGGGGCACGTGGACATCCTGGCCGCCTCGCTCACCCACAACAAGGAGCGCGAGGCGCAGATCGACTTTTCGCTCACCACCTTCGTCACGGGCCAGAAGGTGCTGGTCAAGAAGGCCAGCGGCATCAAGGACGTGGTCGACCTGGCGGGCAAGCGCGTGGTCACCGTCAAGGGCGGCACGCAGGAGCCCAATGTGCGCAAGGCCGTGCCCACCGTGGAGGTGGTGACCTTCGAGACCACGCAGCAGGCCTTCCTGGCGCTGCAGCAGGGCAAGGGCGTGGGCTATGTGAACGACGAGTCCTCGCTGATCGACGACTTCGGCAAGCTCGGTGCGCGCAACAAGGACTACGCCATCCTGCCCACCAACCTGAGCGTGGAGCCGCTGGCCCTCGGCATCAAGAAGGGTGAAACCGCCGTGAAATCCATTGTGGACGACACGCTGCGCGACCTGGAGAAGTCGGGCGAGGCCGAGAAGATCTACTTCAAGTGGTACGGCCCGAACACCAAGATCAAGTTCACGACCCGTCCATTCAAGTTCGAGTCGGACAAGATCGACGGTTGATGGCAAGGCCGCCGAGGGCTGGCAGGAGGGTCGGCGCTCCATTGGTGCGCGCTGCCCCCCCTTGCTGCGGCCTTCTGAATGACTGGCATGCATTCCCGTGTTTGACTATTCCCTGCTGCTGAGCGGCCAGTACCACCACATGATGGTGGGTGGCCTGCTGCTGTCGCTGCAGCTTCTGGCCGCCTCGCTGCTGGCGGCCCTGCCCATCGCCCTGGTCGTGGCCCTGCTGCGCCTGGCGCCGGTGGCCCCTTTGCGCTGGGCGGGTTTCGTCTTCATCGAAGGCATCCGCAACGTGCCGCTGCTGGCGCACATGCTGTTCTGGTACTTCGGCGCACCCGAGTTGCTGCCCGAGGCGGCCAGGCAATGGCTCTATGACAGCGGACATGCCGAGGCGGCAGCGGCCATCGTGGCGCTGGCGCTCTACACCGCGGCCTTCATGGCCGAGGACATCCGCAGCGGCATCCGCGCGGTGCCGGCGGTGCAGATGGAAGCTGGCCGCGCCCTGGGCTTCGGCTTCCTGGCCACCATGCGCCGCGTGGTGCTGCCCCAGTCGCTGCGCGTGACCGTGCCGCCGCTGATCTCCCAGGCGCTCAACCTCTGGAAGAACACCTCGATCGCCACCGTGATCGGCGTGGCCGAGCTGATGTACCAGGCCGCCAAGGTGGAGAGCGCCACCTTCCGCAGCGTGGAGGCGTTCGCCTTTGCGAGCGCGGCCTACCTCACGGTGTCGCTGCTCATCACGGGGCTGGCCAGCTGGTACCACCACCGTTACCCCGTACGCTTGATCTGATCCCCTGGCATGCTGGAACTCATCGACACCTACTGGCTGTACTTCCTGGTCGGCCAATACCCCAATGGCCCCCTCGGCGGCCTGGCGCTCACGCTGCTGCTGGCGGCCGGCGCCCTGCTGCTGGCACTGCCGCTGGGCATTCTGTTCGGCCTGGCGCGCGTGAGCCCCTGGCGCGCCGTGCGCTGGCCGGTCACGGCCCTGGTCTTCGTGGTGCGCGGCACGCCGCTGTTGATGGTGATCTTCTGGGCCTATTTCTTCCTGCCCAGCGTGACGGGGGTGAAGACCGGCCAGTTCACCACCATGCTGCTGGCCCTGGTCATCTTCAATGCGGCCTACCTGGCCGAGATCGTGCGCGCCGGCATCCTCGGTGTGCCGCGCGGGCAGATGGAGTGCGCGCGCGCCCTGGGCCTGACCTACCCGCGCGCCATGCGCCTGGTGGTGCTGCCACAGGCACTGCGCAGCATGCTGCCTTCGCTCATCAACCAGTTCGTCTCGACCATCAAGGAGACCTCGCTGGGCTACAGCATCGGCCTCACCGAAGTCTCCTTCATCGCCACCCAGATCAACAGCCAGGTCTTCATCCGGCCGGCCGAGGTCTTCGGCATCCTGGGCCTGACCTACTTCATGCTGTGCTTCGGCCTGTCGCGCCTGGCCTACGGGCTGGAGCGCCGGCTGGCGCGGCGCGCAGCATCTCCTTCCCCCGCCAAGGCGCTCCCGACATGATCGAACTGCACGACGTCAACAAGTGGTACGGCAGCTACCACGCCCTGGTGGACGTGACCGAAACCATCGAGCAGGGCGAGGTGGTGGTGGTCTGCGGCCCCTCGGGCTCGGGCAAGTCCACGCTGATCCGCACGCTCAACCGGCTCGAACCCATCCAGGGTGGGCGCATCCTGATCGACGGTCACCACATCTACGGCCCCGACGTGAATGTGAACACGCTGCGCTCGCGCATCGGCTTCGTGTTCCAGCAGTTCAACCTGTTCCCGCACCTGTCGGTGCTCGGCAACTGCACGCTGGCGCCGATCCAGCTGCGCGGCCTCACGCGCCCGCAGGCCGAGCAGCGCGCCCTGGCCCTGCTCGATCGCGTGGGCCTGGCGCACAAGGCCCATGCCTGGCCCTCGGAACTGTCGGGAGGGCAACAGCAGCGCGTGGCCATCGCCCGCGCCCTGGCCATGGAGCCGCCGCTGATGCTGTTCGACGAACCCACGAGCGCCCTGGACCCCGAGATGGTGGGCGAGGTGCTGGTGGTCATGCGCGACCTGGCGCGTGACGGCATGACCATGGTCTGCGTGACGCACGAGATGGGCTTTGCCCGCGAGGTGGCCGACCGCGTGCTCTTCATGGACGAAGGCCGCGTGCTGGAGCGCGCCACGCCGGGTGAATTCTTCACCCGCCCGCAGCACCCGCGCGCGCAGCAGTTCCTCTCGGACATCCGCACGCCTTTTGCCAAGGCAGCATAGGCGCGGTGCTATTCCGCGGCGCTGCGCAGCGTCTCCACCACCGGGCGGCGCAGCACCTCGCGCAGGCCCCACCAGCCGGCTGCCAGGGCCAGCAGGGCACCGGCCACGGCACCCGCCAGCGGCACCCAGGGCGATGCCGTCCAGGTGAAGTCGAATACGAAGCGCGCCAGCGCCCAACCCACGACCACGGCCACCGTGCTTGCCAGGAAGCCCGCGAGCAGGCCCACGCCCATGAGCTCGGCGCGCTGCACCTGGCGCAGCAGGCTGGCGCGCGCGCCCACGGCACGCATGATGGCGAATTCGCGTGCGCGCTCCTCGCGCGTGGCGGTGACGGCCGCGAACAGCACCACCAGGCCGGCGGCCAGGGTGAAGGCGAAGAGGAACTCCACCGCGCGGATCACCTGGTCGAGCACGCGCTGCACCTGGGTGATGGTGGCGCCCATGTCCACATTGGTGATGTTGGGGAACTGGCGCACCAGCCCATTGTCGAAGCCCGCCTTGTCGGGCGCGCGGTAGGCAGCCAGGTAGGTGACGGCCACGCCCTCCAGGTGTTCCACCGGGTACATCACGAAGAAGTTGGCGCGCATGGAGCCCCAGTCCACCTTGCGCAGGCTGGTGATGCGCGCCTCGTTCTGCACGCCGCCGATGTCGAACTGCAGCACATCGCCCATCTTCAGGCCCAGTGTCTCGGCAATGCCCTCCTCCACGCTGATGGCGCCCTTCTCGTTCTCGGTCCACTGGCCGGCCACGATCTGGTTGTGGGGCGGCTGCTGCACCGCAGTGGAGAGGTTGAACTCCCGATCCACCAGGCGCTTGGCGCGGTCGTCGGTGTAGTCGGCCGGGCCCACGGCCTTGCCGTTCACGGCCAGCAGGCGGCCGCGGATCATGGGGTACCAGTCGTAGCGCTTGACCCCGCCGTCCTTGAGGCTTTGCTGGAAGGCATCGGCCTGCTCGGGCATCACGTTGATCACGAAGCGGTTGGGCGCATCGGGCGGCGTGGCCTGGCGCCAGCTGCTGATGAGGTCGGTGCGCAGCAGCACCAGCAGCACCAGTGCCAGCAGGCCCACGGCCAGGCTGCTGACCTGCACCACCGCATAGGCCGGGCGCGCGGAGATCTGGCGCGTGGCCAGCACCAGCCAGCGCGGCGCCGTGGCCTCGTTGACACTGCGGCGCAGCAGCTTCACCGCTACCCAGCTCAGGCCCGCGAACAGCGCCACGGCGCCGGCGAAGCCACCCACGGCAATCAGGCCCAGCTTGATGTCGCTGCTCACGGCCAGCAGCAGGGCGGCAAAGCCGGCCACGCCCACGCCCAGCACGGCCAGGGAGGCGGGCTTGAGCCCGCCCACGTCGCGCCGGATCACGCGCAGCGGCGGCACCTGGGCCAGTTGCAGCACGGGCGGCAGGCCGAAGGCGAACAGGAGCGTGAGCCCCATGCCCAGGCCGAAGGCCACGGGCCACAGGCTGGCGGCGGGCAGGGCCGATTCGACCAGGCCCGCCAGCAGCAGCACGAAGACGTAGTGCACCAGATAGCCCACGGCCACGCCCAGGGCGCTGGCGAAGAGGCCGATCATGGCGAACTCGGTGGTGTAGGCACCGGCAATGGTGCGCTGGCTCTGGCCCAGCACCCGCAGCATGGCCGAGGCATCGAGGTGGTCGGCGGCAAAGCCACGCGCGGCCAGCGCCACGGCCACGGCCGAGAGCAACGCTGCCAGCAGGGCCACCAGGCTCAGGAATTTCTGCGCCCGGTCCAGCGTCTGGCGCATCTCGGGGCGGCCGCTTTCGAGCGACTCCACGCGCACGCCATGCTGCTCGGGCTTCTGGGCCTCGGCCGTGGCCCACTCGCTGAAGGTCTTGACGGCGGCCTCGGGGCCGGCCACGGCAAAACGGTAGGTCACCCGGCTGGCGGGCTGCACCAGGCCGGTGGCGGGCACGTCGGCCGCGTTGAGCATGACGCGCGGCGAAAAGCTCATGAAGCCGCCGCCCCGGTCAGGCTCGAGCACGATGATGCGGGTGATGCGCAGCTGCGAATCACCGAGCAGCAGCATGTCGCCCATGGACAGGCCCAGCGATTCGAGCAGGGGTGCATCCAGCCAGACCTCGCCACGCGCAGGGATGTCGCGCGTGGTCTGCTCGGCCGCGCCCGGGCCCACGGCCACCGTGAGGGTGCCGCGCAGCGGGTAGCCTGGCTGCACACTTTTCAAGGCCACCAGCTTGCTGGCACCGCCCTTGTCGTCGCTGGCCCGCCCCATGGTGGGGAAGCCCATGGTCGTCACGCTCTGCAGGCCCAGTGCCTTGGCGCGCTCGGCAAAGACCGCCGGGGTCGGATTGTCGCTGGCCACCACGGCGTCGCCGCCCAGCAGTTGCAGGGCGTCGCGCTGCAGGCCGCCCTGCAGGCGGTCGGCGAAAAAGCCCACGGAGGTGAGAGCGGCGACGGCCAGGGTCACTGCCACGACCAAGAGGCGCAGCTCGCCCGCGCGCAGGTCGCGCAGCAGGGTACGCCAGCCCAGGCGGATAAAAGAGAGGTTCATGGGCGTGACATTAGCGCAAAAGGCCGCCAATCCACGGCAATGCAACATTTCCAGCCCGCATGAAGGCCTTTTCAGGCCTTCCCGGCTATCGGGGCGCTGCGTTCAGGCGTTCTTCCAGGCTCTTGAGCACGGAGGCGATCTCGGCGCCCACGCGGATCTGCGGGTTGGAAAACCCATCGTTCTTGCCCGCCTCCACCTCGCGCTGCTGGATCAGGGGCACGGCCTTCTTGAACGCTTCCTCGAAGGAGTGCGTGCTGCGCAGCTGCTCGTCGAACACCGCGCGGCCGAAGAAGGTCAGTTCCGACAGGGCGCCGCAGCCATAGGAGGTGTGGGTCGCGTCGGCCGCCGTCATGATCAGGGTGGACGGGTTGGCCAGCGTGTCGATCCAGCCGCCCGAGTAGCAGGCCGAGATGGCGACTACGCGGTGGCGTATGCCAGCCCCATCCAGCGCCTCGCGCAGCATCTCGGGGCTGATGGGCGGCACCTCCAGCGGCCAGTGCGAGGCCGCGAGCTGGTGGTTCTGGGCGCCGTGCGAGGTCATGTAGACCACGAGCACGTCGTTGTCCTTGTCCATTCGCGCGGCCAGGGCGTTCACCGCGTCCTCCAGGTTCTCGGGCGTGGCCCAGACATGGGTGTCCGCCGTTTCCGCATGGTTGAGCAGGTGCAGCACCCGGCCCTGCGCGTCGAAGGGTTCCTCCAGCAGCTTGGCGACCATGCTGCTCTCGCGCCGGAACACGTTCTCGCGCGCGTAGGGGGCGAAGACCAGGCCATAGACATCGGTCACGCCGGGGCGCTCGGCGGCCAGGGCCTCGGCCTGCTGCTGCATCAGCGCCTGCTGGGCCTCGAAGACGGCCTGCGACAGCCGCAGCCGTGCCGGCCGAGGCCCATCTTCCGCAGGGGCCGCCGCCCAGGACTGGAGCGGAACATAGGTCATGCCGGCGCCGGTCACGGCCAGCAGCACCGCCATGAACACGGCGGTACGCGCCCAGGATCGGGCAAAGCGCGCCATCAGCACGGCATGGGCGAGCATGTACGCAAGCATCATGGCGCCATAGATGCCCCAGAAGGCCCAGTAACCCACGCCCGTGGACCACCACGCAGGCCGGTGCGCCCCCAGCGCCATGAGCCCGTAGACGACGAGCGCCGCGGGCAACACGGCCACCGTGGACAGCACCAGCCAGGCCGCGAGCCCGCCCGCAGGCCGCTCTCCATCGGCCAGCGGCGCTGCCGGGGGCACGGCCCACCAGGCGGCGCCGACCAGCACCAGCATGGCCCACCAGTGCGACAGCCAGTTCCCCAGCTGGAAAACGGCCGGGCCGGGAGTGTGCAGGCGCTCCAGGCCCACCAGCAGCGCGCTGCACAGCAGCACCAGCACCAAGGCCTGCAGCGGCGTGGGCAGGGCAGCGCCCGTGCGGGGCTGCTTCAGGAGCGCTGCGCGCAGGCCTTCGGCCACCCAGCCGGCCCAGGCCAGCCGCGCGGGCTGGGCAGGGGGCACGGCAGGTGCCGGTTGCAGAGCGGGATCTTCGGGTGCCGGGGCGCCGGGCTGGGGTTCCACGGAGGTGCGGTGGGTTTCCGGCACCTCGTCGAGGTCGTAGGGCCCGAACTGGCTTGGCAGGGTGTCCGGCCAGACATGGGTGGATTGGCGGTCGCGCATGGCCCGATCATGCCATCGGCACGCGGCAGGCCCATGTCAAAAATGCCGTACGGCTACAGGGCGGGCAGGCCCGATGCGTAGAGCACGCCGCGCGGCGCGCGGCACAGGCCCCACAGGCGCAGCCCGGCCAGCTCGGCCACCTGCACGCCGGTGGCGGTGGGGGCCGAAATGGTGGCCAGCGCCGAGAGGCCCACGCGCGCGCATTTGCGCACCAGCTCGTGGCTGCCCCGGCTGCTGAGCACCACGAAGCCCGGCTCCCCAAGCCGCCCCGTGCGCGACAGCCAGCCGATGAGCTTGTCCAGTGCGTTGTGCCGGCCCACGTCTTCGCAGACCTGGGCCAGGGTGCCGTCGAGCTGCGCCCAGCCGGCCGCATGCAGCGAGCCCGAAAGCGCGTTGTGCGGCTGCTGGTCGCGCAGCTGTCCCAGGGCATGCAGCGCCGTGGGCAGGTCCACCTGGGCAATCCAGTCGCGCGCCGGCAGCCGGGTGGGCGCCAGGTCCAGCGAGGCAAAGCTTTCCACGCCACAGACGCCGCAGCCGGTGCGGCCCGCCATGCTGCGGCGCCGGTCCTTGAGGCGCTCGAAGCTGCGTGTGGAGATCTCCAGGTGCACCTCGACGCCCGGCACACCGGGGGGCAATTGGGCGGCGCCCGCATCGGCCAGACGCAGCGAGGTGCCACGGCAGTCCTCGGCACGGTCCAGGATGCCTTCGCTCAGCGCAAAGCCCAGGGCGAAGTCTTCCAGGTTCTCGGGGCTGGCCATCATCACGGCATGCGAGACACCGTTGAAGACCAGCGCCACAGGCGTCTCGGCCGCCAGGGTGTCGGCGCGCAGGCTTCCCGCTGTGGGGGCACCCGCCTCGCCGAACACGCGCACCGGCCGCTGCGCCAGGGCGGAGAGTGCGCCCAGCCGTTGATCGAGGTCCGGGTCCGCGGGCGCGGTATCGATGCGGGCGTTCATGGCGCAGCCTCGGCCGCGGGCAGTTCCTGCGCGGCGGCAAGCCCCTGCTCGGTGATGTGCGCAGTCCAGCGGTCGTCGGCCTGCACCACGCGCACCCAGCCCGGCCCCTGCTGGCCGCCCACGGCGGCATCGCTCATGAGGGTGAGCTGGCGCATGAGCACGCTCGCCCCCTGGCCCAGGCGCTTGCCCAGGCGCGGCAGCGACATGCCCGCGCCCGACTCGCCGTGGGCCTGCGCCAGCGCGCGCAGGATGGCCCAGGCCAGCGGTTCCTGCTCGGGTGTGGTGGTCATCGGCTCACGGCGCCGTGGCCGCAGCAGCGGGGGACACCACCCCGTCCGGCAAGGCCACCAGATGGGGCACCAGCAGCACGGGGATGGACTTGGAGGTGGGCGTGCCTGCCGTATCGGCCACGGCCGACAGCGGCACCAGTGGATTGGTCTCGGGGTAGTAGGCAGCGATGTTGCCGCGCGGAATGTCGTAGGCCACGAGCTTGAAGCGGTCGGCCCGGCGCTCCTGGCCGTCGCTCCACACGGTCTGGATGTCGACCCAGTCGCCGTCCTTCATGCCCAGCGCGCGGATGTCCTTGTCGTTGATGAAGACCACGCGGCGCTGGCCATAGACGCCGCGGTAGCGGTCGTCCATGCCGTAGATGGTGGTGTTGTACTGGTCGTGCGAACGCGTGGTGAACAGCGTGAACACGATGGAGTCCTTGAAACGCTCGCGCGCCCGGTGCGATGGCGTGTCCAGCGGCACCACGGGTGCATGGAAGCTGGCCTTGCCCGAGGCCGTGGCCCACACGCGCTCGCTGGCCGTGTTGCGCAGGCGGAACCCGCCGGGCACGGCCACGCGCTTGTTGAAATCCTTGAAGTCGGGGAACACCTTCTCGATCTGGTCGCGGATGCGCGCGTAGTCCTCCACCAGCCACATCCAGGGCACGTTGCTGCGCGCGCCGATGGTGGCTGCCGCCAGGCGCGCCACGATGGCCGGCTCGGACAGCAGGTGCTCGGACGCGGGCGGGTTGATGCCCACGGAGATGTGCACCATGCTCATCGAGTCCTCCACCGTCACGCCCTGCGGTCCGGTGGCCTGCACGTCGATCTCGGTGCGGCCCAGGCAGGGCAGGATCAGCGCCTCCTTGCCGTGCACGATGTGGCTGCGGTTGAGCTTGGTGGTCACGTGCACCGTGAGGTCGCAGCGCTGCAGGGCCTTCCAGGTCTCGTAGGTATCGGGCGTGGCCGCGGCAAAGTTGCCGCCCAGCGCGAAGAACACCTTGCCCTGGCCCTTGAGCATGAGCTCGATGGCCTCCACCGTGTCCACACCGTTCTCGCGCGGCGGCTCGAAACCGAACACGTCGCGCAGCTTGTCGAGCAAGGCTACGGGGGGCTTTTCCCAGATGCCCATGGTGCGGTCGCCCTGCACGTTGCTGTGGCCGCGCACCGGGCAGGGGCCTGCGCCTTCGCGGCCGATGTTGCCGCGCATCATGAGCAGGCTCACGATGGCCTGGATGGTGGGCACCGAGTACTTGTGCTGTGTGATGCCCATGCCCCAGCAGGCGATGACGCTCTTAGCGCCGATGTAGATGTCTGCCGCGGAGCGGATCTGCTCCTCGGTCAGGCCCGACTCCTGCTCCAGCAGGGCCCAGGACTCGCTGCGCAGCTCATCCGCCATGGTGTCGAAACCGGTGGTGTGCTCGGCGATGAAGGCGTGGTCGAGCACGCCGCCGCGCGCTTCTTCCTGCTCCAGCACATGCTTCATCATGCCCTTGACGGCCGCCAGGTCGCCACCCACGCGCAGCTGGAAGTAGTGCGTGCTGATGGGGGTGGAGCCCAGCGTGGCCATTTCCAGCTTGTCCTGCGGGTCGGCAAAGCGCTCCAGCCCACGCTCGCGCAGGGGGTTGAAGCTCACGATGCGCGCGCCGCGCTTGTGCGCCTCGCGCAGTTCGCCCAGCATGCGCGGGTGGTTGGTGCCCGGGTTCTGGCCGAAGATGAAGATCGCGTCCGCGCACTCGAAGTCGTGCAGCGTCACCGTGCCCTTGCCCACGCCGATCTGCGGGCGCATGCCGCTGCCGCTGGGCTCGTGGCACATGTTCGAGCAGTCGGGGAAGTTGTTCGTGCCGTACTGGCGCACGAACAGCTGGTACAGGAAGGCCGCCTCGTTGCTCGCGCGGCCCGAGGTGTAGAAGATCGCCTGGTTGGGGTCTGGCAGCGCGTTCAGGTGGCGCGCGATGATGGCGAACGCATCGTCCCAGGAGATGGGGCGGTACTGGTCGCTGGGTGCGTGGTAGACCATGGGGTGGGTGAGTCGGCCCTGGTCTTCGAGCCAGAAGTCGCTCTGCCCCGCCAGCTCGGCCACGGTGTACTGGGCAAACAGCGCCGGGCCCGCGCGCCGGGCCGTTGCCTCAGCCGCCACGGCCTTGACGCCGTTCTCGCAGAACTCGAAGGTGGAGGCGTGGTTGCGGTCCGGCCAGGCGCAGCCCGGGCAGTCAAAGCCATCGGGCTGGTTGGCCGACAGCAGGGTCTTGGCACCCTTGATCGGAATGTCCTGGCGCAGCAGCGTGTTCTTCACGCTGTTGAGCGCACCCCAGCCACCGGCTGGGCCCTTGTAGAACTCGATCTTCTCTTCTTTCTTCATGGTCTACTGGGCAATGCCAACCGGTTGGATCACGACACACCCGCAGCGTTCCCCGGCCTGCAACTGCCGTCCAGGGAATCAGGAGGGCGAAGCGACGGCATGTGCTCCGCTGGCGGTGCGCAAGCGCCCGCCCCCGATCCCGTTGCTTGCGCTCCGTTTGCGTTACTGGAAGAACTTGGCCGCGCTCACCAAGGTCTTGTAGATACCCCAGATCAGTGGAATGCCCACCGCCAGCCAGGCGAAGGCCACCAGCGCGGGGCTGGTGGTGCCACCGCTGCCGGGGCCACCGCCCACTTCGGCCGCCACGCTCTTTTCGTGGGCCAGCTTCTTCTCGTGCGCCAGCTCCTCGTCGCTCATGAACCACTTGTCGGCCAGCGGGCGCACCATCAGGTTGGCGATCAGTCCGATGACCAGCATGCCCACCAGGATGTACATGGTCTGGTTGTACACCTGTTCGCGCGGCAGGCCCAGCCCCAATTGGTATTCACGCATGTAGTTCACGACCACCGGGCCCAGGATGCCCGCCGTGGCCCAGGCCGTCAGCAGGCGGCCATGGATGGCGCCTACGAACTGCGTGCCGAACAGGTCGGCCAGGTAGGCCGGCACCGTGGCGACGCCGCCGCCGTACATCGACAGGATGACGCAGAAGGCGCCCACGAACCGCAGCTTGCTGCCCGCGCCGGCGG
>NZ_JBKDTZ010000346.1:0-35180 GCF_046339755.1 Acidovorax sp. | reverse complement strand
CATGATCATGGTCGGGATGCTGCGAATGCCGAAGCGGCCCGCAATCGCCTGGTGGGCCTCGGTGTCGAGCTTGGCCAGTTGCACCTGCGGCTCCAGGTCGCGCGCGGCCTGGGCGAAGGCCGGCGCCATCTGCAGGCACGGGCCGCACCAGGGGGCCCAGAAGTCCACCACCACCGGCAGGTGGCTGCGGCCCACATGCTTATCAAAGGAACTACCGTCGAGCGCCACCGGCGCGCCCGCAAACAAGGGCTGATGGCAGCTGCCGCAATCGGGGGCGCTGCCGAAGTCCGCTCGCTTGACACGGTTCGTGGTGTGGCAGTGAGGGCAGACGATGTGGGGGGATGCTTCTTCGTTCACGCAAAAATCTCCATGGGTGTGCCGAGCGTGCGCTTTTGGCAGGGCGGTTGCCTGTAAGACAAACGCCATTTTCATCTTGTGACAATGGGGGTGGGGGGCTACCTTTGCAAGCCCCTTCACCCCTGCACCCCAGTCCTGGCGCGGGTTTTGCCGCGCTGTGCCGTGTCTGCGGGGCCGGGCAGCGGCATCCGCGCGCGCTGGTGCGCCCACCGGTCGTCTGCTAAGGTGCGGACACATGCAGCTGCTCCCTTCTTTGACAACAGCCCATGCGCTCTTTTTGGATTTTGACGGCACTCTCACCGAGATGGCGCCCCGGCCCGAGGCCGTGCGCATCTCCTCGGGCCTCGTTCCCACCCTCGCGGCCTTGAGCACGCAGCTCGATGGTGCGCTCGCCATCGTGACGGGCCGGCGCGAGAGCGACATCGACCATTTCCTCGATCCCCTGCGCCTGCCGCTGGCCAGCGAGCACGGCTCGCAGTACCGGCTGGCCGACGGATCGCGCCCGGCCATCGCCCCGCCCAACCTGGAGCCCGTGCTTCAGGCGGCCACGCAACTGGCGGTGCAGTACGCCGGCCTGCTGGTGGAGCCCAAGCGCGCCAGCGTGGCCCTGCACTACCGGCTGGCGCCGCACCTGGAGGACCTGTGCCGCGACACCATGCTGGCCGCGTTGCGCAAGGTGCACGGCCTGGACCTCATGGAAGGCAAGTTCGTCTTTGAGGCCAAGCCCAAGGGCGTGGACAAGGGCCAGGCCATCACCGATTTCATGACCCAGCCGCCCTTCGCCGGCCGCACACCCGTCTTCGCGGGAGATGACGTGACCGACGAAGCCGGCTTTGCGGCCGTGCATGCGCTGGGCGGCTGGGGCATCAAAGTGGGCGAAGGCCCGACGCAGGCACACCACCGCTGCATGACGCCGGCCGCATTGCGTGGCTGGCTGTCTGCGGCAAGAACCTCCCTGGAGCGCGCACGATGACCACCACGACCGACAAGAACGACAACGCAGCCGCCGCCCCGCAGCAAGGCTCGCTCAATCTGGGCATGATCGGCAATTGCGCCATCAGCGCCCTGATCGACAGCCAGGCGCGCATGGTCTGGTGCTGCCTGCCACGCTTCGATGGCGATCCGGTCTTCAACGCCCTGCTGCAGCCGGGCGACGAGGGCAGCCATTTTGCCATCGAGATCGAGGACATGGCCTCGGCGCACCAGTGGTACGAGCCCAATACCGCGATCCTGCGCACGCAGTTGTTCGACAAGGCGGGCCATGGCGTGGAAATCACCGACTTCGCGCCCCGCTTCTTCAGCCGCTCGCGCTTCTTCCGCCCCATGACGCTGGTGCGCCGGGTGCGCCCCATCCAGGGCTCGCCGCGCGTTCGCGTGGCACTGAAGGTGAAGTACGACTGGGGCCAGAGCGAGCCGCAGGTCACGCGCGGCAGCAACCACATCCGCTATGTGGGCGGCAGCATGGCGCTGCGCCTGTCCACCGATGCGCCGGTGTCGCACGTGCTCTCGGGCCAGCCCTTCGTGCTGACACGCGAGCACAACTTCATCCTGGGTGCCGACGAAAGCCTGCTCGACGGCATTGCCGACACGGCGCGCCTGTTCGAGCAGGAGACCACCGCCTATTGGCGCGGCTGGAGCCGGGCCCTGGCCGTGCCGCTGGAGTGGCAGGACGCGGTGATCCGCGCGGCCATCACGCTCAAGTTGTCGCTGTACGAGGACACGGGCGCCATCGTCGCGGCCATGACCACCAGCATTCCCGAATCGGCCCACAGCGGGCGCAACTGGGACTACCGTTTCTGCTGGCTGCGCGACGCCTTCTTCGTGGTGCGCGCGCTCAACAGCATCTCCGAGGTGGGCACCATGGAGGACTACCTGCGCTGGCTGAGCAATGTGGTGGTGGATGCGGGCAGCGGCCACATCCAGCCGCTGTACGGCATCGGACTGGAGCGGGAACTGCCCGAATCCATGATGCCCCAGCTGGCCGGCTACCGCGGCATGGGCCCGGTGCGTGTGGGCAACCAGGCGGCCGAGCATTTCCAGCACGACGTGTACGGCAACATCGTGCTGGGCGCGGCCCAGGCCTTCCACGACCACCGGCTGCTGCACCGTGCCGGGCTGGGCGAGTTCACCCGGCTCGAGCAGGTGGGCGAGAACGCGGTGCGCGTCTACGGCCAGCCCGATGCCGGCATGTGGGAACTGCGCACGCGGGCGCGGGTGCACACCTCCTCGGCCCTCATGAGCTGGGCGGCCTGCGACCGGCTGGCCAAGATCGCCACCGCCCTCGGCCTGCCCGACCGCGCCGAGTACTGGCACGGCCATGCCCGGCGCATGCAGGAGGAGATCATCGCCAAGTCGTGGAGCGAATCGCGCCAGGCCTTTGCCGAGAGCTTTGGCGGCAACGAGCTCGATGCCAGTGTGCTGCTGATGGCCGAGGTCGGCCTGATCGACCCCAAGGACCCGCGCTTCGTGAGCACGGTGGAGGCCATGGAAAAGAGCCTGTGCGATGGCCCCTACATGCGCCGCTACGAGGCGGCCGACGACTTCGGCAAGCCCGAGACGGCCTTCAACATCTGCACCTTCTGGCGCATCGACGCACTGGCACGCATCGGCCGCAAGGACGAGGCGCGCGCCATCTTCGAGACCATGCTGGCGGCGCGCAACCCGCTGGGCCTGCTGTCCGAAGACACCCACCCCGAGACCCAGGAGATGTGGGGCAACTTCCCTCAGACCTACTCGATGGTGGGCGTGATCAACGCTGCCGTGCGCTTGTCGGCGCGATGGGACAGCGTGATTTGAGCACCGGTCGCGGTCCTGTCCCACAGACTGCGCCACCATCCGCGGGGATGATGGCGGGATGAGTCGACTTGTTGTGATATCGAACCGCCTTGCCGACCCGCGCAAGGCGGCTGCAGGCGGCCTTGCCGTTGCGTTGGGCGAGGCCCTCAACCAGACCGGAGGGCTGTGGTTTGGCTGGAGTGGTACCGTGGTCGAGGGCGGCACGCCCGGCGAAGGCGAGCTGCACACCCGCCACGCCGGCCCCGTGACCCTGGCCACCGTGGACCTGTGCCGCGAAGACCATGATGCCTACTACCAGGGCTACAGCAACAGCGTGCTGTGGCCGGTGTTCCACTACCGGCTGGACCTGGCCGACTTCAACGCCAGCTACATCGCGGGCTACCGGCGGGTGAACCAGATGTTCGCGCGCAAGCTGCTGCCGCTGTTGCGCGAAGACGACATCATCTGGGTGCACGACTACCACCTGATCCCGCTGGCTGCCGAGCTGCGCGCCATGGGCTGCCGCCAGCGCATCGGCTTCTTCCTGCACATCCCCATGCCGCCACCGCTGATCATGGCGGCGATTCCGCAGCACGAATGGTTGATGCGCTCGCTGTTCGCCTACGACCTGGTAGGCCTGCAGAGCGAGGCCGACGTCTCGCACTTCACGCGCTATGTGCGCAACGAGGGCAGTGCCGAGGAAGTGGGCGCCCAGCGCCTGCGCGCCTTTGGCGGCACGGTGCAGGTGCAGGCCTTTCCCATCGGCATCGATGTGGACGAGTTCACCCGCCTCGCCCAGGCGCCCGATGCCGTGGAAACCTACGAGAACATGCGCGACGAGTATTCGCGCCGCCGGCTGCTGCTGGGCATCGACCGGCTCGACTATTCCAAAGGCATACCGCACCGCGTGCGCGCCTACCGCGAGCTGCTGGACCGCTACCCCGAGAACCGCAACAGCGCCACGATGATCATGATCGCCTCGCCCTCGCGCGACGACGTGCATGCCTACTCGGACCTGCGCCAGGAGCTCGAAGGCCTGTGCGGATCGGTCAACGGCGACTACGGCGAACTCGACTGGATGCCCGTGCGCTACATCCACCGCACGGTGGCACGCAAGCGGGTGCCCGGCCTGTGCCGCGCCGCGGCCGTGGGCCTGGTCACGCCGCTGCGCGACGGCATGAACCTGGTGGCCAAGGAATACGTGGTGGCGCAAGACCCCGAAGACCCGGGCGTGCTGGTGCTTTCGCGCTTTGCGGGCGCGGCCGAGCAGTTGAAGGAAGCGCTGCTCGTGAACCCCTACGACACCCAGGGCACGGCCGACAGCATCCAGCACGCGCTGCAGATGCCGCTGGCCGAGCGCCAGGCGCGGCACGGCAAGCTCATGGCGCGCATCCGCGAGCACGATGTGCACTGGTGGCGCAAGGCCTTCCTGCAAGCCTTGCAGGAGGCCGGGGACTGACAAGCCCTCAAATGAACTTGGCGATCAGGCTGGCTACAAAGCTCAGCAGCAAGGTGGATGCGAGCGGAATGTCCCACTCGCGCCCCCTCCATCGAAAGCGCAGATCGCCCGGCAGCTTGCCGAAACCGATGCGGCGCAGCATGGGCGAGAGCCAGCTGATGAACATCAGCGCAAGAAAGACGACGAGAAACCAGCGGAGCATGCCCCGAGTGTAGGCGCCTACCTGGAAACGCCCCAGCGGCGGACGGTGAGCCTTTCGAGCGTATGGAAGCCCAGGCTCTCGACCGCCAGGCCGATCAGGATCACCAGCACCAGCCCCGCGAACACCTTGTCGGTGTAGAGCTCGTTGCGGTTCTGGAAGATGTACCAGCCCAGGCCGCCCTTGCCCGACGATGCGCCGAACACCAGCTCGGCCGCGATCAGCGTGCGCCAGGCAAAGGCCCAGCCGATCTTCAGGCCCGACAGGATGGACGGCAGCGCGGCCGGCACAAGGATCTGCAGCACGTAGCGGATACCGGTGAGGCCATAGTTTCGGCCGGCCATGCGCAACGTCTCGGGCACGGACTGGAATCCCGCGTAGGTGTTGAGCGCCAGCGGCCACAGCACCGAATGGACCAGCACGAACACCAGGCTGCCCTGCCCCAGGCCGAACCACAGCAGCGCCAGCGGCAGCAGTGCAATGGCCGGCAGCGGGTTGAACATGGAGGTCAGCGTGGACAGCAGGTCGCGCCCGAACTGCGTGGACACGGCCAGCGTGGTGAGCAGGAACGCCCCCAGGATGCCCGCGAAGTAGCCCTTGAGCAGCACCGACAGCGAGATCGCCGTCTTGGCGATCAGCTCGCCCGAGGCCAGGCCCTCCACCAGGGCCTTGGCGGTTTGCAGAAAGGTGGGCAGCAGCAAGTCGTTGTCCTGCCAGCGCGCCACCACCTCCCACAGCACGGCCAGCACCGCCAGGATCACGAGCTTGCGCACCCACGCCTGCTGCCAGATGCGCGCGGCCAGGGGCAGCGGCTGCACGGGCGCAATACCGCCCAGCGGCTCCAGGCTGCGCTCGAACTCGGGGCGCACGGGAGGGGTCAACAGGGAGGGGGTGCTCATACGGAAATCTGGAAAGGCAGCGAACCTGCGGGCCGCTGGGGGAGGATGAGCGGCACGCCACCCTGGCGGCCGGGCGCCAGGGCCTCGGCATCGGCCTGCACGGACCCCGGCACGGCCGCCGCACCGGGTTCATCGAACAGCAGCCGGTGGATGCGCTGGGCCGTGGCCTGGAAGTCGGCCCCGCCCAGGCTGTGCAGCCCGAACTGGTGGCTGTTGAGCTCGGCGCGCAGCCGCCCCGGGTGTGGCGAGAGGATGGCGATGCGGTTGCCCACCACCAGCGCCTCTTCAATGGAGTGGGTGACGAAGATCAGCGTGAAGCGGAACTCGTCCCACAGCGAGAGCAGTTCTTCCTGCATGCGCCGGCGTGTGAGGGCGTCGAGTGCTGCAAAAGGCTCGTCCATCAACAGCACCTGGGGCTGCATGGCCAGCGCGCGGGCAATCGCCACGCGCTGCTTCATGCCGCCCGAGAGCTGGTGCGGGTGCGCGTCGGCGAACTTGGACAGCCCCACCTTGTCGATGTAGAGCGCCGCGCGTTCGGCCGCCTCCTTGCGGCCCACGCTGCGCGAGGCCAGCAGCGGGAACATCACGTTCTCGCGCACCGTCTTCCACGGCGGCAGCTGATCGAACTCCTGGAACACCACCACCCGGTCGGGCCCGGGCCGCGTGACGGCGCGGCCGTCGAGCAGGATCTGCCCCTCGCTGGGTGCGATGAAGCCGGCAATGGACTTGAGCAGGGTGGACTTGCCGCAGCCCGAGGCGCCCAGCAGCACGAAGCGGTCGCCCGCATGCACGTCGAAGCCCACGCGGTGCGTGGCACGCACCACGCGCTCATGCGTGCGGTAGTCGATGCTCACGCCCTGCACCTGCAGCAGCGCTGCGCAAGAATTGGCGGGAACGGCCGCATTGCCCTCGGTCAGGCCTTGGACCTGCGCCTCTTGTTCCAGCGCCGCACGCTCGCTCTGCAGCGGAGGCGAGAAGGGGCCCAGCCGGATGGTGTGCTCGCTCATGCCCGCATGGCCCTTCAGTTGCCCGACGCGGTGTGCGCGTCGTCGAAGAAGTAGTCCTTGAGCGCGGTGGGCTGGTTCTTGATGGCGCCCACGCGGTGCAGGAACTGGCCCATGCCCAGCGTGTTCTCGGGGCGCACCTTGAACTGCACCTCGGGGTTCTGGATGATCTTGAGCAGCAGCGCGCGGTCGGTATTGCCGCCGGCCACCTTGAGGTAGATGTCGGCCGCTTTCTCGGGGTTGGCGGCGACGAACTTGGCCGCCTCGTCGAGCGCGTCGACGAAGGCCTTGTAGGTCTTGGGGCTCTCGTTGCGGAATTTCTCGGTAGCGTAGAGCACGGTGGCCGAGGCAGGGCCGCCCAGCACGTCGTACGAGTTGAGCACGATCTTCGCCTTGGGGTTGCCGGCCAGCTCCTGCTCCTGGAAGGGCGGGTTGCCGAAGTGGCCTGTGATCTCGGTGCCGCCCTTGATGATGGCCGCCGCCGCATCGGGGTGCGGCAGTGCCACCTGGAGCTTGTCCAGGCGGTTGAACTCCTTGTCGCCCCAGAGCTTGGCCGAAGCCATCTGCAGCACACGCGACTGCACCGAGACCCCTACGGCCGGCAGCGCGATGCGGTCCTTGTCGGTGAAGTCGGCAATGGTCTTCACCGCCGGGTTGTTGCTCACCAGGTAGTAGGGGAAATTGCCCAGCGACGCCACGCCCTTGACGTTCTGGCGGCCCTTGGTGCGGTCCCCCAGCGTGCCCAGCGGGCCCACGCCGGCACCGGCGATGTCGATATTGCCCGACAGCAGCGCGTCGTTGACGGCGGAGCCGCCCGACAGCTGCAGGAACTCCACCTTGATGTCCACACCCGCGGCCTTGCCGTGCTTTTCGATCAGCTTCTGTTCCTGCGCCACATTGAGCAGCAGGTACACGACGCCGAACTGCTGCGCAATGCGCAGCTGGCCTTCGGCCGCATGGGCCGTGGCGCTCAGCCCGCCGGCCAGCAGCCCGGCGGTGGCCAGGGCGGCGATGGTCTTGCGCACGATGCGGCGGCGGGTGGTCTGGAACATGGTCATGGGTACTGTGCAGTCAAAGATGGAAAACAAGGGATGGCGTCAGCGGCGAATCAGAAGGGCAAGTCGCCCTCGATGGTGGTCCGGTACAGCTTCCGACGCTCGCTGTCCGGCGTGCCGGCCGCCAGATGGGTCACCGAGCGGTTGTCCCAGAACACCAGGTCGTGCGGCTGCCACTGGTGGCGGTAGGTGAACTCGGTGCGCACGCTGGCGGCGAACAGTTGGGCCAGCAGGGCCTGGCTTTCGTCTTCAGGCAGACCCACGATGCGCGTGGTGAAGTGCTCGCTCACGAACAGCGCCTTGCGGCCCGTCTCGGGGTGGGTGCGCACCACGGGGTGGATGGAGGGCGCCACCTCGTCGATCTGCGCCTGGGTGAGCTTCGGGCGCCAGCGGCTGCGCGCGCGCAGTTCCTCGTACTTGGCCAGGTAGCTGTGCTCGGCCTTGAGCGACGCGATGCGGACCTTCAGATCTTCGGGCAGCGCATCGTAGGCCGCGTGCTGGTCGGCGAACAGGGTGTCGCCCCCCTCGCCCGGCAGCTCCTGCGCGTGCAGCAGCGAGCCCAGGCTGGGCTTGTCCTTGTACGACAGGTCCGAATGCCAGTAGTGGCCGGCATCGCCCAGGCCGATGGGCTGGCCGGCGGCATCCTTGATGTTGGAGACGATCAAGATCTCGGGGTGGCCCGCCAGCTGGAAATTCTTGAGCACATGGATCTGCAGCGGCCCGAAGCGGCGGCTGAAATCGACATGCTGCTGCGGCGTGATGCGCTGGTCGCGGAACACCAGCACATGGTGGTCCAGGTGCGCGCGGTGGATGCGCGCGAAATCCTCCCGGCCCAGCGGGCGCGAAAGGTCCAGGCCCAGCACCTCGGCCCCCAGGGGACCGGCTGCGCCCTCGACGGAGCGGATCACCAAGCCTTGCGGTGGTGCGTCGGCCTGGCTGGCGAACGAAGAGGCGGATGCAGATGAAAGAACGGCCGACATGGGCAACCTCGTGGGAATCTGGGCCTGTGTGCCCTGAAGTCCGCACTCTAGGTGCCTGGCTTTATTCTGGGAACGAATGTTTTTTCAGTTGTTAACAACCAAATCAGCTAAGACTGGATCACCTGTCCGATGGCACATCCCTTGCAATGGCATGCATCATTGCCAAAGGCCACCCATCCACAACCGATGCCTGCGACCTACCACCACACCATCCAGGGCCACCGCTGGCAGTTCGGCGACCTGCGCGAAGTGATGGCCAAAGCCACGCCCGCGCGCTCGGGCGATGCGCTGGCCGGCATCGCGGCCGGCTCGGCGGTGGAGCGCATGGCCGCGCGCATGTGCCTGGCCGACGTGCCGCTGGCGCGTTTCCTGAACGAAGCACTGGTGCCCTACGAGAGCGACGAGGTCACCCGCCTGATCATCGACACGCACGATGCCGCAGCCTTTGCACCCATCGCGCACCTGACGGTGGGCGGGCTGCGCGACTTGCTGCTGGCGGCCGATACGGCCGCGCTCACCGCCGTGGCCCCCGGCCTCACGCCCGAGATGGTGGCCGCCGTGAGCAAGCTCATGCGCAACCAGGACCTGGTGGCCGTGGCGCGCCAGTGCCGCGTGGTCACGCGCTTTCGCAACACCATCGGCCTGCCGGGCCACCTGGCCGTGCGCCTGCAGCCCAACCACCCGACCGACGACCTGCGCGGCATCGCGGCCTCCATGGTCGACGGCCTGCTCTACGGCGCGGGCGACGCGGTGATCGGCATCAACCCGGCCACGGACAGCATTGCCGCCCTCACCGGGCTGGTGCACATGCTCGATGGCGTGGTCTCCACGCTGCAGATCCCCACGCAATCGTGCGTGCTCACGCATGTGACCAACACCGTGCAGATGATCGAACAGGGCGCGCCGGTGGACCTGGTGTTCCAGTCCATTGCCGGCACCGAGAAGGCCAATGCGGGCTTCGGCATCCACCTCGCGCTGCTGCGCGAGGCGCGCGAGGCCGCCCTGTCCCTCAAGCGCGGCACGCTGGGCGACAACGTGATGTACTTCGAAACCGGCCAGGGCAGCGCGCTGTCGGCCAACGCCCACCACGGCGTGGACCAGCAGACCTGCGAGGCGCGCGCCTACGGCGTGGCACGCGCGTTCTCGCCGCTGCTCACCAACACGGTGGTGGGCTTCATCGGGCCCGAGTACCTGTACGACGGCAAGCAGATCATCCGTGCCGGACTGGAAGACCATTTCTGCGGCAAGCTGCTCGGTGTGCCGCTGGGCTGCGACGTCTGCTACACCAACCATGCCGAGGCCGATTCGGACGACATGGACACGCTGATGACGCTGCTGGGCGTGGCGGGACTGACCTTCATCATGGGCGTGCCCGGGGCCGACGACATCATGCTCAACTACCAGAGCACCTCGTTCCACGACGCGCTCTACCTGCGCGAAGTACTGGGCCTGCAACGCGCCCCCGAGTTCGACGCCTGGCTGCAGCGCATGCACCTGGCTGACGATGCGGGTCGGCTGCTGCCCGCCGCGCAGCAGCAGGCCGCCATTGCCCGGCTGCGGCAGATAGGCATGCGCGCATGAACCACCCCGCCCCCGCTACCGGCCCGCTGCCCGACCCCTGGGGCGACCTGCGCGCCCACACGGCCGCGCGGCTGGCACTGGGGCGCTCAGGCACGGCCATCCCCACGCGCGAACTGCTCGACTTCGGCCTGGCCCATGCCCAGGCGCGCGATGCCGTGCACCTGCCGCTCGATGCCGATGCGCTGGCCGCAAAACTGGCCGCCCTGGGCTGCACCACGCTGCGCGTGGCCAGTGCCGCGCCCGACCGCGCCACCTACCTGCTGCGCCCCGACCTGGGCCGGCGCCTGGACGAAGCCGACGCGCGGCGGCTAGGCGATGCACCACAGACAGGCTGCGATCTGCTGCTGGTCGTGGCCGATGGCCTCTCGGCGCTGGCCATCGAGCGCAACGCCATGCCCCTGGTGCAGGCCATCGTGCAAGGCACCCCGCAGGGCTGGCACATGGGGCCCGTGGCCATCGCCACCCAGGCGCGCGTGGCGCTGGGCGACGAGGTGGGCGCGCTGCTGGGCGCGCGCATGGTGGCCGTGCTGATCGGCGAGCGCCCGGGCCTGAGCTCGCCCGACAGCCTGGGCATCTACCTCACCTGGCAGCCCCAGGTGGGCCGCAGCGATGCACAGCGCAACTGCATCTCCAACGTGCGCACCGAAGGCCTGGCGCCGGCGGCTGCGGCGGCGCGCCTGTGGTGGCTGTGCGAGGAAGCCAGGCGCCTGGGCCTTACCGGCATCGGCCTCAAGGACCGCAGCGATGCAGTCACTCTGGAGGCCGTTCCCTCCGGAGGCCAGTTGGCCGGTAGCTGACGCGCACGCGCCTTCCTACCAACTTTCGCTGCTTTCGATATTGCCGAATGTTTCGGCAGCTTGGATATCGGTTTTCCTTGGTTCGCAGACTGTCGCTGCGTCCGCAGAATCCGGCGCTCCCCCCCACTGCTGGAGCCTGCCCGTGAGCGCGACCTCGTCCCCTTCCAATATCGATACCTCCTTCGGCAACCTGCGCATCCGCCGCGTGGCCGGCAGCCTGGGCGGCGAAGTCCTGGATTTCAAGCTCTCGGGTGAACTCGATGGCGCCACCGTCGCCGACCTCACCGCCGCCCTGGTGCAGCACAAGGTGCTGTTCTTCCGCGGCCAGGCGCACCTGGATGACGCCAGCCACCAGGCCTTTGGCGCCTTGCTGGGCAAGACGGTGGCCCACCCTACCGTGCCCTCGCCCACGGGCACGCGCATCTTCGAGCTCGACGCCTCCAAGGGCGGCGGGCGTGCCGATTCGTGGCACACCGACGTGACCTTTCTCGATGCCTTCCCCAAGTACGGCATCCTGCGCGGCGTGAAGATCCCGGCTTATGGCGGCGACACGGTGTGGGCCAACACGGCGGCTGCCTATGCGCGCCTGCCCGAAGACCTCAAGCGCCTGGCCGACGGCCTGTGGGCCTTGCACAGCAACGACTACGACTACGGCGCCGAACGCGTGGTGGTCGAGGAAGAGCGCCTGAACCACCACCGCAAAGTCTTCGTCTCGGCCGTGTACGAGGCCGAGCACCCCGTCGTGCATGTGCACCCGGTATCGGGTGAGCGCGCGCTGCTGCTGGGCCACTTCGTTAAGAAGATCGCAGGTTTCTCCAGCACCGAGTCGGCGCGCCTCTTCGAGATTTTGCAGAACCGCGTGATCCGCCTGGAGAACACCGTCCGCTGGCAGTGGCAGCAGGACGACGTGGCCATCTGGGACAACCGCGCCACCCAGCATTTCGCGATCAACGACTACGGCAACCAAGCCCGCCTGGTGCGCCGCGTCACCGTGCACGGCGATCCGGCCGTGGCAGTGGACGGCCGCAGGAGCCGCACGCGCACGCGCCCCGAAGCCACCAACGACGCGCAGATCGACACCCTCATCACAGCTACCGCCTGAAGCCACGGAACCATTCCATGACGCAACGACGCCAACTGCTCCAGGCCGCATCGGCCCTGGGCGCCACCGCCCTGCTGCCCGGCTTTGCCCATGCCCAGAGCGGTGCCAAGAAATTCCAGGGCGTGACCCTGAACGTCTCGACCTTCAGCGCGGCCTACCCCAAGCTGCTGCAGCAGTACCTGCCCGAGTTCGAGGCGCTCACGGGCGCCAAGGTGAACTTTGACTCCCCGTCGTTCCCGGTCTACAACCAGCGTGCCGACCTGGAGCTGTCCACCAAGGGCTCGGCGTACGACGTGGTCAACGTGACCTTCATCTACTCGAGCCGCTGGATCAACTCGGGCTGGCTCACCCCGCTCGACGACTTCATCAAGAACCCCAACTTCACCCCCGCCGACTGGGACGTGAACGACTTCCTGCCCGGCGCCCGCGCGCCCGAGACCGGCAAGGACGGCAAGCTCTACGGCATCCCCTGGACGGCGGAGGCGCTGCTGTCCGCCTCGTCGCGCTTCGACCTGGTGCAGCAGGCGGGCCTGGCCTACCCCGACACCACGGACGACCTGGTCAAGGTGCTGCGCGCCGTGAACAGGAAGGAGCGCGTGGCGGGCTTCGTATCCGACAGCCACTACGGCTGGACCTTCGTGCCCTACCTGCACGCCTTTGGGGGCGACGTGTTCCGCAAGGCGCCCGACGACCTGTACCCCACGCTCGACACGCCCGAGGCGATTGCCGCGGCCGAGTACTACGCCAGCCTGCTGCGCGAATTCGGGCCCGATGGTGCCATCACCTATACGCCCGACCAGGTGACCCAGGCGCTCAAGCTCGGCCGCGTGAATTTCACCGATGCGGGCCAGCTGCACCTTGCACAACTCGGTGACGCAGCCACCAGCAAGACCATCAAGACGCTGAAGTTCGGCCAGGTGCCCAAGGGCCCGGCCGGGCGCTTCCCGGGCACGGCCGTGCATGGCCTGGGCATTCCGACAGGCTCGAAGAACAAGGAGGCCGCCTGGGCCTTCATCCAGTGGGCGCTGTCCAAGCAGACCACGCGCAAGGCGGTGCTGGCGGGCTACGGTTCACCCGCGCGCCGCTCGGACATCGACTCCAAGGAGTTCCGCGCCAAGCAGGTCATCAACGGCAACGACCTGGCACAGCTGGCGCTCGACTCGATCGAGCTGGCCTCCAAGACCGGGCACATGAAGTACCGCACCGTGTCGGTCTACCCGCAGGTGGACCAGCAGCTCAACAAGGCGATCGCGCTGATCGCGTCGGGCCAGGCCAGCGCCAAGCAGGCGCTGCAGCAGGCCCAGGCGCAGTCGATCACCGAGCTCAAGCGCGCCGGGCAGAACCTGTGACGGGCCGGCCGTGAGCACCCTGACCGCCCCACCCGGCGTGGGCTGGGAGGCCGCGCGCCGGCGCGCCTTCCTCTGGGGCCTGCTGCCCTCGCTGGCGGTGCTGCTGCTCATCACGCTTGCGCCGGCCACGGCGCTGCTGGTGGCCAGCTTCACGCCGCTGAGCCTGACGGATGCGGCCGCCACCTTCCACTTCAAGGACCCGCTGGTCAACTACCGCCACCTGCTGGAGGACGAGCGCTTTTTGCGCTCCATCGCCACACAGCTCAAGCTGTCGGCCTCCAGCGTGGTGCTGCAGCTGGCGGTGGGCCTGGGCCTGGCGCTGCTGCTCAACGGGCGCTCGAAGCTGCTGGGCGCTACGCGCACGGTGTTCCTGATCCCCATGGTGCTGCCGCCCATCGTGGTGGCGCTGATCTGGAAGATCATGTACACGCCCGACGTGAGTCCCCTGCACCGCGCGCTGGAGGCCGTGGGCCTGCCCGTGCGCTCGCTCATCGCCAACCCGGACACGGCCCTGTGGGCCATCTCCATCGCCGATACCTGGCAGTGGTTTCCGTTCACCATGCTGATGGTGCTGGCCACCTTGCAGATGGTGCCCGACGAACCGCTGGAAGCCGCCAGCCTGGACGGTGCCAACCGCTGGCAGCTGTTCATCTACATCGTGTTTCCCTACATCCGGCCGGTGTTGGTGGTGTGCGGGCTGTTCCGCCTGATCGACAGCTTCAAGGCCTTTCCGCTGATCTATGTGCTGACCGACGGCGGCCCGGGCACGGTGACCGAAGTGACCAACTACTACGGCTTCATCCAGGCCTTCAACTTTTCCTACTGGGGCTATGCCAGCGCCATCGCGATGGTGATCCTCGCGGGCGTGTTCGCGCTCAGCTGGCTGGTGGGCCGACTGGGATGGAACGACCATGACCACAAGCGCTGACGCCACCCTGCCCCTGCTGGCACCACCCACTGCTGCCGCCTTGCCGCTGCCCGCCACGCGACGCGCCGGCTGGCTGCGCCGCCATGCGCGCGGCCTGGTGGCCATCGTCCTGTTGCTGGTGGTGATGTTCCCCTTCCTGTGGCTGGTGCAACTGGCCTTCAAGCCCGGGGCGGAGATCTTCGAGGACAGCCTGCTCTTCGTGCCCACGCTGGAAGGCTTTCGCAGCCTGCTGCAGGGCAACTTCCTCAAGTCGTTCTGGAACAGCCTGGCGGTGAGCACCCTGTCCACCGGCCTGTCGCTGCTGATCGGCGTGCCCGCCGCCTATGCGCTCACGCGCTGGCAATTCAAGTGGCGGCGCCATGTGGCGCTGTGGATCCTGGTGACGCGCATGGCACCGCCCATCGCCTTCACCATCCCGTTCTTCCTGGCCTACCGCTGGCTGGGCCTGCAGGACACCATCGCCGGCCTGGCCATCGTCTACCTCACGTTCAACCTGGCCATCGTGATCTGGCTCATGCAGACCTTCTTCGAGGCCGTGCCCGCGGCCCTCGAAGAGGCCGCCTACATCGACGGCTGCGGTGTGTGGCAGGCCTTTTGGCGCATCACGCTGCCGCTGGCCTCGCCCGGGCTGGCGGCCACGGCAGTGCTGTGCTTCATCTTCTCGTGGAACGATTTCTTCTACGCCCTCATCCTCACGCGCACCAACGCCGTCACCGCGCCCGTGGCCATCGTCAACTTCCTGCAGTACGAAGGCTGGGAGTGGACCAAGATCGCCGCCAGCGGCACGCTGGTGATGTTCCCCGTGGTGATCTTCACGGTGCTGGTGCGCACCTACCTCGTCCGCGGCCTGACGGCTGGCGGCGTCAAGGACTGACCAACATGGCCGCCCTCTCCCTACACCAGATCGTCAAGCACTACGGCGCCACGCCCGTGATCCACGGCGTGGACATTGCCATCCAGGACGGCGAATTCGTCGCCCTGGTCGGCCCCTCGGGGTGCGGCAAGTCCACGCTGCTGCGCGCCATCGCGGGGCTCGAAGCCATCACCAGTGGCGAGATCCGCCTGGGCGGGCGGGCGATCAACGACGTGGCGCCCAAGGACCGCAACATCGCCATGGTGTTCCAGAACTACGCGCTCTACCCGCACATGACGGTGGCACAGAACCTGGGCTTCTCGCTCAAGCTGCAGGGCGAGGACAAGGCGCAGATCCAGCGCCGGGTGGGTGAGGTGGCGGCCCTCCTCGGACTGGAACAACTGCTGGACCGCACGCCGCGCCAGCTTTCGGGCGGGCAGCGCCAGCGCGTGGCCATGGGCCGCGCCATCGTGCGCCAGCCTGACGCCTTTCTGTTCGACGAGCCCCTGTCCAACCTGGACGCCAAATTGCGCGTGCAGGTGCGCACCGAGATCAAGGCCCTGCACCAGCGCCTGCGCACCACCACGGTCTACGTCACGCACGACCAGGTGGAGGCCATGACGCTGGCCGACCGCATCGTGGTGCTCAAGGATGGTGTGGTCGAGCAGGTGGGCGCGCCGCTCGAACTCTACGACCGGCCGGCGAATGCCTTTGTGGCGGGCTTCATTGGCTCGCCGGCCATGAACTTCATTCCCGGCCGGCTGCACCTGGACGGCGCGGCGCGCGTGGTGACTGACGATGGCCTGCACCTGCCCCTGGCCCAGCCCCCGCAAGGGCGCCACGGCGACAGCGTGCTCTACGGCGCACGCCCCGAGCATTTTGCGCTGGAGACCAGTGGCGGTGGACTGGCTGCGCAGGTCAGGGTGGTAGAGCCCACCGGCTCGGAAACCCAGGTCGCCGTGCGGCTGGCCGGTGGGCATGACATCCTGGCGGCCTTTCGCGACCGCATCGATGTGCGGCCAGGCGATGCGCTGTGGCTGCAGCCCGTGGCCGCGCAAGCGCACCTTTTCGACGCCGCCAGCGGGGCCCGCCTGAACTGATCCGGTGCCTCAGAGGCGGTGCGAGCGATCGCCTTGGGCAAAGCCCATGGGCTCCCAGGCATCCCCTACGCCCAGGGCGATGACCTTGAACAGCTCGCCCATCTCGTGCTCCATGATGAGCTTGGCGGCGGTGGCGCGCTCCAGGGGCGGCAGCTCCACCAGGCGCTGGGCCAGCCCGCAGTTGATGAGGAAGTGCGCCTGCGTGGTATAGCCCAGCACGCTCATGCCCGCGTCCTGCGCGGCCAGCGCCATGGCAGTGAAATTGACGTGGGCGGTGATGTCCTTGCGGCCCACGTCCACCAGCGGGTCGCCATCGGCCAGGTGGCCCTGGTGGCACATCACCGTGCCCATGTGGCGCTGGGGGTGGTAGTACTCACTCTCGCCAAAGCCGTAGTCCAGCAGGAACACCGCGCCGCGCGCGAGGTGCTCGGCCAGGGTGCGGACGAAGCCCTCGCCCTGCGCGTGGATCTCGGTCAGGTAGTCTTGAGGGCCCTCCACCTCCAACGGCGGGCGCAGGTCCGTGGCCTGGTCGGCCCAAGTGAAGGCGCCTTCATGCAGTGCCACACCGCGCTCGTGCCATACGCCCCCGTGCTGGCCACCATGGCGCGCCAGCAATTGCACGGGCATGGCATCGAGCACTTCGTTGCCGACCACCACGCCCTCGAAACGCTCGGGCAGCGCATCCACCCACTTCACCTTGTGCGCGTGTGGCGCCAGCAGCGCCTGCTGGCGCGCGCGCAGGCTGCCCGACAGGTCGACGATGGTGTAGCGCTGCACGCGGTCGCCCAGGGCGTCGAGCAGTTGCAGCGCCAGCGCGCCGGAGCCGGCGCCGAACTCCCAGACCTCGCTGGTACCGGTTTGCTCGAACGCCTCGGCCACCTGCACGGCCAGGGTCTGGCCGAACAGGGGCGTGAGCTCGGGCGCGGTCACGAAGTCGCTGCCCGACCCGGGCAGCAGGCCGAACTTGGCCGAATCGTTGGCGTAATAGCCCAGGCCCGGCGTGTACAGGGCCAGGGCCATGAACTGGTCGAAACCGATCCAGCCGCCCGCGGCGGTGATGGCGTCGGCGATATGCGCCTGCAAGGCGGTCGTTAAACTGTCGGGTGTTTTCTTCGTCGTCACGGCCCGCATTGTCCCTCATGCCCTCTTCCACCCGCCCCCGTACGGTGCTCGTCACCGGTGCCGCCAAGCGGCTGGGCCGCAGCATTGCGCTGGCGCTGGCAGCCGGCGGCTGGCTGGTGGCCGTGCACTACCGCAGCTCCGAAGAGGATGCCATCGACACGGCGGCCGAATGCGCACGCCTGTCCTCGGGCCAGAGTGCGCATTTCGATGGTGATTTCGACGACGAGGCCGCCGTGCGCGCCCTGGTGCCGCGCGTGGTGGAACGCTTCGGCACGCTCGATGCCGTGGTCAACACCGCCTCGCTGTTCGAGCACGACAACGCCGCCACGCTGGGCTTTGCCAGCCTGGAAAAGCACCTGCGCAGCAACGCCGGCGCCCCGGTGCTGCTGGCCCAGGCCCTGCACGAACACCTGCAGGCGCGCGCCGCCGCGGGCGAGGCCGATGCCCAGGGCGCCGTGGTCAACCTGCTCGACCAGAAGCTCTGGAACCAAAACCCAGACTTCATGAGCTACACGCTGTCCAAGGCGGCGCTGGAAGCGGCCGGCACCATGCTGGCCCTGGCGCTGGCGCCGCGCGTACGGGTGGTGGGCGTGGCCCCGGGCCTCACGCTCACGAGCCACATGCTCAGCGACGAGAAATTTGCCCAATTGCACAGCCTGAGTCCGCTGGGCCGCTCGTCCACGCCCGAGGACGTGGCAGCCACCGTGCGCTTTGCGCTGGAGAACCGCTCCCTCACCGGCACCACGCTGATGGTGGACGGCGGCCAGCACCTGATGAAGTTCGAGCGCGATTTTTCGCTGATGTGAGCGGGCCCGCGCCCGCACAGGACAAACTCCATGACGACCACCCACGCCACCGGCACCCAGATCCTCACGCTCACCGGCCTGCGCTTCGACGCCAACCTGGGCATCCTCTCGCACGAGAAGACCGATCCCCAGCCCATCCAGGTGGACGCCGAGCTGAGCCTGGGCGCCCAGCCGCTGTCGCCGCGCGACGACGACATCCTGCACGTGCTGGACTACCGCAAGGTGCGCCAGATCATCATCGACGAATGCCGCGCCGAGCACGTGAACTTGCTCGAGAGCCTGATCGGCAAGCTCGCCAACCGCCTGATGCAGCTGCCCGGCGTGCTGGGCGTGCGCGTGAAGATTGCCAAGCTGGAGATCTTCGACGATTGTGAAGTGGCGATTCGCATAGAAACCGGGCAGTGGTGAGCGGCTACCACGGCTGAAGACAGGGGAAGAAAAAAGGGCTGTGGTCGCTGACCACGGCCCTTTCACCTCCGGCCGGAAAACCCAGGCTATCTCAATGAAGCCTGGAGCCCTTGGGCAGCCTCTTGGCCAGCCATTCGTGCACATCCGCACGCACGTTGCGCCCGTCGAGCAGGAAGGACTCGTAGCGGCTGGGCACGTAGGGCAGGTACAGCAGGCGCATGCCGGCCTCTTCGGGCAGGCGGTCGGCCTTGTAGCCATTGCAGCCGGCACACGCCGCCACCAGGTTGGTCCACGAGGTGGCACCGCCGCGCGACTGCGGAACGATGTGCTCGCACTGCAGCGCCTCTTCGCCAAACACACCGCCGCAGTAGGCGCAGGTGTGGCGGTCACGGCGCAGCAGGCGGCGCTTGGTGAGCCCCGGCACCACGTCAAAGAGGTTGATCCGGGAGACGCCGCGTAGCGCGATGATGGGCGCAATCTCCAGCACCGACTGGCGGCCCGTTGCCGCATTGTGCCCGCCACGCAATGTGGCCAGGGCTTCGAGGCCGGCATCCCAGGCCACAGCGCCGCTGGCGTAGTGCACGGCGGCCTGCTCCAGCGGCATCCACGACTGCGGCGTGCCGTGCAGGTCCAGCTGCAGCACGCGCGGCGTGGGTGACTGGTGCTTTCGGGTGGAGGTTTCGGGTTCGGTGCGGGGCATGGTGCTTCCTTTCTTGCTTTCTTGGCAATGCAGGGCGCAGCCGCCCAGCCAAGCGCACGCCCCGGTTCAACAACAACCGTCAGTCAATGGCAAAAACGGGCGTTCATCGGCAATCGATGGACGCCCTGGTGAATGCAGTGGGGCAGGCTGCGGGCGCACGAGCGCGCACGCCGCTACCACTCGCCGACCTCGCGCACGCGCTGGTCGAGGTCCATGTGCTCCAGCCTGCGGGTGGCAGGAACAGCACGGACGGCCGCACGGGGCAAACGGGCACGCACGGATGCCAGGCGGGCCAGCCAGCCAGCGAGGCCGGAACGGCGCCGTGAGGCACCGGGGGAAAAGGAATGCTGGATGGCCATGGTGGTCTCCTGAAGGGTGATGGGATGGATGGAACGAAGTGGGTGGGTTGATGAAAAGGGGCAGACCGGGGAGGGATCGAACCTCCGAATGGCGGAATCAAAATCCGCTGCCTTACCACTTGGCGACCGGTCAACAAAAGGGGAAAAAGGAAAGGTGAGGGAGCCGCAGACAGGAGTCGAACCTGCAATCCCCGATCAAAAAATCAGGCGCCCCATCCGACAGGGCTGCTACGGCATGCCTGGCCATGGCCAGGAAAGAAAAAGATTGGCACGCGCGGAAGGAGTCGAACCCTCAACCGTCGGATTTGGAGGCCGGTGCTCTGCCAGTTGAGCTACATGCGTAGAAAACGAAGAACGAAATACCAGGCGCTCCTGCCGGAGCGCATCTCCATTTCGGTTGTGTCTTCACGCGACCACAGTTCCAATGAAACCGCGCATGCACGTCGCTGCACTGGGTGATCAATCCCAGCACATCCCGCCGGGCCGCGCATGCGGCCGGGTCCGGCGGTGAAAGCAAAGGCACACCCGAAATGGAGAGAGGCTTGGGGGTGCGTCGCACGCCGGCCTCTCTGCCTTCGATGGGCAGGCCAGCCATGGCTCCGGTGGAGCGTGGCCGCCTGCAGCAAACTGTTAAGGAACGGGGGTCCCCGGTGGGTCGATGCCCTGGGGGCAGCGCAAGCGCTGCGAAAAAGGTGAAAAGGAAAAAGAAGCGGCAATGAAAAAGGCCCGGAACCACTGGTTGCCGGGCCTCTGCTGGAGAGATCGGGAGGGAGAACGCTCTGGGGGCTACTGCCCTGCGTTGCAACCTCCGCCCGGTGGTGGAGCGGTATCCTCGAAACCATTGCCCAGCCACTGCGGCTGGTTGCCATTGCCCTGCAAATACGCACTGAATGCCATGCGCTGCTGCGACGCCAGTCGTTTGGCCAGGGAGGGCATGGACGCCCGATGCACATGGAACAGCGACGACCCGCGCACGGCCACGGCGCCCTGGCAGGGGCGGCGGAGGATGGCGGTGCGGGCGGCGTTCACGGTGGGCTTTCGGCGAAGAGTGGTTCGGTGGTGTGTTAGGGGTGAGGACACGGAGTCCTGATGGATGGGTAATGTAAATAGTCTTTACGACATGGTCAACACCCGGCACAATCTTTTTTCGCGTTTGTTGTTTTTTCCGTTGTGACCCAGCCTTCTCCCGCCATCGTCCGCCGCACCAATGTGCTGGCGTTGCACCGTCTTTTTCTCGAACAGCAGATCGCCGCCGGCAAACCCGCCAAGGGCCTGGACCAGGCGTTTGCCGCCTCGCTCGAGATCTCGCCCAGCATGTGGAGCCAGATCAAGAGTTCCCGCCCCATCGGCAACACGCTGGCACGCCAGATCGAGCGCCACGCGCGGGTGGACACCGGCTGGCTCGACACAGAGCACGCGGCGGAGCATCCAGACCCTGCAGAAGAGCGCTTCCTGGCTCTGGCGCGGGAGGCATGGCGCGCCGCCAACGCCAAAGGCAAGCGCGAGCTGCGGCTATGGCTGGCCGAGCGGGTGGCGCCCCCGGCCGACCCGGCCGCGCCCCGGGATGCCGAGCCATCGGCCGCGGAAAACTAGCGCCTCGGCCCCACAGAAACCGGCCTGGAGAGCCCACCCCAGCCCATGGAGGGGCCGTTTCACCGACAATTGGGGGCTATCGACAGCTTTTTTGGCCCGCGCGCGCCCAATCCGGGCGCCCGGCGGGCACCGCTTTCACCAGATCCCCGAGAGTCCCCCTTCCATGAGCGCAGTGATCAACGAAACCACCCAGGCCGGCTGGACCGCCGAGCCCCCCGAACTGGCAGCCGCCGATGTGGCGGCGGCCTCGGGCCCTGCGCGCCTGAAGATCGAGCGCGAGGCCCATAAGCTCGAAAAGCGCCTGTGCCGCGAGGTGGGCAAGGCGATTGTCGACTTCAACATGATCGAAGAAGGCGACAAGGTCATGGTCTGCATGTCCGGCGGCAAGGACAGCTATGCCCTCCTGGACATCCTGATCAAGCTCAAGGCGCGCGCCCCCATCCATTTCGACCTGGTGGCCGTGAACCTGGACCAGAAGCAGCCCGGCTTTCCCGAGCATGTGCTGCCCGAATACCTGGCCAGCACCGGCGTGCCCTTCCACATCGAGAACGAGGACACCTACAGCATCGTCAAGCGCCTGATCCCCGAGGGCAAGACCACCTGCAGCCTGTGCAGCCGCCTGCGCCGGGGCATCCTGTACCGCGTGGCCGACGAGCTGGGCTGCACCAAGATCGCGCTGGGCCACCACCGCGACGACATTTTGCAGACCCTGCTGCTCAACATGTTCTTCGGCGGCAAGATGAAGAGCATGCCGCCCAAGCTGGTGAGCGACGACGGCCGCCACGTGGTGATCCGCCCCCTGGCCTACGTGGCCGAGAAGGACACCACGCGCTGGGCCGCGCAGCGCAATTTCCCCATCATCCCCTGCAACCTGTGCGGCAGCCAGGAGAACCTGCAGCGCAAACAGGTGGGCGAGATGCTGCGCGAGTGGGAAAAGAAATACCCCGGCCGCGTGGCGAACATGTTCAACGCGCTGCAGAACGTGGTGCCCTCGCACCTGCTCGATGGCAGCCAGTACGACTTCAAGAATGCACGCGCCACCGGCGTGGCCAGTGAGGACGGCGACAAGGCCTTCGACAAGGAAGAGTTTTCGGCACCGAGCCCCTCGTTGCCCGGCGTGCAGGTGGTGCAGCTGTCGTGAACCTCGGCGCAGGATCGCACTCCAAGATGGTCACATCTAGGGAGATTGCCATGACCCGTCGCTGGATTCCTGCCCTGCTGCTCAGCGCCGCAGCGGCCACCCTGGCCGGCTGCAGCACCACCCGCGTGGTGGAAGGCCAGGTGCAGAGCTTTTCCACCCTGGCGGCCGTGCCCAGCCCGGCCACCTACCGCATCGACCGCCTACCCTCGCAGCAGACCCCGGCCTTCGACGCCATTGCCGCACTGGCCGAACAGTCGCTGGCCCGCGCCGGGCTGCAGCGCGACGATGCAGCGCCCAAGCTGCTGGTGCAGGTGGGCGTGCAGGCGGGCACGGTGCCGCGCTATGACCCCTACTGGCCCTATGGCCCCCATGGCTTCTACGGCCCCTACCGCGGCTACTACGGCTGGGGCTATGGCGGCTGGCATGGCCGCGGCTGGGGTGTGGGTGGCCTGTGGCGCATGGGCGAGCCCACGCCGCTGCACCGCCGCGCCGTGAGCCTGGTGATGCGCGACGCCACCACGCAGGCCAGCGTCTACGAAACCTCGGCCGTGCACGAGGACGTGTGGGTCGCCGATCCCGCCGTGTTCGGCATCCTGTTCGATGCGGCCCTGTCCGGCTTCCCTCAACCGCCCGCCGGCCCGCGCCAGGTGCGCATTCCCTTCGCGCCACCACCCTGATCCCACCTGAATGCAAGCCACCCGCATCATTGCCGTACGCCATGGCGAAACCGCCTGGAACGTCGACACCCGCATCCAGGGCCACCTGGACATTCCCCTGAACGAGACCGGCCAGTGGCAGGCACAGCAGTTGGCACAGGCCCTGGCGGGCGAGTCCATCGACGCCATCTACGCCAGCGACCTGCAACGCGCCTATGCCACGGCCCAGGCCGTGGCCGATGCCACGGGCGCGCCCATCACGCCCGAGACCGGCCTGCGCGAGCGCAGCTTCGGCCATTTCCAGGGCCGCACATTCGCCGAGATCGAGGCCGAGTTGCCCGAGGATGCGCGGCGCTGGCGCAAGCGTGACCCCGATTACGTACCCGAAGGCGGCGAATCGCTGGTGATGCTGCGCGAGCGCATCGAGCGCACGGTGTTCGCGCTGGCCAAAAAGCACCCCGGCGAGCAGGTGCTGATGGTGGCGCATGGCGGCGTGCTCGACGTGCTGTACCGCCTGGCCACGCGCCAGGAGATCCAGGCACCGCGCACCTGGCAGCTGTCCAACGCGGCCATCAACCGCCTGCTGTGGACACCCGATGGCCTCACGCTGGTCGGCTGGGCCGATACCCAACACCTGGACGACGCGGCCCGCGATGAAAGCATTACCTGAAGCCTTGCGCGCCAGCATCGGCGCGCGGGTGGACTTGATCGACACGCCCGCGCTGGGGGTGGCCCTCGATGCCATGGAGCGCAATATCCAGCGCATGGCCGAGTTCGCGCGCAAGCACCGGGTGCGCTGGCGTCCGCACGCCAAGATGCACAAGAGCGCCGAACTGGCCCTCTTGATGCAGCAGGCCGGCGCCCAGGGCGTATGCGTGCAGAAGGTGGCCGAGGCCGAGGCCCTGGCCGCCGGGGGCGTGAACGACATCTACATCAGCAACCAGGTGATCGCCGGTCCCAAGCTGCTGCGCACAGCGCGGCTGGCGGCCCAGTTGTCGGCCCGCGGCGGGCGCCTGGCGATTGCAGTGGACAGCCCCGAAGGCATCGAGCGCCTTGCCGAGGCCATGGCCCTGGCGGGCAGCGAGGCCGGCATCGACGTGTTCGTGGAGATTGACGTCGGCCAGGGCCGCTGCGGCGTGCCGCCGGGTGACGAGGCCGTGCCACTGGCCCAGGCCATCGTGCGCCACAGCGCCCGCCTGCGTTTCGCAGGCATCCAGGCCTACCATGGCCGCGCCCAGCACCTGCCGGGCACGGCCGAGCGGCGCGAGGCCATTGCCGGTGTGGTACGCGCGGCAGCCTACACCCGCCACCGCATCGAGGCTGCGGGCATACCCGTGCCGCTCATCACCGGCTCGGGCACGGGCACCCTGGTGCACGAGGCGGCCAGCGGGGTCTATGGCGAACTGCAGGCCGGCTCTTTCCTGTTCATGGATGCCGACTATGCGCGCAACGAACGCGAGCCGGCCCAGCCGAGCTTCGAGCACGCGCTGTTCATCAAGACGCAGGTGATCTCCGTGCGCGACGCCCATGCGGTGTGCGACGCGGGGCACAAGAGCCATGCCATCGACTCGGGCCTGCCCCTGGTGGCCATGCTGCCGCCCGAGCGCGCGCTGCGCTACGGCAACGGCGGCGACGAACATGGCCTGCTCTACACCGAGAGCCCCAAGGCCCGGCTGCCTGCCCTGGGCCGCATGCTGTGGCTCATTCCGGGCCACTGCGATCCCACGGTGAACCTGCACGACCACCTGATCGGCGTGCGCGGAGGCCTCACGCTGGGCACGGTGGAGCGCATCATCAGGGTTGATGCCAGAGGCGCACTGACCTGATTGGGGCAAGAATCGGCGAAACATCCGCGATCGCCCTTCAATGAGCCCCAACCAGATCATCGTTCTTGCCACCCCGGTCTTCTTTGCGCTGATCGCCATAGAACTGGCGGTGGGCTACAAGCGCCAGCGCATCACCTACCGGCTGCCCGATGCCATCAGCAGCATCAGCCTGGGCATGCTGAGCCAGACCAGCGCAGTGTTCACACGGCTGCTGCGCATCGGCATCTACACGGCCGTGTTCGAGCATGTGGCCCTTTGGCGCAACGATGCCTTCTGGCTGAGTGTGCCGGGCTGGCTGCTGGCCCTGGTGTTCTACGACTTCTGTTACTACTGGCTGCACCGCATGGGCCACGAGTCGGCCGTGCTCTGGGCCGCGCACGCGGTGCACCACCAGAGCCAGGATTACAACCTCTCGACCGCGCTGCGCCAGACCAGCTCGGGCGCCCTGCTGGGCTGGTTGTTCTACGTGCCCATGGCGCTGGCCGGCGTGCCGCCGCTGGTCTTCGCCATCGTGGCGCTGGTCGACCTGCTCTACCAGTTCTGGGTGCACACCGAGCAGGTGGGGCGCCTGGGGTGGTTCGACCGCTGGTTCTGCAGCCCCAGCAACCACCGCGTGCACCATGCCGTGAACGACATCTATCTGGACAAGAACTACGGCGGCATCCTGATCCTCTGGGACCGCCTGTTCGGCACCTTCAAGGACGAGGACGACCGGGAGAAATGCATGTACGGCACGCGCGGCCTGCTCAACAGCTGGGACCCGCTGTGGGCCAATGCCCAGGTGTACGCCAGCCTGGCACACGACAGCTGGCATGCGCGCAACTGGCTCGACAAGCTCCGGGTCTGGATCAAACCGCCAGGCTGGCGCCCGGCCGACGTGGCCGAGCGCTTTCCCAAGCCGGCTTTCGACATCGGCAACATGCCGCTGTACCACCCGCCCATGTCGCGCGCGCTGCAGTGGTTTGCGGGCGTGCAGTTCGCGCTGATGCTGGCGGGCGTGGCGGCCTTTCTCTGGCAGGCCGACTCCGCCCCTCTGGTCGACAACGTGGTCTGGTTCACCACCCTGCTGGCCGCACAATGGGCCCTGGGCGCGGCGGTGCAGGGGCGCATCGGCATGGGGATGGCGCTCATGATCGAATCAGCGGCCCTCGCCACAGCCACCAGCGTGCTCGGGCTGCAGGAATGGCACTGGCTGTTCAAGCCGCTGACCATGGTGGTTGCCATTGCCGTGGTCGTGGGCCACCTGCGCGAGACAGATGCGGGAAGACGCATCGGCGGCACCGAGGGCCGCTGGCTCATCGCCGCGCTGGCCGGCTCCCTGGCTGGCGATGTGTTCCTGATGTTCAGCGGCTTCTTCATCCCCGGGCTGGTGGGCTTTCTGCTCGCCCACCTCTGCTACATCGTGCTGTTCCGCCAGGGCGTGCCCTGGTTCGCGCGGCGCGGCGCGCTGGCGGCCACGTTGGCCATCGGCGTGGGCATGTATGCCTTCCTGTGGCTCGGGGGGCTGCCGGCAGCCCTGCGCGGGCCTGTGGCGGCCTATGTGCTGGTGATCGCCCTCATGGCCGCCCAGGCCATTGGCCGGGCCACTGTGCTCGGTGGACGCGGCGCCTGGCTGGTGGCCATCGGCGCAGGCTTCTTCATGCTCAGCGATGCCACGCTGGCCACCAACCGCTTCGTGCAGCCCCTGCCGCTGGCCCAGCTGTGGGTGCTGGCCACCTACTACATCGCGCAGGTGCTGATCGTGGCGGGCATGCTGGGCCAGGCCCGCCCGCAGCGCTCCGCCGCGCTCAGCGGGGAAGGTTCTGCTGCGAACGCTGCAGTGCCGCCGACGGGATATGCAACGCCCCTGCCATGAGCAGGGCGCCCAGGGCCAGCAGGAACCAGGCACTCAACAGCCAGAGAAAGGTGTCGGCATTGCGCTGGCCCGGGTGCGACTGCAGGTTCAGCGCCGCCACCTCCTCGACCACTCCGGCCAGCCCGCGCCCAGCCACATAGTGGTAGGCCGCACCGCCGAGCGCCCACAGGCCGATGGCCAGCAGCGCCACGCCGATGCAGGCCAGGCCGGCACGTGGCCGCTTGCCTGCGCCGAAGAACCACAGCCCGAGCGCCACGCCCAGCGCCGCCGTGCCCAGCCACCAGGCCTGCAAGCCATCGCCCGCCACGGGCAGCACCCATGGCCAAACCCAGGGCAGCGGGGCCAGCAGCCATTCGGACCGCGGCGCCAGACCCGGCCAGATGCCCAGTGAACCCCACATGCCCGGCGTGCTCAGCAGCCACAGCAACAGGCTGATGCCGGCCAGCGCCCCCGCAGCCAGGTAGGCCCGCAGGCGCCAGCGCGCGCAGCGAAGGGGTCCCCAGGACGGCAGGTGGCGCCCGGCCAGGTAGGTAGCCCAGGCAGCAGCCAGGCACCAGACGCTGGCAGCACCCCACACGGCCACCCATCCGGGCAGGTCCTCGAAGCCCTCGAACAGGAACAGCGCAAGCTGGCCATAGACCACCCCGCCCAGGCCATGCAGCAGCATGGTGCCCACGACCAAGGCAAGGCCGCAGGAGTTGAGGAGGCGCTGCTCGGGCGCCAGGGCGTCCCACTCGGTCTTCCAGGCCGGCGACCAGTTCACGCCCGTGCCACGGCGCACGGTCCGGGCCTTGGCGCTTTCGCGCAGCTGCTTGCGGCGTTTGCTGGAGCGGGCCATGGGCGAGCAGCTCCTGTGGCTTTCAGCTCTCGAACAGGTCCTGCCCACCGGTCTTGGGCGGCGTCACCCCCAGGTGGCGGTAGGCGGCCAGCGTGGCCACGCGGCCGCGTGTGGTGCGCTGCAAGAAGCCCTGCTGGATCAGGTAGGGCTCGATCACGTCCTCGATGGTGCCTGCCTCCTCGCCGATGCTCGCGGCGATGTTGTCCAGCCCCACGGGACCGCCGTCGAAGCGGTGCACCACGGCTTCGAGCAGCTTGCGGTCCATCACGTCGAAGCCCTGCGGGTCCACATCGAGCATGGCCAGGGCGCGGTTGGCGATCTCCTTGGTGATGCGGCCATCGCCCTTGACGTCGGCATAGTCGCGCACCCGGCGCAGCAGGCGGTTGGCGATGCGCGGCGTGCCGCGCGAACGGCGCGCGATCTCGAAGCCGCCCGCCTCGTCCATCGGGGCATTGAGCAGCCCGGCACTGCGCTGCACGATGCGGGCCAGCTCCTCGGCGGTGTAGAACTCCAGCCGCGCGACGATGCCAAAGCGGTCGCGCAGCGGGTTGGTGAGCATGCCGGCGCGCGTGGTGGCCCCCACCAGGGTGAAGGGCTGCAGGTCGAGCTTGATGCTGCGTGCCGCCGGGCCTTCGCCGATCATGATGTCGCTCTGGTAGGCCTCGAGCGCGGGATAGAGGATTTCCTCGACCACGGGCGAGAGGCGGTGGATCTCGTCGATGAAGAGAACGTCGTTCCTCTCCAGGTTGGTCAGCAGCGCGGCCAGATCCTTGGGCTTTTCGAGCACGGGGCCGCTGGTCTGGCGCAGGTTCACCCCGAGTTCGGCCGCGATGATGTGGCTCAGCGTGGTCTTGCCCAGGCCGGGCGGGCCGAACAGTAGCACGTGGTCCAGCGCCTCCTCGCGCTTGCGCGCCGCGCCGATGAAGATCTCCAGCTGCTCGCGCGCCTTGGCCTGGCCCACGTACTCCTGCAGCAGCTTGGGGCGCAGGGCGCGCTCGATGGCCTCTTCCTGCGGGGAAGCGGGCGCGGCGGACACCACGCGCTTGGGCGGCGGTACGGGGGCGAAGTCGTCGGTCTGGATGGTCACGGTGGTTCTATCGGAATCTGATTCACGCGGGAGCATGAAGATTGGAACTATATAACCCGGGAGGAACCCCAGGGTTAAAGTAAGTGCGTGCGGCGCCGATAGATGAGGAAGCCCATGAAAAAGACGATGCCTGCGCCCACCCGCCTGCCCCGGCCACTGCTGCTGCAACTGCTGGCCGCTCTGGCCGCCTGCGGCGCCACCGCTCTGACCGCGACCGCGCAGACCGCGGCGCCTGCGCCCTCGCGGGCCGCCAGCGGCACCATCCGCATCGAGAACCCGCAGGACAAGGCCACCCTGGCCACCCGGATCGACGAGGCCATCCAGCGCGCCAAGGCCAGGAATGCGGCCCCCACCCCGCCGGGCGCACGCCGGCGGGCCGAGCCCATCCCCAGCGTGGAGGTGCGCATATCCGCCGAGCGCCCGCGCCAGCCGGCCAAGGCCGCAGCCCCCCCACCGGTTCCACCCCGGCCAGCCGTGCAGGACCCCGGTGCCAGCCGCCGCTACATCCAGACACGGGCGGCCGAGCTGGCCGCCGCTGCACCGCCTGCGCCCCCGCCACCGCCCGCCGACCCGCGCACGGTGCGCTGGGACCATGGCAGCGGCGACAGGGGCCCCGGCGCCTGGGGCAGTCTGCACCCGGACTTTGCGGCCTGCAGCCGGGGCACGCGGCAATCGCCGGTCCACATCACGGCCCCGGACGTGGCGACCGGCCCGGCCGACCCCTTGCCCTTCGGCCACCAGTTCTTCGGTGGCACGGTGTGGAACACAGGGCATGGCCTGGAGCTGGAGGTGGAGGGCGCCAGCATCCTGCCGCTGCGCGGTGCCCCCTGGCGCCTGGTGCGCCTGCAGTTCCGCCATCCGGCGGAGGAGCGTGTGCACCTGCAGAACCACCCCATGGCCACCGAGCTGGTGTACCAGGGCCCGAGCGGCCAGATGGCCGTGGTGAGCGTGCCCATGCAGCTGGGCAGCCCCAATGCCTTCATCTCCCGCATCTGGATGCACATGCCGCTGGACGCGCAGGACCGCGTGCGCCTGCCGCAGCCGGAGCTCTCGCTGGGCGAGCTGCTGCCGCAGGACCGGCGCTACTACCAGTACGCGGGCTCCCTGAGCACCCCGCCCTGTACCGAGGGCGTACTGCGCATCGTGATGAAGACCCCGGTGAACGTGGGCCTGGAGCAGCTGCGCCTGCTGCAGCGTGTGTCGCAACCCAATGCGCGCCCGGTCCAGGCGATGAACGGCCGCCTGGTCCGTGAAGCCCAGTGAATCGTCTGTCTACTTGGCCAGCGACTTGAGCGCCAGCTTGATGCCGTCGCTCACGCCCACATCGGCCGGCAGGGCCTTGAGCGCGGCCGCCGCCTCCTTGTCGTTGTAGCCCAGCGCCAGCAAGGCCTGCAGGATGTCGGCCTGCGCGTCGCTGGCGGCGTGGGTGGGTGCGCCGCCCATGTCGGCGCCCAGCTTGCCCTTGAGCTCCAGCAGCAGGCGCTCGGCGGTCTTCTTGCCGATGCCGGGCACCTTGACCAGGCGCCCCGCCTCCTGCAGCGTGATGGCCTGGGCCAGATCACCCACGCCCATGCCGCTCAGGATGGACAGCGCCGTGCGCGGGCCCACGCCCGAGATCTTGATCAGCTCGCGAAAGGCCTGGCGCTCTTCCACTGTGCCAAAGCCGTAGAGCAGTTGCGCATCCTCGCGCACGATGAACTGCGTGAGCAGGCTCACGCGCTCCCCCACCGAGGGCAGGTTGTAGAAGGTGCTCATGGGCACATTCACCTCGTAGCCCACTCCGTGGCAGTCCAAAAGCACCTCGGGGGGATTCTTCTCCAGCAGGGTGCCGGTCAATTTGCCTATCATTGATGTCCTTTGCCGGCGCCGGCGTGACCGGCCATGCCGTCACTTCTTGCGTCTTTCCATTGCCTGACGGGAATTATCAGCGTGATCCTGCGCCACACCTTCACTCCCCACAACAACACCCGGCTCACGCACCTGTGCGGGCCAGCCGATGCGCATCTGCGCACCATCGAGGTGGCGCTGCAGGTGAGCATTGCGCACCGGCACGAGCAATTCAAGGTCGACGGCCCCAAGGCCAAGGCCACCCAGGCCATGGAGCTGCTGCAGGCGCTGTACGAAATGGCCGAGCGGCCCATCCCCGAGGACCACATCCAGCTCATGCTGGCGGGCGACAGCGAACTGCTGGAGGCCCCGGACGACGCCATCGTGCTCAACACGCGCCGGGCCGACCTGCGCGGGCGCACGCCCACGCAGAACCTGTACCTGCAGAACATCGCCACGCACGACATCACCTTCGGCATCGGCCCGGCAGGCACGGGCAAGACCTACCTGGCCGTGGCCTGCGCGGTGGACGCGCTGGAGCGCAGCACCGTGCAGCGCATTGTGCTGACCCGCCCGGCGGTGGAGGCGGGCGAGCGCCTGGGCTTTCTGCCCGGCGACCTGGCGCAGAAGGTCGACCCCTACCTGCGCCCGCTGTACGACGCGCTCTACGAGCTGATGGGCAGCGACAAGGTGCAAAAGGCCTTCGAGCGCAACGCCATCGAGATCGCGCCTCTGGCCTTCATGCGCGGGCGCACGCTCAACAACGCGTTCGTGATCCTGGACGAAGCCCAGAACACCACGCCCGAGCAGATGAAGATGTTCCTCACGCGCATCGGCTTCGGCGCGCGCGCCGTGGTCACGGGGGACGTGAGCCAGATCGACCTGCCCAAGGGCGCGATGAGCGGCCTGGTCGATGCCGAACGCGTGCTCAAGCGCGTCAAGGGCATCGCCGTGACCCACTTCACCAGCGCCGACGTGGTGCGCCACCCGCTGGTGGCGCGCATCGTCGATGCCTACGACGCCTCGACCACGCGCCGCACCGCGGCCTCCACGCGCACGCGCGGCGAGTGAGCACAGGAAGCCCGCCATGCCATTGAACCAATTGTCCCTGTCGTTGCAGTTCGGCCGTTTCGACGGCGCCGCTGCCCACCGCGCCGTGCTGCCGCGCCACAAGGTCACGCGCTGGATACGCCACGCCCTGGCCACCGACGCCGAGATCACCGTGCGCATCGTGGACGCCGTGGAAGGCCGCCAGCTCAACAACGACTACCGCCACAAGGACTATGCGACCAATGTGCTGACCTTCGACTACACGCAGGAGCCCGTGGTCACGGCAGACCTGGTGCTGTGCGCGCCGGTGATCGAGCGCGAGGCGAAGGAGCAGAACAAAAGCCTGGAAGAGCACTACGCCCACATGCTGGTGCATGGCGCACTGCACGCCCAGGGCTGGGACCACGAGATCAGCGCGGCCGATGCCGACGAGATGGAGGCCTACGAAACGGCCATCCTGCAGGAGCTGGGCTTTGCCGACCCGTACGATGCCAAGCCGGTGGCGCCCCAGGCGGCGAAAGCACGCAAGCGCTAGGAAGCCGCCGGAACCACCTCATCGACCGGTAGCCACCACGACAGCGCACGAGGCTTGTCGCCCCACTCGACCGTGAAGTAATTGCCTCCGCCATTGGCGGGCTGGCCCCAACGCCGTGAGATCGGGTGGCCAGCCAGATGGCAGTACAGCAAGGCCCCCACGGCACCGTGCGAGACGATGGCCACATCACCGGCCGTTGCATCCGCTGCGGCAATCGACGCCACGGCATCGGCGATGCGTGCCTGGGCATCAACCGCAGTCTCCCAGCCGCGCACCGACTCTCCTGGTTGCGCGAAGAACGCATCGGCCACTGTCTCGAACTCCGCCGGCGGAAGGTAGCCCGTGGACGATCGGTCGTTCTCGCCGAGCGCGGGCACCTGCGTGAACCCCAGCCCGCAGTGCGCCGCGAGGATGGCGGCCCCATCGATGGCTTTTTGCTCGGTGCTGCTGTAGATGGAGGACAGGTTGGCCACCCAGGGCTGTGCGAGCGCTGCCGCCATGCGTGCCCTGCCGCGCGGCGACAGGGGCCAGCGCGTGATGGGGACCTGGGGGCTGATGGCCACATCGGGGTGGATGATGAAGTACAGGATTCGCATGGTGTGCATGGCCAGAGAACCACGTTGTAACGCAAAACACCTTTGACTTGGCAGGCGTTCCACCGCAGGTCATGCTGCCCGTTCCCACCCTAAGATGCGCGCCACGCCTGCCTCGCGGGCGCCCTCTTCCATTCCCCCGCTTTCGCTGGTACCCATGGCCGATATTCTCCTGCTGCTTGCCGCCGCCTTCGTGGCGGGTGCCCTCAATGCCGTTGCGGGAGGGGGCAGCTTCCTGACCCTGCCGGCCCTGGTGTTCACGGGCGTGCCGCCGGTGGTGGCCAATGCCACGGGCACGGTGGCGCTGCTGCCGGGCTATCTGGCCGGGGCCTGGGGCTTTCGCGAAGACACGGCCCCGCCGCCGGGCCTGTCGATGCGGCTGCTGGTGGCGCTGTCCCTGGCCGGCGGCGCCGCTGGCGCGGCCCTGCTGCTGGTGACGCCCGAGGCCACTTTCCGCCGCGTGGTGCCCTGGCTGCTGCTGGCCGCCACCGCGCTGTTCGCCTTCGGCCCCTGGCTGCGGCAGCGCCTGGCAGGCGGCGCCCCCTCCCCCTTCAAGGCGGTCGCGGGCCTGCTGGCCGTGGCCGCCTACGGCGGCTACTTCAACGGCGGGCTGGGCATTTTGCTGCTGGCCTTGTTCGGCTTGCTGGGGCAGACGAGCCTGCATGCCATGAACGGGCTCAAGAATGGGGTCTCGGCCCTGCTCACCGCCATTGCCGTGGCCATCTACGCGGCCGGCGGCGTAGTGCAGTGGCCCCAGGCCCTGATGATGATGCTGGCCGCCACGGCCGGGGGCTATGGCGGGGCGCGCGTGGCACGGCACATTCCCGCACAGTGGCTGCGCGGCGGCATCGTGGCGACGGGGCTGGTGATGGCAGGTGTGTTCTTCTGGCGGCAATGAACACGGGGCACCGGCAGGGCACCAGTGCCTTAAGCTCAAAGGGCTTTTCCCCACGTACCCATGCTGCTGCGCATCCTCTCCATCCTGTTCCCGCTGTTCGCCATTGCCACCCTGGGCTATGCCGTCGGGCGGCGCCTGAAACCCGATCTGACGACCGCCAACAACCTCAACCTGTCGGTGTTCGCGCCGGCCCTGGTGTTCGGCGCCATCGCCAGCAAGGATTTCCGTGTCCAGGACCACCTGGGACTTCTGGCGGCCACGCTGCTGCTGATGGTCGGCACCGGCGTGGTGGGATGGCTCGTGGCGCGTGCACTGCGTTGGGACCCGAAGACGCTGGTACCACCGATGATGTTCAACAACTGCGGCAACCTGGGCCTGCCGCTGGCGGTGCTGGCCTTTGGCCAGGACGCGCTGGCACCTGCGGTAGCGATGTTCATCGTCTCCAACGCACTGCAGTTCTCCTTCGGCATCTGGCTGCTGGACCACCAGGCACGGCTGCGCACGGTGTGGGCATCTCCCCCCAACCTCGCGGCCATCGCGGGGCTGGTGGTGGGCCTGGCGGGCTGGGAACTGTGGCCGCCGCTGCTCACGGCCATCCGCATGGTGGGCGACATCTCCATCCCGCTGATGCTGTTTGCGCTGGGGGTACGCATGGCGGATTCGCGCATCCACTCCATCGGCTTCGGCATCTTCGGCGCGGTGCTGCGGCCCGTGGCTGGCATGGCCATCGCCTGGGCCGTGGGCTGGGGCATGGGCCTGCCAACGCGCGAGCAGGGCCTGCTGCTGGTGTTCGGCGCCCTGCCCCCGGCGGTGATCAACTTCATCCTCGCCGAACGCTACCGCCAGGAGCCTGACAAGGTGGCGTCGATGGTGCTGATCGGCAACCTCGGCGCCCTGGTGTTCCTGCCCATTGCACTGGCATTCACGCTGCAGTAACGGCAGGGTTTCAGTCACGGAACGCAGACCTGCACACGACGGGCGCTCCTTGCCCCTCAACTCTCCGGGGGCACTGTCATGAAGGCGCAACGCGCGGCGCCGACATTTGAATCAAATTGTTACATTGGTTCAGCCGCCAGTCCATCCCATGACCGTCCGCCTGCGCATCATCCTGCTCATTGCCCTCACCTTCCTGGCGCTGTGCGCTATCGGCGGCTTTGCGCTGTACCAGTCGTCCCGCGGCGCACAGCAGGTCAAGGCGGTGACCGAAGGGGTGGTACCCAGCACCATCCAGTCGGTGGAACTGATGGGCCAGCTCAAGGACGTGCACATTGCCACCCTGGGCATGGTGTCGGCGCCCGACGAAGCCAGTGCCAAGACCATGCACGAGGCCCTGGCCTCGCGCAAGGCCGACCTGCAGAAGGCCCTGGCGGACCAGATGCGCCAGGCCGCCAGCGACGCCCCGCGCGGCCTGAGCAAGGACGCCGAGATGAGCCTGGAACACTATGTCC
>NZ_JBKDTZ010000345.1:0-7498 GCF_046339755.1 Acidovorax sp. | reverse complement strand
ATGCATGTGTCGGCCCTGGCCCGCCCGGCGACCTGGGGCTTTTTCGCCCTGCCGCTGGGCCAGGCCCTGGCCTGGTACTGGTACTTCCCGTTCTTCGCCTGCCTGCTGGCGCTGTGGTGGCTGCTCGATGTGCTGGCGCCGGGGCGCCCGGGCCGCAACCTGGCGCTGTCGGCCTTGTTCTGTGTGGCGCCCTACGCAGCGGGCTGGTCCCATTGGCCGCTGTATGTGGTGCTCTTCCCTTCGGGCGCGCTGGCCGCCACCCTGCTCATGCTGCGCAAGCCGCCCGGCGCCCGCCTGTGGTGGCTGGCAATCGCGCTGGGCTGGTTCCTGGCCGGATTTGCGCTGGTGCTGTACCCGCCCTGGCAGATCACCGTGGCCACGCTGTATGCCGTGGTGCTGGCCGCTTGGCTGGCCGACAACCGCCGGCAGCTTGCCTGGGGCCGGCGCACGCCGCTGGCGTTTGCGCTGGCAGCCGGGCTCATGGCGGCCCTGCTCTACTTCTGGTGGGCCGACGCTCGCGAGGCCATCGCGGCCATGCGCAGCACGGTCTATCCCGGCCAGCGCGCCGCGCTGCGCGGTGGCGACCTGTCTCCCCTGATGCTGCTGCGTGGCTTCGGCAATGCCGATACCTTGTCCAACCTGCAGCACAGCGTCTTCAATGAAAGCGAGTTCGGCTCGTACATCCTGCTGCTGCTGGCCATCTGGTTCCTGGGCCTGCGGCACCTGCGCATGCAAGGGCCGCACCGCTGGATGATGGCGGCCTGCGCGGGCTTCACGGTGTTCGCGGTGGTGTTCGCCATCTGGGGCATACCGCTGGCCTTGTCCAGGGCGATGTTCTGGCACTACGTGTCCTCGTCCCGCATCGACCTCGCGCTGGCCCTGGCCTGCCTGCTGGTGCTGGCCTGCCTGCCCTCCTGGCAGGAGGGCGCCCGAACCCTGGCCGCCCCGGCGCCACCACAGCGGCGTACCGCTGCGGTGGTACTGGGCCTGCTCAGCGCCGCAGTGGCGGCGCTGGCCATGGCGGGCGTTCCGGAGGAGTACCATCCCCACCTGAGCGCCACCTTGCTGGCCAGCATGGCCGTGGCCGTCGGACTGATGGCGTACTGGCTGGTGCAGGGCAAGGTGGCGCATTCCATCGTCCTGACCGCCGTGGTGTACGTGGCTGCCACGGTTGATTTCAATCCCGTGGGCCTGGGCCCTTCACACGTGGCGTTGAACGAGGCGGTGCAACGCCATGTCATGGGCCCTCCCGGCTCCGATGGCAAGGCCCGGCCAAGGCGCGTGCTGGCACTGTTCCCCAGCACCTCCAATGCCATGACGCTGGCAGCTGCCGGCGTGCCCATGGTGAACGGGGTGTTCTACTACCCCCAGCCCAGTGTCTGGCGCGGCATGCACCTGCCAGCGCAGGACCAGGACACGGTAAACCGCTACCAGCACCTGAGCTTTGTGCAGGAAGTCATGCCGCCCCCGGCCAGCTACCGCGTGGTGAACCCCACGCCCGACAGCGTGCGCGTGCTGGTCGATCCGCGGCGTTTCGACTTTGCCCAGGCCGGCGCCCAGGTGGTGATGGCCAGCGAGCTGGTCCAGGAACTGGGCGAGAACCCGCGCCTGCGCCTGCTGGGCCGGCATGAAGGCTGGGCCTGGTACGAGGTGGCTGCGGCCGCTCCGTAGATAGTTGCCTACAGGGTTTGCCCGGTATCGGCGACAATAGCGGGCTGTCCGGCCCGCACCCTGCGGCCGGGCTGCGGGGTGCAGCGGTATTGCCGCCATGCCATGGGGCCCGCCAAGCTGCGCTGGCACGGGACCCGCAGATTGGGTGGCGAAGGTCCCCGCCGCCTGACACCCCCTTCAAGGATCACCCGATCCCCAACCTGGTTTACCTGGGCCTTGTGCTGCACGATGCGGCCATGGCGCCGTGATTGAGTACTGAATGATCAACCTGAAGAACATCGTCCTGCGCCGTGGCACCAAGGTGCTGCTCGACAGCGTCTCCGTGACCCTGAACCCGGGCGAGAAGGTCGGCCTGGTGGGCCGCAATGGTGCCGGCAAGTCCACGCTGTTCGCGCTGCTCAACGGCAGCCTGCACGAGGACGGCGGCGACTTTTCGATCCCGCGCCAATGGCGCATGGCACAGGTCGCGCAGAACATGCCCGAGACCGACGAGACGGCCACCGCCTTCGTGCTCGCCGGCGACACGCGCCTGGCCGAGCTGCATGCCGAGCTGGCACGGCTGGAGCAGAGCGATACGGCCCACGACGATGCCGACCATGGCATGGCCATCGCCCAGGTGTACACCGACCTGGCCGACGCTGGCGACCACGATGCCGTGCCGCGTGCCCAGGCGCTGATCCTGGGCCTGGGCTTCCAGGCGCACGAGCTGGAGCGCCCGGTGAACAGCTTCTCGGGCGGCTGGCGCATGCGCCTGCAGCTGGCGCGCGCGCTGATGTGCCCGTCGGACCTGCTGCTGCTCGACGAACCCACCAACCACCTGGACCTGGACGCCCTGGTCTGGCTCGAAGCCTGGCTCAAGAAGTACGCCGGCACCATGATCGTGATCAGCCATGACCGCGAATTCCTGGACGCCGTCACCAACGTCACGCTGCAGATCGACAGCGCCAAGCTCACCCGCTACGGCGGCAACTACAGCAAGTTCGAAGAGCTGCGCGCCCAGCAGATGGAGCTGCAGCAGGCGGCGTTTGCCAAGCAGCAGGACAAGATCGCCCACCTGCAGAAGTTCATCGACCGCTTCAAGGCCAAGGCCAGCAAGGCCAAGCAGGCGCAAAGCCGGGTCAAGGCCCTGGAGCGCATGGAAAAGGTGGCACCCCTGTTGGCCGAGGCCGAGTTCACCTTCGAGTTCAAGGAGCCCGTGAACCTGCCCAACCCGATGCTGGCGATCAGCGACGCGGCCTTTGGCTACACGACGGATGAAGAGGTCAAGACCATCCTCACCGGCGTGAGCAAGTCGGTGCTGGCCGGCCAGCGCATCGGCATCCTGGGTGCCAACGGCCAGGGCAAGTCCACGCTGGTCAAGACCATCGCGCGCGAGATGGCGCCCATTGCGGGCACCGTGACCGAGGGCAAGGGCCTTTCCATCGGCTACTTCGCCCAGCAGGAGCTGGACGTGCTGCGCCCGGGCGAGAACCCGCTGGAGCACATGATCCGCCTGGCGCGGGAGATGGGCGCCAATGCCCGCGAGCCCTCGCGCGAGCAGGACCTGCGCAGCTACCTGGGCAGCTTCAACTTCAGCGGCGACATGGTCAAGCAGGCCGTGGGCACCATGAGCGGCGGGGAAAAGGCGCGCCTGGTGCTGGCCATGATGGTCTGGCAGCGCCCCAACCTGCTGCTGCTGGACGAGCCGACCAACCACCTGGACCTGGCCACGCGCGAGGCGCTGTCCATGGCGCTCAACGAGTTCGAAGGCACCGTGATGCTGGTCAGCCACGACCGGGCCCTGCTGCGCGCCGTGTGCGACGAGTTCTGGCTGGTGGGCCGGGGCGTGGTCGGCCCGTTCGACGGCGACCTGGACGACTACCAGCGCTACCTGCTCGACGAGGCCAAGCGCCTGCGCGAATACTCGCGCCAGGCCGAGGCAGCGGCCATGAAGGCGGCAGCTGCCACACCGGCTGCCGTGGCAGCGGCACCGGCGCCCGCACCAGCGGCCCCTGCACCCAGCCCCGCCAAGGCACCGCCACCTGCTGCCGCCACGGGCGGCCGCGACCAGCGCAAGCTCGACGCCCAAAGCCGCCAGCAGTTGGCGGAAAAGACCCGCCCCTTGAAAAAGGAGCTCGAACAGATCGACAAGCGGCTGGCCGCCCTGTCATCCGAGCGGGCAGACCTTGAGCACAAGCTCACCGAGGCCCTTCCCCCCGCCGAGATCGCCGAGTGCGGCCGCCGGCTCAAGGCCGGCCACGACGAGACGGCGCAGCTCGAAGAACGCTGGCTGGAAATTTCATCGGCGCTCGAAGAAATTTCGGCCACTGCCGGCGCCTAAGTTGTAAAACCCTGTAATTCATCACCCCTGTTTCCAGGTCTTACATATTGCCCAGCTTGCATGAATTGCTATATTTTTTGCAGCAATCCGGTCCTGGAAATTTTTTGATTTTGGGTTGCATTTTTTTGCGAAACGCTGTCAACCGGGTGGCGAGCGGGTGCGTTGTTGGTACATCACAGGAGTTTTCCAACATGAACACCACCGCAATCTTGTCCGCCTGGCCCGAAGACGAACGCGACCGCAAGCGCGCACCGGCCCGCTTCTGAAGGTGTGGCAGCCCCTGGGTTCCGCCCGGGCCGCCCCTTCTTTTCACCGTTCACCCCCCTCCGACAGGAAAGCCCCGCCCCAGCGGGGTTTTTTGCGTCCCGCGCAGTGCGCCGCCGCCTTGACTGCGCCTGCACTGCCCCAGGGTAGCCCGCCTCCTCCCCCAGCTTCGCCCTCTTCTTGCGCCGGTCCATGCCGCCGGTAGCCTGACCGCGCCCCATACAGCCGTCTTCCCTGACCAGTGGACACCTTGTCAAGCGCCTGGCGGTGCCAGTGGACAAGGCGGAGAACGCCCGTTTGCCCCAGGCGCCCAACAATCCATGCATTGCCTGCCCGGTGCACACGCCCTCTCGCATCGAGGCAGAAGGCGGCCGGCGAGTCCCTCGCCGGTGACCGGGATACAACCAATGGAAAGGAAGACCTCTTGCGGATGGACTACTTGAGCCCGGCCAACCCGGCGCGTACCCGGCAATCCTTGCGCTTGGCATGCGCCAGCCTGGTGCTGGTGGCCCTGGGCGCCCTCACGCCGTCTGAAGCCGGCGCACAGACGCGCTACACCTGCCGCGACGACAATGGCAACCAGTACACCACGTGGCGCGCTTGCCCCCAGGGGATGAAAACCACCTCGGTATCGGCCGGCCCCACGGTGAGCGAGTACCGCAGCAGCGAACGCGCGCCCAGCCGCTCGGTCCCCTCCTCGCCCGCACCGGACCACCAGCAGTACATGAGCGAACGCTGCCGTACACTGAGCGATACCCTGCGCACGGCCTACTCCCGGAACATCAAGGCCGACGTGCAAAGCGGCATGCGCCGCGAGTTTGAGCGCGATTGCCGCGAGGAGGAAAGCGATGCCGCATCCCGCCTCCACAAGGAGCAACGCGAGGCACGCCAGCAGCGGCGCGAGGAAGACCGCCAGCAGCAGATGGCGCAGCAGGCCTCGGAGGCCGAAGAGGCGCGCCGCGGCCAGCAGTGTGCCGAATCGCGCCGCATCCTGCACCTCAAGAAGGCGCGCACAGACCTGACCGAAGGCGAGCGCAGCGACCTCAAGCGTTTCGAGGACGCGTACCTGGCGCGCTGCGCGCGCTGATGGCCGCTGGCGTCCCCTCCCCGGCTGGCACCGAGGATATCCGTTGTTCGGAAACGCTTTTTTTGACGTTTGTTACGCTGAAACGCTAGAATCAGGGTTTTCCCTATGGTTGCGCTATCCGTGCGATCAGGGCCTTGGCCACCACGGGCACCCCGTGGCAGCGCCTTTTACTTCGATCCATCGTCTCCTTCCATGCAACGTCGCCAGTTCACCCAGTCCCTTCTTGCCACCGCTGCGGGCCTCTCGCTCACGCCCTCCACCTGGGCCGGCCCCCAGGATCCCATCGACGCCAAGGTGGTCACCATCGGCTGCTCCCTGGGCCTGACGGGCCCTCTGGCCAGCCTGGGCAAGGAGCTCAAACAAGGGCTGGATGCGGGCATTGCCCAGGCCAACGCTCGCAGCGGCGGCACGCATGGCCGCGAACTGCGCCTGCTGGCGCTCGACGATGGCTACGAGCCCGCCCGTTCGGAAGAGAACGTGCGCAAGCTGATTGCCGATGGCAATGTGGCCGCGCTGCTGTCGTGCATGGGCACGCCCAACAACCAGCGCATCATGCCGCTGGTCGATGAAGCACAGATCCCCTACGTGGCCCCGCAGAGCGGCGCCTCCTCGCTGCGCAAGCCCGAGTACCGCTCGGTCTTCCATGTGCGCGCCGGCTACTCCGATGAAGCCCAGCGCCTGGCCAAGAAACTCGTGGCCATGGGCATCACCGACCTGGCCGTGGTTTACCAGGACACGGTGTTCGGACGCGAATTCCTGGCCGATGTGAACAGCGCCCTCAAGAGCGTCAACCAACCCGCCCCCAAGGCCTTCAAGCTCGACGCCAAGGGCGAGCAGGTGGCCCAGGTGGTGCAGCAGACCCTCGGCGCCAAACCCATGACGGTGCTGCTGGGCACGGCCGGCGACGTGAGTGCCGCGCTCGTCAACGAGTTCCGCAAAGTTTCGGCCAGCACGCCCCTGGCTGCCACCAGCGTCGCCTTCAGCGGCGAAAACATCCGCCAGCTCGGCGCCAAAGCCGGTGGCCTGGCGGTGTCCAGGGTCCTGCCCGATGCCACCCGCACCAGCGTGGCCCGGGTGCGCGAGTACCAGCGCGCCATGCGCGCCGTGAACCAGCAGGAGTTTTCCTCGCGCAGCTTCGAAGGCTATGTGAATGCCCGCGTGCTGATCGACGGCCTGGACCGCGCTGGCAAAGACCTCAGCCGCGCCAAGCTGCGCTCGGCCCTGGCCGGCATGCGCAGCAACGACATGGGCGGCTTCCTGGTGGACTTCGCGGGCGGAGCGCCCTATGTGGGGTCGAAGTTCATCGACCTGGGCATCATGGGCTCCAATGGCCGATTCGTTGGCTGAGGCTGAATAAAGCTCTTGTGGCGTCGTTGCTGCGCCTTGTCATACCAAAAGTAGCCCTGGCCAGAACCGCTGCGCTGAGCTTTCTCCAGACCTCGAAACTCTCGTTGGCTCCAGAAAACAAAAAACCCGCCGAGGCGGGTTTTTTGTTGCGCGTTAGACGCAATCTGCCGCGGCATCAGCCCATGTGCAGGCCGCCGTTGACCGAGAAATCGGCGCCGGTGGCGTAGCCGCCCTCTTCCGAAGCCAGCCAGGCGATGATGGAGGCGATTTCGCTGGGTTCGCCCAGGCGCTTGACGGGCACGGTGGCGACGATCTTTTCCAGCACGTCGGGGCGGATGGCCTTGACCATGTCGGTGCCGATGTAGCCCGGGCTCACGGTGTTCACCGTCACGCCCTTGGTGGCCAGCTCCTGCGCCAGGGCCATCGAGAAGCCGTGCATGCCGGCCTTGGCGGCCGAGTAGTTGGTCTGGCCGGCCTGGCCCTTTTCGCCGTTCACGCTGCTGATGTTGACGATGCGGCCCCAGCCCTTTTCCACCATATCGGCCACCACCTGCTTGGTGACGTTGAACATGCTGTTCAGGTTGGTCTCGATCACGGCGTCCCAGTCCTCGCGGGACATCTTGAGGAACATGCGGTCGCGCGTGATGCCGGCGTTGTTCACCAGCACGTCGATGCTGCCGTGCTCGGCCTTGGATTTGGTGAAGGCTTCGACCGTGGAATCCCAGTCGCCCACATTGCCCACGGACGCGTAGAAGGTATAGCCCAGTGCCTTTTGTTCCGCCAGCCACTTGGCGTGGTCGCGGGTCGGG
>NZ_JBKDTZ010000344.1:0-32759 GCF_046339755.1 Acidovorax sp. | reverse complement strand
CCCCTGGCCGAACTGATCAAGGATCTCTTTGGGGATGGACGGTAGCGCTGGCGCTACCCTCTTGGGCTTGTTCAACTTGCTTGGCATACATGCTCCTGTCGTCATGCTATGCCCTGAACACAAAATTTCTGACAGTCTCCCCGGCTCCCGCCCTTGGCAAAAGCATGCAGCAAGCACGGCAAGCACGGCAAGCACGGGCAGCACCGCCATCGGTAGATACATTCTGAAATAAACCGAAACTGCCCCGAGACCCCCAAAAAACCGCCCAGGCGCACCATAAGCCCATGTTCAACACCGTCCATGAAAGGACTGCACCATGAAACCCTGGATCCAAAAAACCCTGGCCGGCGTGTTCGGCGCCACCATCGTCCTGGGCGGTCTGACCGCTTGTGCAGGCGGCCACCGCCACGGCGAAATGGGCCCCGAGAAGACCGCCGAGATCCGCGGCAAGGTCGTCAACCGCGTGAGCAGCAAGCTCGACCTCAATGACGCGCAGAAGGCCAAGCTCAACGCACTGGCCGACACCCTGCAGGCCCAGCGCGCCGCGTTCAAGGGCAAGACGCCCGACCCGCGCGCCGAGGTGCAGGCCATCGTCGCCGGTGCCACCTTCGACCGTGCCCGAGCCCAGGCCCTGATGGAAGAAAAGACCCGTGCCGTGCAGACCGCCAGCCCCGAGGTGATCGCCGCCATGGCCGACTTCTACGACAGCCTGAACCCCGATCAGCAGCAAAAGGTGCGCGACATGATGAACAAGCGTGGCCACCGGGGCGGCTGGATGGCCCACGGCTGAGCGCAGGAAGGAGAGCCACGCATGTCCCCCGCACTGCAACCCATCCACACGCTGACCGAGCGCGTGCGCCTGCATGGCCCCCAGTTGCTGGCGGGCCTGCCGGACCCCCATGACGAGCTGATGTCGCTGGTCTGGGGCCCCCGCTTCGACCGCGAGCACGCCATGGGCCTGCTGGCGCGGCAGCCCGAGCATGCCGCCCTGACGCTGCCAGCGTTGCTGGACGCGGCCGACCGCTTCGACGCCCTGCACACCGGCGCCAAGCACCGCCTGCGCCAGTTGATCGTGCGCCACCGCGCGCTGGGTGGCGCGCTGGACAGCTGACCTTCTTAGAATCGGCCATGCACCGGATCCTGCTCATTGATGACGACGCACAGCTCGGCCCCCCGCTGGCGACCTATTTCCAGCGCTTCGAGCTGGAGCTCACGCATGCGCTCAGGCCCAGCGAGGGGCTGACGCAGCTCGCGGCGGGCGGCTTTGATGCCGCCATCCTCGACGTGATGCTGCCCGAGATGGATGGCTTCGAGCTGTGCCGCACCATCCGCAAGCAGGGGGATCTGCCCATCGTCATGCTCACCGCGCGCGGCGACGTGATGGACCGGGTGGTGGGGCTGGAGCTGGGCGCCGACGACTACCTGCCCAAGCCGTTTGAACCGCGCGAATTGGTCGCGCGCTTGCAAACGGTGCTGCGCCGGCGGCGCAGCGACGGGCCAGGTAATGGGCAGGGCCAGGGGCCGCTGGAATTCGAGGGCCTGCACATCGATGCCGCCCGCCGCAGCGTGCTGCGCCAGGGCGTGGCGGTGGAGCTGACCGGTACCGAATTCGACCTCTTGCACCTGCTGGCGCGCGAGCCGGGCCGCGTGTTCAGCCGCGACGATATCCTCAACCAGCTGCGCGGCCACGAGGCCGAGCTCTACACCCGTGCGGTGGACATCGTGGTCAGCCGCCTGCGCAAGAAGCTCGAACCGCTGGACTGCATCAAGACGCTGCGCAACGCCGGCTACTCGCTGGCCCTGCGGAAGGCGCAGCCATGAGGCGCTGGGGGCAACGCGGCGCGGCCGATGTGACCGGTGCACCGCCGGCCCCGGGCGGGCGCCGCGGCTGGTGGCGCCACCACCATCGCCATCACCATGGCGAGGACGGCCAGCCTTGCCCCTGGCACCGGCGTGCGCGCGACGCCGTCGGGCATTCGCTGCGCATCCGCCTGGTGCTGCTGTTCCTGGTGCTGGCCTGCATGACCACCATCACCTTTGTCGGCGGCGTGCAGAAGGCCTTGTCGGTGGGCTGGCGCGAGGCGGCGCGGCCGCTGCTCATGGACTATGTGGACCGGCTGGCCGGCGAGATCGGCAGCCCGCCCAGCGTGGAGCGCGCCCAGGCCATCGTGCAGCGCCTGCCGATCCACCTGCGCATCGAGGGGCCGGTTGTCAACTGGGTCTCGCACCCCGACATTCCGCGCCCTGACTGGATGCGCGACAAGGACAAGGCCAGGGACAAGGACCGGCCCGAGCGGCACTGGCTGGGCGACAGCGACGATGGCCACCGCCTGCTGCAGCGCACGACGGCAGACGGCCACTCCATCGAGTTCGGCCTCAATGCCATGACCTGGGAGCAAAAGCCGCGCGTTGCCTGGGTCACGCTGTCGGTGCTGCTGCTGCTCACGGGGCTGGCCTATGTCTACATCCGCCACCTGCTGCGGCCGCTCGATGACATCCGCCGCGGCGCCCGGCGCTTTGGCGAGGGCGACTTCGGCGAACCCATTCCCGTGCGCCACGCCCACCGCCCCGATGAACTGGGCCAGCTGGCAGCCACCATCAACACCATGGGTGACGACATCCACCAGATGCTGGAGGCCAAGCGTGCCCTGTTGCTGGCCATGAGCCACGAGTTGCGCAGCCCGCTGACCCGTGCGCGCCTGAACACCGAGTTGCTGCCCGAAGGCCCTGACGTGGGGACCCAGCGCGAGGCGCTGATGCGCGACCTGGGGGAGATGGCGCACCTGATCTCCGACCTGCTGGAAAGCGAACGCCTGGCGGGCCGCCATGCCGCGCTGCACCGCGAGCCCACCAACCTGCCCGAGCTTGCGCGCGAGGTGATCACTGAACTGGAGGCGCGCCACGACTGCGCCGACGACATCGTGGTCATCGCCGACCCGGCCCTGCCCGTGCTGGCGCTGGACCGGGGGCGCCTGCGCCTGGTGCTGCGCAACCTGCTGGACAACAGCCTGCGCCACTGCGAGCCCACAGCCTCGCCGCCCGAGCTGCACCTGCGCAGCACCGCCACCGGCGTGGAGCTGGAGGTGCGCGACCATGGCCCCGGCGTGCCGCCCGAGCACCTGGCGCGCATGGCCCAGGCCTTCTACCGCCCCGACGTGGCGCGCCAGCGCGCCACGGGCGGGGTGGGCCTGGGGCTGTACCTGTGCCGGCTGGTGGCGCAGGCGCATGGCGGGCAGTTCGAGCTGCGCAATGCCTCGCCGGGCCTGTCGGTGCGCATCACGCTGCCGGCCGAGCCTGCACAGGTGACGCCTACCAAGGGGTGAACTACCGGGAGGCCGATCCGGGCGCGGTCATCGCGTCGCGCTGCTGCGCAAAGGCAGCTTTCGCGATGCGCGCGAACAGGGCCGAGCGCGGGTTCTCGTGCCCCTGCCGGCCCGGGGTGGCCAGCACCACCGATTGCGGGGCGAGCGGCCCGCGCAGGCGGCGGCAGGCAATGCGCTTGCCGTCATAGCTCCAGTCGCGCGCCGGCCGCGTGGTGAGCAGCGACACCCCGAGGCCATTGGCCACCAGCGAGCGCACCATCTCGATCGACGGTGTCTCGTACGCGATGCGCGGCGCCACACCGGCCTGGCGGAACAGCGAGAGGAAATACTCGCGGCTGTGCGGCAGGTTGATGAGGACGAAGGGCTCCTGCGCCAGGGTGGACAGCGCGAGGCTGCTGCGCCCGGCCAGCGCATGGCCTGCGGGCAGCAGTGCATAGGGCACGAAGGAGGTGACGGCCTCCAGCCGCACGGCGCGTGCCAGTCCCAGGTCGTAGAGCAGGGCGGTGTCCAGGGCGCCGCGCTCCAGCTGCTGCACCAGGGTCTCGGTGTCGGCCTCGTGCACCTCGATCTCGACCTGCGGGTGCTTGGCGCGCATGCGCACCAGGATTTCGGGCAGGTAGCGCGGCGCCAGCGTGGACAGGCAGCCCACGCGCAGCAGCCCGGCCTCTTCCTCGCGCCGCGGGCCTTCGAGGGCGCGGGCCTTGTCCAGCAGCACCTGGGCCTCGCGCTGGCGCTGCCGGCCGGCGGCCGTGAGGTCCAGGCCGCGCGCGTGGCGGCGCACGAACAGCACCTCGTCCCACAGCGATTCCAGGTCGGCAATGGCCTTGGAGATGGAGGGCTGCGACACGCTGAGCGCGTGCGCGGCCCGCGCCGCGCCGCCGTGCTGGGCTGCGGCCACAAAGTATTCGAGCTGGCGCAGGCTGATATTGATCAAGATGGTTGATCCAATGTATCAAGATTGAATATTTTATTTTTGATGCAGGAATGGGCAACCATGGGAACTCCCGATCAGCCCACGGAGTTCCTTGCCATGACTGCAACCACCCGCCCGCTCGACGGCGTGCGCATCCTCGACTTCAGCCGCGTGCTCGCGGGCCCGCTGTCCACGGCCCTGCTGGCCGACCTGGGCGCCGAGGTCATCAAGGTCGAGCCGCCCACGGGCGACGACTACCGCCACATCGGCCCCATGCGCGAGGGCATGAGCAGCCTGTTCACGGCGCTCAACCGCAACAAGAAAAGCCTGGTGCTCGACCTCAAACACCCCGATGCGGCGCAGACCATCGCGGCCCTGGCCGCCACGGCCGACGTGGTGGTCGAGAACTTCCGCCCCGGCGTGGCCGAGCGCCTGGGCGTGGGCCCCGAGGCCTTGCGCCGCGTGAACCCCAGGCTGGTGTACGTGAGCGTGTCGGGCTTTGGCCAGACCGGGCCGCTGGCCCACCTGCCGGCCTACGACATCATCGTGCAGGCCATGAGCGGCCTGATGGAGTCCACGGGCGAGCCGGGTGGTGCCCCGACCATGGTGGGCGAGGCCGTGTCCGATGTCATCGCCGGGCTGTTCGCCTCCTGGGCCACGCTGGCTGCGCTGCTGCAGCAGCGCCGCACGGGCGAGGGCCAGCATGTGGACGTGGCCATGTTCGACGCCACGCTGGCCTTCCTGGTCACCGGCGTGGGGCGCTACCTGTTCACCGGCCAGAGCCCGCAGCGCAGCGGCAATCGGCATGCGTTCTCGGCGCCGTTCGGTGTCTACCGCGCGCGCGACGGGCATTTCGCGCTCGCGGTGCTCAACCACAAGCTGTTCGCATCGCTCGCGCAGCTCATTGGCGAACCCGGGTTTGCGCAGGACGCGCGCTTTGCCAGTGACGAACTGCGCCATGCCAACGAGCCTTTGCTGGCAGCCGCCATCGAGGCCTGGGCCGGGCAGTTGCCGGTGGCCGAGGTGGTGGCCGCGCTGGAGGCGGCGGGCGTGCCCGGCGGGCCACTGTGGACCACCGCCCAGGCGCTCGAATCCGAGCAGGGCAGGGCGCGCGGCCTGCTGCGCGAGGTGCACGACCCGCGCCTGCCCGGCTTGCGCGTGCCCACCCAGCCCGTCAAGTTCGGCGGCGCTGCGCCCAACCGGGCCGAGCCCGCGCCCGCGCTGGGTGAGCACACCGATGAACTCATGGACGCGCTGCTGCACTGCGGTGGCGAGCGACTTGCCGCATTGCGAGAGGCGGGGCTCTTCGGCCCCGTCTGATTTCACCCATTCCACAAGGAGCTTTTTCATGAACCCGATGAACCGTCTGGGTGTGACCCCCGAGGACCAGGGCGTTGCCGACGCCGTGGCCCGTTTTGCCCGCGAGGTGCTGGCGCCGCGCGCCCGCGAGATCGACGAGGCAGCCCTCTCCGTCACCTGCCACGTACCGCAGCTGGCCGCGCTGGGCGTGATGGGCATGAACCTGCCCGAGCACCTGGGCGGTGCAGGCGTCACGCCCACGGCCATGCTGCTGTCGCTGGTGGAGATATCGCGCGCCTGCGCCGCTACCTCGTCGATGATCGGCGCGCACTACCTGGGCACCGATGCGCTGCTCATCGGCGGCAGTGCCGAGCAGCACCAGCGCTTTCTGCCGCGCGCGGCCAGCGGCGAATGGCTGGCGGGCTTTGCCCTCACCGAGCCGCGCGGCGGCTCGCACCCGGCCGACATGCGCACCCGGGCCGTGCGCGAGGGCGACCACTACCGCATCGACGGCGTCAAGCACTTCATCTCCAACGCCCGCGAGGCGCAGTTCCTGGTGGTCTTCGCCAAGACCGATGCCGATGCGGGCGCACGCGGTGTCAGCGCCTTCGTCGTGGAAACCGCTACGCCGGGCATCAGCGTGTCCTCGCCCGAAAAGCTCATGGGCATCCAGGGCGCGCATGCGTTCGAGGTCGCATTCGATGGCGTGCGCGTGCCGGCGGCCAACCTGCTGGGCGCCGAGGGAACAGGTTTCAAGATTGCGATGAAGGTGCTGGACAACAGCCGCCTGGACGTGGCCGCCACGGCCCTGGGCATTGCCGAGGCGGCGATTGCGGACGCCACGCGCTGGATGAAGGAGCGCCTGGTCGGCGGCGAGCCCCTTGCCGGCAAGCAGGGCCTGCAGTGGATGCTGGCCGACATGAAGCTGCGCCTGGAGGCATCCTGGGGCCTCACGCTGCAAGCGCTGGCGCTGCGCCAGGCGGGCCAGCCCTTCACGCTGCAGTCGGCCATGGCCAAGCTGCATGCCTCCGAGATGGTGGGCTTTGTCGCCGATGCGGCGCTGCAGATCCATGGCGGTTATGGCTATACGCGCGAGATGCCGCTGGAGCGCTATGTGCGCGATGCACGCATCCTGCGCATCTACGAAGGCTCGTCGGAGGTGCAGCGCAACATCATTGCGCGTACCCTGCTGGGTTGATGGCCTGCAGTGCACCTTTCTGGTGCGATGTGGTGGGCCGGCACTGGCCCGCAATTTGCTAAATTCCCGGGCCGGTGAAGCACCGGTCAGCGCCCATGCCGGGCCTGTCGATGGGAGGGCCTTGCGGGCGTTCCCAAGCGGCGGGAAGCAGGGCGGTTTCTTGGGCCCTTGAGGGCGGTTTCCTAGCGTTAACCCTGTATAGACAGGTACGATAGAGCCACCATCATCGAACCCAGGGAGCACGGCCTGCTTCCCTCCGGATGAACAAAAGTACTTTTTTCCCCTACAGGAGCTGATGATGAGCCGAACGGTTGTGAAGATGGCGTCGCTGGCAGCGGCGGTTGCATGCGTGGTGGGGCTGGCCGCACCGGCCCAGGCCCAGGAAACCAAGATTGCCTTGGGCATGTCCGGCTGGACGGGCTTCGCCCCGCTGACGCTGGCGGACAAGGCCGGCATCTTCAAGAAGAACGGCCTGGACGTGGAACTGAAGATGATCCCCCAGAAGGACCGCCACCTGGCGCTGGCCTCCAAGGCCATCCAGTGCGCGGCCACCACGGTGGAAACCCACGTGGCCTGGAACACCAACGGCGTGCCCATCGTGCAGATCTTCCAGATGGACAAGTCCTACGGCGCCGACGGCCTGGCCGTGCGCAACGACGTCAAGAGCTTTGCCGACCTCAAGGGCAAGTCCATCGGCGTGAGCGCCCCGGGTACGGCCCCGTACTTCGGCCTGGCCTGGATGCTGTCCAAGAACGGCATGAGCCTCAAGGACGTGAAGATCGTCTCGCTGGAGCCCCAGCCCGCGGCCCAGGCCTTCGTGTCGGGCCAGAACGACGGTGCCATGACCTACGAGCCCTACCTGTCCACCGTGCGCGCCAACCCCGCTGCCGGCAAGATCCTGGCCACGACCATCGAGTACCCCATGGTGATGGACACTGTGGGCTGCGACCCCACCTGGCTCAAGGCCAACGCCAAGGCGGCGCAGGCGCTGACCAACTCGTACTTCGAAGCCCTGGAGATGATCAAGGCCGACCCCGTCAAGTCCAACGAGATCATGGGCTCGGCCGTCAAGCAGACGGGCGAGGCCTTCGCCAAGTCCTCGGCCTTCCTGCGCTGGCAGGACAAGGCGGCCAACCAGAAGTTCTTCGCGGGTGAGCTCAGCGCGTTCATGAAGGACGCCGGTGCCATCCTGCTGGAGGCTGGCGTGATCCGCAAGGCGCCCGAGAACTTCCCCGCGATGTTCGACGACAGCTTCATCAAGTAAGCAGTAACCAAAAGAGGATAGAACCATGAGTCGCGTGATGGGTGTTGCACCTTCGCTGGAGCCAGAGCGGCCGCGCCGCCGGGCCCTGGCCCCGCTAGAACCTGTGAGCACCCGCACGCGGCTGGTCCTGGGGGTGGCGTTTTTCATCCTGTTCTTCGCCGTCTGGGCCGTGTTCACGCTGGGGGGCTTCGTGTCGCCCACGTTCCTGGCCAGCCCCATCACCATGGCCAAGGAAGGCTGGCTGCTGTTCACCGAGTTCGGCTTTCTGCACGACATCGGCATGACCGTGTGGCGCGTGCTGGGCGGCTTCATCCTGGCGGCGGTCATCGCGGTGCCCCTGGGTATCGCGATGGGCGCGCACAAGGGGGTGGAGGCGTTCCTCGAGCCCTTCGTCTCGTTCTGCCGCTACCTGCCGGCCTCGGCCTTCATCCCGCTGCTCATCCTGTGGGCGGGCCTGGGCGAGCTGCAAAAGCTGCTGGTGATCTTCATCGGCTCGGTGTTCCAGATCATCCTGATGGTGGCCGTCATCGTCGGCAATGCCCGCAAGGACCTGGTGGAGGCGGCCTACACGCTGGGCTCCAGCCCCACCGGCATCGTGCGCCGCGTGCTGATCCCCGGTGCCGCACCCGACATCGCCGAGACCCTGCGCCTGGTGCTGGGCTGGGCCTGGACCTATGTGATCGTGGCCGAGCTGATCGGCTCGTCCTCGGGCATCGGCCACATGATCACCGACAGCCAGGCGCTGCTCAACACCGGCCAGATCATCTTCGGCATCATCATCATCGGCCTCATCGGGCTGGTGTCGGACACCGTCTTCAAATTCGTCAACCGCCGTCTGTTTGCATGGAGCGCCCTGCGATGAGCCCGCTGCTGTCCATCCAAGGTGTCTCGCGCACCTTCGTCAGCCCCAAGGGGCAGACCACCCAGGCCCTGCTTCCCGTGGACTTCGACGTCGCCGAGAACGACTTCGTGACCATTCTCGGCCCCTCAGGCTGCGGCAAGTCGACCATGCTGCGCATCGTGGCCGGGCTCGACCACCCCACCGAAGGCCGCGTGCTGCTGGGCGGGCGCCCCGTGGAAGGCCCGGGCGCCGACCGCGGCATGGTGTTCCAGAGCTACACGCTGTTCCCCTGGCTCACCATCGAGCAGAATATCCGCTTCGGCCTGCGCGAGCGCGGCATGCCCGAGGCGCATCAAAAGGAGCGCGCCGCCTACTTCATCGCCAAGGTGGGTCTGCGCGGCTTCGAGCAGCATTTCCCCAAGCAGCTGTCGGGTGGCATGCAGCAGCGCACGGCCATTGCCCGTGCGCTGGCCAACGACCCCAAGATTTTGCTCATGGACGAGCCCTTCGGCGCCCTGGACAACCAGACCCGCGTGCTCATGCAGGAGCTGCTGCTGGGCATCTGGGAGGCCGAGCGCAAGACCGTGATGTTCGTGACCCACGACATCGACGAGGCCATCTTCATGGCCAACCGCGTGGCCGTGTTCAGCGCCCGCCCGGGCCGCATCAAGACCGAGCTGGCCGTGGACCTGCCGCACCCGCGCCATTACACGATCAAGACCTCGCCCGAGTTCATGGACCTCAAGGCGCGCCTGACCGAAGAGATCCGCGCCGAATCCATGGCCGCGGACGCCCACTGAGCCGACCGGGTCGATTCGTCACCATGCCTGCCGCTTCAACCGCCCGCACCCGCCCCAAGGCTGCACCCCAGCCCGAGACGTCGGCGCTCGCCCTGTACCAGCAGATCAAGGACCACATCGCGCGCAAGATCCAGGACGGCTCCTGGAAGGCCGGCGACCGCCTGCCGTCCGAGAACGACCTGGTCACGCAGTTCGGCATGTCGCGCATGACCGTGAACCGCGCGCTGCGCGAGCTGGCAGAGCAGGGCCGCATCGTGCGCGTGGCCGGCGTGGGCAGCTTCGTGGCCGAGGACAAGCCCCAGTCCACGCTGCTGCAGATCGCCAACCTGGCCAGCGAGATCCGCCAGCGCGGGCACCACTACCGCTGCAAGGTGCTGACCGTGGAGCGCGTCTCGGCCACCATGGAAGTGGCGGCGGCGCTCGACATGCGCACCGGCGAGTCGGTGTTCCACGCCGTGTGCGTGCACCTGGAAGACGGGCTGCCCGTGCAGCTCGAAGACCGCTACGTGAACCCGCGCGTCGTGCCCCAGTTCGCGCAGCAGGATTTCACGCTGCTGCAGCCCTCGGAGTTCCTGGTGCGCAACGTGCCTTTCGACCAGGTCGAGCATGTGGTGGACGCGGTGCTGCCCACGCCCGACCAGGCCCAGTTGCTGGAGATGGACCCGGCCCAGCCGTGCCTGCTGCTCACGCGGCGCACCTGGAGCCGGGGTGTGCCCGTGACCATGGTGCGCTGCCTGCACCCGTCATCGCGCTACCGGTTGGGCAGCCGCTTCCGAGCGGACGGCAACCCCGTTTTCGAGTGAGTCTGCCCTGGCAGCCTTCCATTTTTTCGCTTGTGCCAACTTGTATATACAGGACTAACCAATGACCACTGCAAACTCCAAGACCCTGGTGCTGCGCCCCGGCCACGTGAGCCTTGCCGAACTGCGCCGCGTCAGCGCCGGCGGCCTGCGCCTGGCGCTCGATCCTGCGGCCCTGGCCGGCATGCAGGCCTCCGAGGCCACCGTGCAGCGCATCGTGGACGAAGACCAGGTGGTCTACGGCATCAACACCGGCTTCGGCAAGCTGGCCAGCACCAAGATCGCCCATGACCGCCTGGCCGAGCTGCAGCGCAACCTGGTGCTGTCGCACAGCGTGGGCACGGGCGAGGCGCTGCCCGACCCCGTGGTGCGCATGGTGCTGGCCACCAAGGCCGTGAGCCTGGCGCGTGGCCACTCGGGTGTGCGCCCCGCGCTGGTCGATGCCCTGTTGGCGCTGGCCAATGCCGATGTGCTGCCCGTGATCCCGGCCAAGGGCTCGGTCGGCGCCTCGGGCGACCTGGCGCCGCTGGCCCACCTGGCCTGCGTGCTGATCGGCGAAGGCCAGGCCAAGGTCGATGGCAAGGTGGTCGGCGGCCGCGAGGCCATGGCCGCCGTGGGCCTGGCGCCCTTCGTGCTGGGCCCCAAGGAAGGGCTGGCCCTGCTCAATGGCACGCAGGTCTCCACCGCGCTGGCGCTGGCCGGCCTGTTCGGAGCGGAGAGTGTGCTGGCCGCCGGCCTGACCTCGGGCGCACTGTCGCTCGAGGCCATCAAGGGCTCGGTCAAGCCCTTCGATGCGCGCATCCACGAGGCGCGCGGCCAGGCCGGCCAGATCGCCGTGGCGGCCGCCGTGCGCGCGCTGCTCGAAGGCAGCGAGATCGACCCCTCGCATCCGAACTGCGGCCGCGTGCAGGACCCGTATTCCATCCGCTGCGTACCCCAGGTCATGGGCGCCTGCCTGGACAACCTCACGCATGCCGCGCGCGTGCTGCGCATCGAGGCCAATGCTGCATCGGACAACCCGCTGGTCTTCACCGACACGGGCGAGGTGATCTCGGGCGGCAACTTCCATGCCGAACCCGTGGCCTTCGCGGCCGACATCATCGCGCTGGCGGTGTCCGAGATCGGCGCGATTTCCGAGCGCCGCCTGGCGCTGCTGCTGGACACCGGCCTGTCCGGGCTGCCAGCCTTTTTGATCCGCGACAGCGGCGTGAACTCGGGCTTCATGATTGCCCAGGTCACGGCCGCCGCGCTCGCGGCCGAGAACCAGTGCCTGGCCCACCCGAGCAGCGTGACCAGCCTGCCCACCTCGGCCAACCAGGAAGACCATGTCTCCATGGCCACCTATGGCGCGCGCCGCCTGGGTGAGATGGTGCGCAACACCGCCGTGATCGTGGGCATCGAAGCCATGGCCGCGGCCCAGGGCATCGACTTCGAGCGCGTGCCGGCACCTGGCGCCACTGCAACCCCCTGGCTCAAGAGCTCCGTGCTCGTCGAAGCGCAACTCGCTGCCATCCGCCAGCGCGTGGCCTTCCTGGAGCAGGACCGCTACCTGGCGCCCGACATCGAGGCCATGCGCCTGTGGGCGCTCGAATCGGCCTGGCCCGCACCGCTGACCCAGTGCCTGCCCAGCCATATCTGAGTTTTACCTGTCCATCCGCTTTCTTCGCACCCATTGACCAGGAGATCACCATGAACGCCAACGACGCCATCATCGCTGCCGCCTCCGCTGCTTCCATCACCGACCCGCGCCACGATGCCTCGCGCGTGGTCCGTGCGCCGCGCGGCACCGAGCTGACCTGCAAGAACTGGCTTACCGAAGCCGCCTACCGCATGATCCAGAACAACCTGGACCCCGAGGTGGCCGAGCGCCCGCAGGACCTGGTGGTGTACGGCGGCATCGGCCGTGCCGCACGCAACTGGGAGTGCTTCGACCAGATCCTGGCCTCGCTCAAGGACCTGAACGAGGACGAGACCCTGCTCGTGCAGTCAGGCAAGCCCGTGGGCGTGTTCAAGACCCACGCCAACGCACCGCGCGTGCTGCTGGCCAACTCCAACCTGGTGCCCAAGTGGGCCAACTGGGAGCATTTCAACGAGCTCGACCAGAAGGGCCTGTTCATGTACGGCCAGATGACGGCCGGCAGCTGGATCTACATCGGCAGCCAGGGCATCGTGCAGGGCACCTTCGAGACCTTTGTCGAGGCCGGCCGCCAGCACTACGGCAACGACCTGTCGGGCAAGTGGATCCTGACCGCCGGCCTGGGCGGCATGGGCGGCGCACAGCCCCTGGCCGCCACGCTGGCCGGCGCCGTGTCGCTCAACATCGAATGCCAGCAGAGCAGCATCGACTTCCGCCTGCGCACGCGCTATGTGGACAAGCAGGCCAGGGACATCGACGATGCCATCGCCCTGATCCAGCACCATACCGAGCGCAAGGAAGCCGTCTCCATCGCCCTCTTGGGCAATGCGGCCGACATCCTGCCCGAGCTGGTGCGCCGCGCCAAGGCCGGCGGCATCAAGCCCGACCTGGTGACCGACCAGACCTCGGCCCACGACCTGGTCAACGGCTACCTGCCCAGCGGCTGGACCGTGCCCGAGTGGCAGGCCGCCATGAAGGACCCGGCGCGCCACGCCGCCCTCAAGGCCGCCGCCGCCAAGAGCTGCGCCGTGCACGTGCAGGCCATGCTCGACTTCCAGGCCATGGGCATCCCCACGGTGGACTACGGCAACAACATCCGCCAGGTGGCCTTCGACGAAGGCGTGAAGAATGCCTTCGACTTCCCGGGCTTCGTGCCGGCCTATATCCGTCCCATGTTCTGCGAGGGCAAGGGCCCGTTCCGCTGGGTGGCGCTGTCGGGCGATCCGGAAGACATCTACAAGACCGACGCCAAGATCAAGGAACTGTTCCCGAACAACAAGCATACGCACCGCTGGCTGGACATGGCGCGCGAGCGCATCAGCTTTCAGGGCCTGCCGGCGCGCATCTGCTGGCTGGGCCTGGGCGAGCGCCACCTGGCGGGCCTGGCCTTCAACGAGATGGTAAAGAACGGCGAGCTCAAGGCGCCCATCGTGATCGGCCGCGACCACCTCGATACCGGGTCGGTGGCCAGCCCCAACCGCGAGACCGAGAGCATGAAGGACGGCACCGACGCCGTGAGCGACTGGCCGCTGCTCAACGCCCTGCTCAACACCGCGGGCGGTGCCACCTGGGTCAGCCTGCACCACGGCGGCGGTGTGGGCATGGGCTACTCGCAGCACTCGGGCATGGTCATCGTGGCCGACGGCACCGATGCCGCGGCCGAGCGCCTGGCGCGCGTGCTGGTCAACGACAGCGGCAGCGGCGTGATGCGCCATGCCGACGCCGGCTACGACTTGGCCGTGTCCACCGCGAAGAAGCAGGGCCTGAAGCTGCCCATGGTGCGCTGATCTTTCTGGAGGCCAGCGACATGCCTCGGAGCGCACCCTTGACCCCTGCGGCCGTGCCCACCGCCGACCGGGTGCTGCAGGTGCTGGCCGTGCTGGCCCAGCAGGGCAAGGCCCTGTCGGCGGCCGAGCTCATGGAGCGCACGGGCCTGGCACGCAGCACGCTGTACCGCCAGCTCGCGCGGCTCAAGCGCTGGGGATTCGTGCTGGAGAGCGATGGTTTCTACGCGCCCGGCCCGCTCAGCCTGCAATTGGCGCTGGGCTTCGACCTGGCGTCGCACCTGGTGCGCCAGGCCCGGCCCGACATGGTGGACCTGGCCCAGCAGTCGCAGGAGAGCGTGGGCCTGATCGTGGCCGTGAACGACCAGGCCATCTGCCTGGACATGGTGGAGAGCCAGCATTCGCTGCGCTGCTCGTTCGAGAAGGGGCGCAGCGTGCCCCTGCGGGCGGGCGCCTCGGCCAAGTGCGTGCTGGCCCACCTGCCCGAAGGCGTGCGCTCTGCCGTGCTCGATGGCCTGTGGGGCGCGGGCACGCCCGAGCGCCAGGCCGCACAGCAAGAGAGCGATGCCATCCGCAAGGCGGGCTTTGCCACCAGCGCGGGCGAGGTGGACGCGGGCGTGTGGGGTTGCAGCGTGCCCTTGTTCGGTGCCTCGCGCCAGTCCGTGGGTGCCATCACCCTGATGGCACCGATCGTGCGTGCCAGCGGGCAGGAAGAAGCCCTGATCCGCATGGCCGTGGTGGCCGCGGCGCGTATTTCGCGCCAACTGGTTTTGCATTGACATGACAACGAACGATGACTGATTTTTCGATGACCGCCCTGGAGGGGAGGCACTGAGCATGGTGCAGTTCTTCGACCTGGCCTCTACCCCCAGCGTGCCCTGGAAGAATGGCGGCGGCAGCACGCGCGAGCTGGCCTGCTGGCCGCAGGGCGCGGGCATGGACGGCTTCGAGTGGCGCGTGAGCGTGGCCACGATCGCCGCGCCAGGGCCGTTCTCGGCCTTCCCGGGCGTGGACCGGCAGATCATGCTGCTCGACGGCGACGGGGTGCACCTGCGCTCCAACGACGGGCAGCTCGACCATGACCTCGATCAGCCCTGGCAACCTCTGGCCTTCAAGGGCGACGTGCCGGTGGACTGCGCCATGCTGGGCGGCACCTCCACCGACTTCAACCTCATGGTGCGCCGGGGCCGTTGGCACGGCGGCCTGCAGGTGACCGGCCATGCCCGCGTGGCAGGGCGCGCGCGTGCCGGCCTGTGCATGGTGCTGCGCGGCCGCTGGCGCTGCGGTGAAGAGGTGCTGGAACCCGGCCAGGGCCTGTGGTGGAGCGATGGCAGCGCCGAAATTGCGCTGGAGCCTTTGGATGCCGATCCGGCATTGGCCTGGATCGACCTGGACATGGAACCGAGATGAAGCACCCCCTGAGTCGCTTCGCGCCTTCACCCCTCTCTCGGCTCGCTGCGCGAGTCGGGAGGGGGACGCCCCCAGTGCACGCAAGCGAAGCGCCGCCTACGCTGCTTGGCGGCCCTTGCACGGGGGCACTGGCCTTGGCCGTGCCCGTTTCATGCGCTATGGATAACTGAGATGTTTTGCCCATGACCACCACCATCCCCTCCCCTGAGAGCCATCCATCCGCCGATGGCATCTGGATCGGCCTGCGCCCGGCGCCTGGCCTGTGCGTACCTGATGTGCCTGTGCCCGAGGGCGCGGCCACCTGCGTGGTGGTGCAGGGCGGCACCGTGCAGTGGGTGGGGCCTGAAGATGCCTGGCCTTCCGCATGCAACGCCCTGCCGCGCTTCGGCGCACGGGGCGCCCTGACCACTCCGGGCCTGGTGGATTGCCATACGCACCTGGTCTATGGCGGCCAGCGTGCCAACGAGTTCGCCATGCGCCTGGCAGGTGCCACCTACGAAGAGGTGGCCAAGGCGGGCGGCGGCATCGTCTCGTCCGTGCGTGCCACGCGCGAGGCCAGCGAGGACGAACTCTTCGCCCTGGCCCTGCCGCGCCTGCAGGCGCTGCTGGACGAGGGCGTGTGCGCCATCGAGATCAAGTCGGGCTACGGCCTGGCGCTGGCGCACGAACGCAAGCAACTGCGCGTGGCGCGCCGCCTGGGCGAGGCGCTGGGCGTAACGGTGCGCACCACCTTCCTGGGCGCGCATGCGCTGCCGCCCGAGTACGCGGGCCGCAGCCAGGACTACACCGAACTGGTGTGCAAGGAGATGCTGCCCGCGCTGGCCGCCGAGGGCCTGGTGGATGCGGTGGACGTGTTCTGCGAACGCATCGCCTTCACGCTGGCCGAGACGGAGCAGGTCTTCCAGGCCGCACAGCGGCTGGGCATTCCCGTCAAGCTGCATGCCGAGCAGCTGTCGGACATGGGGGGCTCCGAACTGGCCGCGCGCTACGGCGCGCTCTCCTGCGACCACATCGAGCACCTCTCGCAAGCCGGCATCGATGCGATGAAGCAGGCCGGCACCGTGGCCGTGCTGCTGCCCGGCGCCTACTACACGCTGCGCGACACGCACCTGCCGCCCATCGCCGCGTTGCGCGAGGCCGGCGTTCCCATGGCGGTCTCCACGGACCATAACCCCGGCACCTCGCCCGCCTTGAGCCTGCTGCTCATGGCCAACATGGCCTGCACGCTGTTCCGCCTGACGGTGCCCGAGGCACTGGCCGGCATCACCGTGCATGCCGCGCGTGCGCTGGGGCTGCAGGACACGCATGGCCTCATCGCATCGGGCCGGCCGGCCAACTTCGTGCTCTGGCCCTTTGCCGAGGCCGCGGAGCTGGCCTACTGGTTCGGCCACAAGCCTGCACGCACCATCGTGCGCCAGGGGCGCATCGTGAAAGGGGCCTGAGCCCATGGCCACCCACAGTGAATTCCTCGCGGCGCTGGTCGATGCGCTCGGTGCCGACCGCGTGCAGGTGGGCGATGCCGTGCCAGCGCGCCACCACACCGACTGGAGCGGCACGGCCCCCGTGCCCCCGCTGGCGCTGGTGCGCCCGCGCAGCACCGAAGAGGTGTCGGCCCTGCTGCGCCTGTGCCATGCCCACCGCGTGTCCGTGGTGCCGCAGGGCGGCCTGACCGGGCTGGCCGGGGCGGCGGTGCCCTGCGCTGGCGGGGTGGCGCTGTCGCTCGAGCGCATGAACGCCATCGAGGCAGTGGACGCGCGCTCGGCCACGCTCACCGTGCAGGCCGGTGCCACCGTGCAGGCGGTGCAGGAGGCCGCGCTCGCCGTGGGCCTGCAGTTCGGCGTGGACTTCGGCGCGCGCGGCTCGGCCCAGGTGGGCGGGGCTGTTTCCACCAATGCCGGCGGCAACGGCGTGCTGCAGTACGGCATGGTGCGCGAACAGGTGCTGGGCCTGGAGGTGGTGCTGGCCGATGGCGCGGTGCTGCCCATGCTGCGGCCCATGCTCAAGAACAACACGGGCTACGACCTCAAGCAGTGGTTCATCGGCGCCGAGGGCACGCTGGGCGTGGTCACGCGCGCGCTGCTGCGCCTGCGGCCGCTGCCGCGCGCCCGGGCCACGGCCCTGGTGGCGCTGCCCGATTTCGATGCGGCGCTGGCGCTGCTGGCCCGGCTGCAGGGGCGCTGTCCGAGCGCGCTGTCGGCCTTCGACCTCATGTGGCGCGATTTCATCGAGGCCTCGCTGCGCTGGCAGAGCCTGCGCGAACCTTTTGAGGCGCCGCACCCGTTTGCCGCGCTCATCGACGTGGGCGGTCAGGACGAAGCTGCACTGCGCGGTGCGCTGGAAGACGTGCTGGGCGAAGCCATGGAGGCGGGCGAAGTCAGCGATGCGGCCATCGCCCAGTCCGAGGCGCAGGTCCGCGCGCTGTGGAAGATCCGCGAAGCGACCGCCGAGCTGCCCGCCAACATGCACCCGCCCATCAACTTCGACGTGAGCCTGCCGCAGGCCGACATCGGCCGGTTTGCGCAGGAGTGCCGTGCTGCGCTGACCGCGCGCTGGCCCGGGCACCTGTCGGTGTTCTTTGGTCACATCGGCGACGGCAACCTGCACCTGTCCACCGATGCCTCCACCGTCAACGGGGAGGAGGGCGCCGTCGAGGAGCTGGTGTATGCATTGGTGGCCGCCTTTGGCGGCAGCGTCTCGGCCGAGCATGGCATCGGCCTGCACAAGAAGCCCTATCTGCACGCCAGCCGCACACCCTCGGAGCATGGCCGCCATGCGCGCCATCAAGGCGGCGCTCGATCCCCTTCACCTCATGAACCCAGGCAAGGTATTCGACCTATGAACACTGCTGCTTTTGCCATCGAAGCCCTGGCCCGCCCTGAAGTGGCGCCCCTGCCTGCCTACAACGCCGGCCTTTCGTCCGACGCCGTGCGCCAGCGCTACGGCGTGACCGAGATCGCGCGCCTGGCCAGCAACGAGAACCCCTACGGTGCCAGCCCTGCCGTGGCGCGCGCCCTGGTGGACTTGACGGCGCGCGTGGGCACCTATCCTGACGCCAACTGCACCGCGCTGCGCGCCGCTATCGGCGAACGCACGGGCGTGGCGCCGGACCGCATCGTCATGGGCAATGGCTCCGAGGACATCCTGCAGATGCTGTGCCAGGCCTTTCTGTCGCAGGGCGACCGGGTGCTGACCCAACGCCCAGCCTTTGGCCTGCACGAGATCTACCCGCGCATGATGGGCGCCCAGGTCGAGATGCTGGCGCTGACGCCGGAACTCGGGTTCGACGTGGATGCCTGGTGCGAAGCCCTGGCGCGCGGCCCCAAGATCGCCATGCTGGCCAATCCCTCCAACCCCGTGGGCTGCATGTTCACCGCGCAGGAGTTCGAGCGCCTGCTGGCCGCCACGCCCGCACACACGCTGCTGGTGGTGGACGAGGCCTACTATGAGTACGCCTGCCACGCGGAAGGCTACCCCGACGTTCTGACCCTGCTGCAGGGCCGTGCCATGCCCTGGATCGTGCTGCGCACCTTCTCCAAGGCCTGGGGCCTGGCGGGCCTGCGCGTGGGCTATGGCCTGGCGAGCGATGCGGCGCTGGTGCAGTTGCTCGACCGGGTGCGCACGCCCTTCAACGTGAACCATGCCGCCCAGGCCGCGGCACTGGCCGCATGGGGCGACGAGGCCTTCATGCGCCAGGGTGTGGCCGAGACCGTGCGCCTGCGCGGCGTGCTGGTGCAGCGCCTGCAGGCATTGCCGGGCCTGCGCATCGCGCCCTCGGCCACCAACTTCCTGTTCGTGGACATCGGCCGGCCCAACGGCCCCGTGAACGAGGCGCTGCTGGCCCAGGGCCTGATCACCAAGCCTTGGAAGGAGCCGGGTTTCGAAACCTTCATCCGCGTCTCCATCGGCACCGAAGCAGAGAACACGCGTTTCGCCGGCGCACTGGCCGAGATCCTGGAGGTGGCCGCATGAGCACCAACACGTTGTTTGCCGAACACGCCTTGCTGCCCGGCGGCTGGGCGCGCGATGTGCTGCTGCAGTGGGATGCTGCGGGGCGGTTGCAGTCGGTGGAGTCGGGCATTGCTGCTGGGGCGGCGCCGCGCGCCACCGGGCCTGTGATCCCGGGCATGCCCAACCTGCATTCGCACGCCTTCCAGCGCGCGTTCGCGGGGCTCACCGAATACCGCGGCGAAAGCCAGGACAGCTTCTGGAGCTGGCGCAACCTGATGTACCGCTTTGCGGCGCAGATCACGCCCGAGTCTCTGGAGGCCATCGCCACCTGGCTCTACGTGGAGATGCTCGAAGCGGGCTACACCTCGGTCTGCGAATTCCACTACGTGCACCACGACCGGGACGGTCGGCCTTATGCCGACGATGCCACGCTGTCGCTGGCGCTGCTGCGTGCGGCGCGCAATGCGGGCATCGGCATCACCTTGCTGCCGGTGCTCTACCAGACCAGCGGTTTTGGCGCCAAGCCTCCGCGGGCCGACCAGGCACGCTTCATCCGCAGCACCGACAACATGCTGGCGCTGCTGGAGCGCCTGTCACCGCTGGCTCGGGCGCAGGGCGCGGGCCTGGGCCTGGCGCCGCACTCGCTGCGTGCCGTGCCGCCCGACAGCCTGGCCGCTGCCGTGCAGGGCCTCACCGCCATCGATGCGCGCGCGCCTATCCACATCCACATCGCTGAGCAGACCCAGGAGGTGGACGATTGCGTGGCCTGGAGCGGCCAGCGCCCAGTGCAGTGGTTGCTGGAGCATGCGCCCGTGGATGCCCGCTGGTGCCTGGTGCATGCCACGCACATGACGCCGCAGGAGTACGCCCACGCCGCGCGCACCGGCGCCGTGGCCGGCATCTGCCCCACCACCGAGGCCAACCTGGGCGACGGCATCTTCGACATGCCGCGCTGGCTGGGCCATGGCGGCGCCTGGGGCGTGGGCTCGGACAGCCATGCCTGCGTGAACGCGGCCGAGGAACTGCTGGCGCTGGAATACAGCCAGCGCCTGTCGCTGCGCCAGCGCAATGTGCTGGCCAGTGCGGCACACCCCCAGGTGGGCACCTCCCTGTGGCTGGCGTCCGTGCAAGGCGGTGCGCAGGCCGCGGGCCGGCCGATCGGCGGCTTGGCCGTGGGCCAGCAAGCCGACTTTGCGGTGCTGGACCCGGCGCACATCGCCCTGGCCGGCCTGCCGGTGGAGTCGCTGCTGTCGGCCCATGTGTTCGGCAGCCACCGCACCAGCGCGCTGCGGGACCTGTGGGTGGGTGGCGTGCAGCGCGTGGCCGCAGGCCGCCATGCCCTGCATGACAGCGCGGCCGCCGCCTTTGTTCAGGCCCGCGCGGCGACCATCGCGCCACAATGAACGCACTTTGAAAAGCCTCCCCTTCGAGAGCCACGCCATGAGCATCACCACCCAACCCACCTTCACCTTCCACCAGGGCACTGCGCCGCTGCTGGTCTCCATGCCGCACGTCGGCACCTATGTGCCGCCTGCGATTGCCGCGCGCTTCACCGAGGAGAGCCGCCAGGTGCCCGACACCGACTGGCACCTGGAGCGCCTGTACGATTTTGCGAAAGGCATGGGCGCATCGATCCTCGCAGCCACGCATTCGCGTTACGTGGTGGACCTGAACCGCCCGCCCGATGGCGCCAGCCTCTACCCCGGCCAGAGCGTCACCGGCCTGTGCCCCGTGGACACCTTCGACGACACGCCCATCTACACCCGCGGCGACGTGCCCGACGACACCGAGGTGGTGGCACGCCGCGATGCCGTCTGGGCGCCGTACCACGCGCAACTGCGCACGGAGCTCGACCGCATCCGCGCCACCCATGGGGTGGCGGTGCTGTGGGATGCGCATTCGATCCGCTCGGTACTGCCGCGCTTCTTCGAGGGCAAGCTGCCCGACCTGAACCTGGGCACGGCCAACGGCGAGAGCTGCGACCCGGCGCTGGCGCAGCAGCTGCTGGCGATTGCACAGGCCGCGCCGGGCTACACCGCGGTGCTCAACGGCCGCTTCAAGGGCGGGCACATCACGCGCCACTATGGCCAGCCTGCGCAGAACGTGCATGCCGTGCAGCTGGAGATGACGCAGTGCGGCTACATGCAGGAGGCGCTGCCGTTCGACTACCTGCCCGAGGTGGCGGCGGGTGTGCAGCCGCACCTGAAACGCATGCTGGAGGCGGCGCTGGCGTTTGCGCAGGCGCGGGCCCGGGCCTGAAGGACCGGGCTGCGGGGCCTTGTGGGCCCCGCTACCGCCGTATCGGTGCTAGTATGAGCTTACGCCGCCCTGCAGGGCAGCGGGTGCGCCCCTTGGCCACCACTGCGGAAGGAGCCGCATTTCCCATGGAGACTGCGGCCTACTACTACATGCCCTTGTTCAAGCCGGGTGCCTTCGTGCACCTCGGGAGCAGCCGCGAGACCGTCAGCCATGTGGTTGTGCGCCGCAATGCCCTGATGGTCTACTTGGTGGGGCACGACTCCCCGGTGCACCCCGATACGCTCACGGTGGTGCCCACGGCCTTCCACCTCACGCGGATGCCCGACCGCGCCTGACGCGGGCCGGCCGCACTGGGCTGGTTCAAGCCGCCTGGTACTGCGCCATGGTTTCGCCCAGGCGCACGGGGCGCGCAGGCGCCCATTCGGTGTTGAACTGGAACGGGCCCTTGGGGAACAGCAGCACCACGGTGGAGCCGAGCAGAAAGCGGCCCATCTCCTCACCCTTTTGCAGCGACACCTGGCCGGGGGCGTAGTCCCAGTGGCGCAGCACGCCGGTGCGTGGCGGGTTCACCTGGCCGTGCCAGACGGTGGCCATGCTGCCCACGATGGTGGCACCGACCAGCACCAGCACGAAGGGGCCATGGGCCGAATCGAAGAAGCAGACCACGCGCTCATTGCGCGCGAACAGGCCGGGCACGCCGCGCGCCGTGGTCGGGTTCACCGAGAACAGGTCGCCCGGCACATGCACCATGCGCGTGAGCTGGCCCGCGCAGGGCATGTGGATGCGGTGGTAGTCGCGCGGGCTCAGGTAGAGGGTGGCGAAATAGCCGTCGTCAAAGCGTGAGGCGAGCGACGAATCGCCGCCCACCAGCGCGGTGGTGGAGTACGAGTGGCCCTTGGCCTGGAAGATCTGGTCCTTCTGGATCGGGCCGAACTGGCTGATCGCGCCATCCACGGGGCAGACCAGGTCGGCATCGGCCAACGGCCGGGCATCGGGCTTCAGGGCCCTGGTGAAGAAATCGTTGAACGAGGCATAGGCCGCGATGTCCGGATTGGCCGCCTCCGCCATGTTCACCTTGTAGTGGGACACGAAGCCGCGGATCACCGATGTGGTCAGCCCTCCGAGCTGGGCCGAGGCGAATTTTCCCGCCAGGGCGGTCATGGCCTGCTTGGGAAGAGCGTATTGGGACAGCACAGCAAAGCGTTCGAGCAAGACGATCTTCCTTAGACGTGGAGCGAACCATTCTAACGAACGGTCCAAGTGCAACGGCCAAGCGACTGAGGATGCGAAAAACGCCAAATTTGTTGAATCCAATAAATTATTGATATTTTTATCAAATAAGTTGATTTTGCAATTGCAAAAAATTACAATTAACACATCAAGGCACACTCGCGCGAAAGGCGGGGTCGCAAAGCCACCGGTCTAAACCTATCTCGATGGGCATGACAGCGGGGTTGCCAAGCTACCTCATGCCCTGCCTGGTGCGAGTGTGGCGTGCAAGCGCATCGGCAACTCTGGCTACCCACGGTGTATTTGTTCCCGTTCCCTGGTGTGCGACTTGATTTCGTACTTCATGGAGAACCTTATGTCCCTTTTTCTTGACGAGCTTCTGGCTCGGATTCCCCGCACTGCACGCTGGGCTGCGGTGATAACGATCCCTTTTGCTGTAACGGCATGTGGCGGATCATCAGATCCGGAGGAGACCTTAGCGATTGCATCGAGTACCACTACTTTGCATGTCGAGGCGGACGACTTGCCCGAAGATGTGGCGCAGGTGCTGGCGCAGCCCGTGTTTCACATCGCCCCTGTGCTACCGGAGCCCCCGGGCGATCTGGATGTTCTCGACGCGAATCAGTCTGCTGCCGTCACACCCAGCTTCAAGGTCGTTCCCCAGGCGTTTCGTTCGGTGTCCACCCGCAGGTTGATGCCCTATACGCTGGATGGCACTCCAACCAGTGCCGCCTCAAGCGGTTTCAGTGGGGTAGAAGAAGTGGCGGAGCCTCTGGCCAGTGCTACCGGGGTTACCACTTACTCGGTAGCGCAGGTGCGTGCTGCCTACGGCTTCAGTGCATTGCCCGCGGTGGGCTCCAAGCCGGTGGGCCTGCAGGCGGCGCTTCTTGGTGCAGGGCAGACGATCTATATCGTCGCTGCGCGCCACAACCCGAACGTAGCAGCTGAATTGGCAGCCTTCAATCAGAAATTTGGCTTGCCTACCTGTACCTCCCGTGTGTTGCCGCCTGCAACCCCGTTGCCTTTGGCCGCTGCATCGCAGTCTGCAGGGTGTGAATTGGTCGTCGCATACAGTTCTCCGGCCGGTGGCATTTCTGCCTCGGCACCTGCCTATGACTCTGGCTGGGCTACAGAGATTGCTCTGGATGTGCAGTGGGCGCATGCCATGGCCCCTCTGGCTCGCATTGTTCTTGTGGAGTCGCCGGATCCTTCGCTGAACAATCTGCTCGCTGCAATACGCTTGGCAAACACGATGGGTCCTGGGGTGGTATCCATGAGTTTCGGTGCGCAGGAAGGGACATGGACGGGCTCTGTCGATTCCGTTTTTTCTGTGGCCGGTATGACCTACCTCGCTGCCACGGGCGATTCCGGCGCCAGCGTGAACTGGCCTTCGGTATCCCCCAACGTCATCGCCGTAGGAGGTACGACGCTTACCTATAACGGTGGTGCGCGCAGCGAAGTGAGCTGGACCGGTACCGGCGGCGGCACCAGCGCCTACACCCCTGCCCCCGTCTACCAAAAGACTGCCCTTCCCGTGGTGGGTTCGGTGGTACGGCGCACGGTCGCCGACGTTGCAATGAACGCAGATCCTTCTACCGGGCAGTATGTGGCCGTGATGTCGCCTGGTGGCAGTGCCGTACAGTGGATCACCGCAGGTGGTACCAGCCTTTCGTCGCCCATGTGGGCAGGCCTCGTCGCTGTGACCAATGCCAGCCGGCTGCAAGCGTCTCGGACCCTTTTGGGCGGTGCCCATTCACTGCTGTACGGGCAGATTGGCGCTGTTTCTGGCAACTATGCCAATGCCTTCTTGGATATCAGGCTGGGTAGCCATGGCTCCTGCGGTACCTGCTCGGCCAAGGTCGGATATGACCAGCTCAGCGGGCTGGGAACGCCTAACGCTGCGGCCTTCGTCTCCTTGTTGTCCGGCGCTTCGGCTCCTCCCCAGGCACCGGTGGTTACGCCTGCAAGCATCAGCGGCACTGTAGGCACGGCCTTGACATTCACGGCAGCTGTCATCGCCCCCAACCCGGTCACATTCAGTCTTTCGGGTGCTCCCTTGGGCATGGCTGTCAGCGCTGCAGGTATCGTGTCCTGGCCTACACCCCTTGCGGGCAGCTACGCGGTGACAGTGGTCGCCAAAGACACCGTCACGGGACTGACGGGTCAAGGCGTCTACAACGTGAACGTAGCCGCTCCGGTGGCACCCGTAGTCCAGGGCGCAAGTATTGCCGGGCGTCCTGGTGTCCCGCTGAGCTTCAAACCCGGCGTCACATCGGCGAATCCCGTCACTTATGCGCTGACGGGTGCCCCTGCGGGCATGGTTGTGGGTTCTGACGGGGTAGTGAGCTGGCCCAGCCCTGTGATAGGCACCTTCAACATGGCACTGACGGCCAAGGACACCAAGACCGGATTGTCTGGCAAGGGCGACTTCACGGTGAAAATCGCTGCGGCGGGTCCGGTCATCAGTGCCTCGGCGATGGTGGGAGTCGCCGGCAAGCCGCTATCGGGCTCGATCTCGATTTCTTCACCCGGATCCTCCTATCTGTCGGTGTCCATTGCCGGCGTGCCTTTGGGGATGGGCTTTTCCGTTGCCGGGACAACCATTACTGCCAAATGGCCCAGTCCCGTGACAGGAAGCTATCGGTTGCTGGTGACTGCCAAGGATTCGGCGGGCCTTTCTGCGCAACTTGCAGTTCCCGTGACGATTACCGCCAAGTGACTGCGTGGACAGCTGCAGTGGAAGTGAGCGTACTGAAACTCCTTTGCCGGCAGTTGGAAGGACTTACACGCCCAGGTACTGCTCCAGCAGCTCGGGCTGGCTTTGCAGGGTCTGCGAACTGCCCTCGAACACCACCTGGCCCTTGACCAGGATGACGTTGCGGTCGGTGATCTGCGTGACGTGCTTCCAGTTCTTGTCCACGATCACGCTGCTGATGCCGCTGGCCTTGATGAGGCTGCAGATGCGCCAGATCTCGCGCGCGATCAGCGGGGCCAGGCCCTCGGTGGCCTCGTCGAGGATCAGCACGTCGGGGTTGGTCATCAGCGCCCGGCCTATGGTCAGCATCTGCTGCTCGCCGCCGCTCAGTTGCTGGCCGCCATGGCCCAGGCGCTCCTGGAGGCGCGGAAAGGTCTCCAGCACGCGCTCGTAGGTCCAGTCGCGCTGGCCACGCGTGCCGGCGCGGGCGGCCATTTGCAGGTTCTCGACCACGCTCAGGTTGCCGAAGATGCCGCGACCCTCGGGCACGTAGGCAATCCCCAGGCGCGCCACCTCGTAGGGCGGGCGGCCCGTGGTCTCGCGCCCGGCCACGCTCACGCTGCCCGAGCGCGGCTTGACCAGGCCCATCACGGACTTGAGCAGGGTGCTCTTGCCCATGCCGTTGCGGCCCATGAGGCCGATGGTTTCTGCCTGGCCCACGGTGAAGTCCACACCGTGCAGGATGTGGCTGGCGCCGTAGAAGGTGTTGAGGCCGCGGGCCTCGATCAGGGGTGGGTGCTGCTGTGCCATGGTCAATGTTCTTCACCAAGATAGGCGGCCTGCACGTTGGCGTCGGCGCGCACCTCGGGCGGCGTGCCGCTGGCGATGGCTTCGCCGTTGACCATCACCGTGAGGTGGTCGGCCAGGGCGAACACGGCGTCCATATCGTGCTCCACCAGCATCATCGCGTGCCCGGGCTTGATGCGCAGCAACAGCTGCACCATGCGCTCGGCCTCGGCCACACCCATGCCGGCCAGGGGCTCGTCAAGCAGCAGCACCTGGGGCTCGGTGGCCAGTGTCATGGCGATCTCGAGCTGGCGCTGCTCGCCATGGCTCATGGTGCCGGCCACGGCATCGCGCCGCGCCTGCAGGCCCGCCAGTTCTATGGCGCGGTCCACGCGCTCGCTGCTGGCGCGGTTGTGCGGGCCGGCATGGCGCGTGTCGCGCCACCAGCGCAGCGGGTTCCAGGGCTGCTGCGCATCGCGCGACTGGGCCGCCAGGCGCACGTTCTCGTGCACGCTGAAAGGCAGGAAGATATTGGTCTTCTGGTAGCTGCGGCCCAGGCCCTGGCGCGAGATGCGCTCGGACGCCCAGCCCGTCACGTCGGTACTGCCCAAGTGGATCGCGCCGTCGGAGGGCGGCAGGTCGCCCGAGAGCAGGTTGGTCAGCGTGGACTTGCCTGCGCCGTTGGGCCCGATCACCGCATGGATGCGGCCGCGCCACAGGTCGACCGAGACTCCGTTCACGGCGGCCAGGCCGCCGAAGCGCTTGGTGATCTTCTGGGCCGACAGCAGGACTTCGTGGGTGTTATCAGCCATGGTCTGCACTTCCTTTGCCTGCGCGCAGGCGCACCAGCAAACCCAGCAGGCCGCGCGGTGCCACCAGTACCACCAGCACGATGAAGCTGCCCATGAGCAGCTGCCAGTGCTTGGTGATGTCCTTGAACACATGCAGCAGGTACTCGAAGGCGAAGGCGCCGACGATGGCGCCCGCGAAGTTGCCCATGCCGCCCAGGATGACCATCATGATGGCGTGCGCGCTCATGTGAAAGCCCATGAGTTCGGGGTTCACATAGCCGGTCTGCGCACCCCAGAGGTAGCCTGCCAGCCCTGCCAGAGCGCCGGCCACGGTGAAGGCCGTGAGCTTGTAGCCGAAGGTAGAAAAGCCCATGGCGCGCATGCGGTGCTCGTTGACGCGGATGCCCGAGAGCGCGCGGCCCAGGGGGCTCCACAGCAGGCGGCGCAGCCCCGCATAGACCAGCACCACCATGGCCAGCGTGAAGTAGTAGAAGGTGCGGCGCCCCTCCAGATCGAACAGCAGCCAGCCGAAGACCGAGGCATCGGGGCGGAAGTTGATGTAGATGCCGTCCGAGCCGCCCAGCGCCTTGTTGTCGAAGAACAGGTAGAACACCATTTGCGCGAACGCCATGGTGACCATGATGAAGTAGATGCCGTGCGTGCGCACCACGAAGAAGCCGATGACCAGCGCCACCAGGGCCGAGCCCGCGACGGCGGCCGGCAGCGTCCACCACAGGCTCACCGGTGCATCGGCCGGGGTGAGAAAGGCCAGCGCATAGCCGGCCACGCCGAAGTAGGCTGCATGGCCCAGCGAGACCAGGCCGGTCACGCCCTGCAGCAGATCGAGGCTCATCGCGAAGATGGCCATGATCATCATGCGCGTGACCATCTGCACGTAGAAATCGCTGCCCACGAAGGGAAAGGCCAGCAGGGCCACCAGGCCGAGCACGAGGACGAACTGCACGCTGCGCGGCAGCACCTCCAGGTTGGTGCGGGGGGCGCTCATGCAGGCCTCCGGAAGGCGCGGTGCGGTATGGGGAACACAGGGACGACAGTCATTGCTTGAACAGGCCTTCGGGTTTCCACAAAAGAACGGCGGCCATCAGCATGTAGACCAGCATGCCGGCCACGGAGGGCAGCAGCACCTTGCCGAAGGTGTCCACCAGGCCCACCAGCAGCGCCGAGATCAGGGCCCCGCGCACCGAGCCGATGCCGCCGATGACCACCACCACGAAGCACATGATGAGCACCGAGGAGCCCATGTTGGGGTAGACGCTGGAGACCGGTGCGGCCACCATGCCGGCCATGGCGGCCAGGCCCACGCCCAGCGCGAACACGATGGCGTGGATGAGCTTGATGTTCACGCCCAGCGACTCGGCCATGTCGCGGTTGAAGGCGCCCGCGCGGATCTTCATGCCCAGCCGGGTCTTGGAGATCAAAAGGTACAGGGCCACCGCCAGCACGATGCACACGCCCGAGATGAACAGGCGGTAGACCGGGTAGGAGAGGGTGTCGGTGAGCGGAATGGACCAATCCAGCAGCTTCGGGATGGCCACGCCGTGCACGTCGTCGCCCCAGAGGATGGAGCGCAACTCCTCGAAGATGTAGATCAGCCCGAAGGTGAGCAGCACCTGGTCCAGGTGGTCGCGGTGGTAGAAGTGGCGAAACAGCAGCCATTCGAGCGCCAGGCCGAAAGCCACGGCCAGCACGGCCCCGCCCAGGATGGCCAGCGTGAGGCTGCCGAAGTGGCCCGATAGCGAGTACGCCAGGTACGCGCCCAGCATGTAGAAGCTGCCGTGCGCCAGGTTCACCACGCCCATGATCCCGAAGATCAGCGTGAGGCCGGCCGCCAGCATGAACAGCAGGAGGCCGTACTGCACGCCGTTGAGCAACTGGATCAGGAAGGTGGCGAAGTCCATGGTGGCGTGCAGGTGTGTGGTGCGGTCAGGCGGCCCGGCGCGTGACCAGCAGCAGCGAGCCCATCAGGGTGAACAGTCCGCCCGAGATGCGGTTGAACCAGCGCATGCGGTTGCCCGAGCGCAGGGCCGGGGCCAGCTTGGCCACGCCCAGGGCGCACAGCGTGAGCACCGTGAACTCGAAGGCCACGAAGGTCGCGGCCAGGATGGCGAACTGCGGCGCAAAGGACAGCGCCGGGTTCAGGAACTGCGGGAAGAAGGCGGTGAAGAACAGGATGGCCTTGGGGTTGCTGCCGCCCACGATCAGACCCTGCAGGTACAACCGGTGCGCGGGCACGGCTGGGACCGCGGTGGCGCCCTCGGGCATCTGGTCGAACACGGTGCCCTGGCTGCGGAAGGTCTTGATACCCAGCCAGATCAGGTAGGCCGCGCCTGCGGCCTTGAGCACCCAGAAAGCGGTCTCGGACGCAGCCAGCAGGGCACCCAGGCCCAGGGCCGACAGCAGCATGGTGCCCAGCACTGCGCTGACGCTGCCCGCCGCCGCTGCCATGGCCTTGCGCGGGCCGTGCTGCAGCGAGGTGGTCATGCACATCAGCATGGTCGGGCCGGGCGAGAGCACCAGCAGGGCCACGGCGGCCAGGTAGAGCAGGTAGGTACTGAGGGTCATGGGAGGAAGGGGATCCAGAGGGTGGCCGCAAAGTCCAGGCGCACGAAGGACTGGCCTGCCGCAGTGGCAGGCGCGTCCATTGTGACTTGGAGTAAGGCCTCTATGCGGATTTGCATTCGGCCGGATAACTAGGCGGGGAGCCGCAGACAGTGCTGTAGCACGGCAAGGCTCCCCAACGACGTTAGCCGGTCGAAGGCAAAGCCGCCTCAGGTCATGCGGCAGCCGGCGCCGCTGTCGGAGAGGGCTTTTGCGGCCACACCGACCACCTTGTTTTCCTTGTTCTCGACCACGCGCAGGTAGATGTCCTGCACGGGGTTGTGGGCCTTGCTCATGGTCCACTTGCCGCGAGGGCTGTCGATGGTGGCGCTTTCCAGCGCCTTGTACAGCGCGGGCTTGGCGGCCATGTCGCCCTTGACGGCGTTGGCACCCTGCACCAGCAGCAGGCCGGTGTCGTAGCCCTGCACGGCATACACGTCGGGCTGGCTGCGGAAGGTCTTGGCGTATTCCAGGCGGAACTGCTTGTTGCGCGGCGTGTCCAGCGAGTCGCTGTAGTGCATGGTGGTGATGATGCCGTCGGCCGCCGGGCCGGCAGCGTCCAGCACGCCCTCGGTCAGGAAGCCCGAGCCGTACAGCGGGATCTTGTCCTTGAGGCCGGCGGCCGCATAGTCCTTGATGAACTTGGCCGCGCCGCCACCGGCGAAGAAGCAGGCCACGGCATCGGGCTTGAGGGCCGCGATCTCGGTCAGCCACGCCTGGAATTCCACGTTCGGGAAGGGCAGGCCCAGTTCCTTGACGATGGTGCCGCCGGCGGCGGTGTAGCTCTGTTTGAAACCTTCGAAGGCCTCGTCGCCGGCCGCGTACTTCCAGGTGATCCACACGGCCTTCTTGTGGCCCTTCTCGACCATGGCCTTGCCCAGCGCCAGCGTGGGCTGCGAATTGCTGAACGAGGTGCGGAACACGTTGGGGGCGCACAGGGCACGCGTGGCCGCGTGCACGCCCGCATTGGGGATGAGGTTGAGCACGCCGGTGTCGCGCGCCACCTTCTGGATGCCCATCTGCACGCCCGAGTGCACGGTACCGATCAGCACGTCCACTTTGTCGCGCTGCACCAGCTTGCTGGCGTTTTCCACGCCCTTGCTGGGCTCGGACTCATCGTCCACCTTGAACCATTCGATCTCGCGCCCGCCGAGCTTGCCGCCCTGCTGGTCGATGGCCATGCGCACGCCGTTCTCGATGGCCACGCCCAATTGGGCGAAGGTGCCGGTGTAGGGCAGCATGAAGCCCACGCGCACCTTGCCGCTCTGGGCCCGCACGATGGAGGGCAGCAGCAGGCCCGTGGAAGCGGCGCCGACGAGGGCTGCGCTGCGGCTGATGACAAGGCGGCGAGTGGTCATGGGGAGTGTCTCCTTTGTTTAGGCTTAAAGCAATTTAACTCCAAGCCCCTGTGGTGAAAACCTATGGCTTACCCGTACCGGTGCTGGCATGCAGAGGTCCTTCCGGGACCACGAGAACCTGTTTCCTGGCACTGGTGCGCCAAAAACCAAGGTGAAGTAAACTGCATTGATATCGATGTACATGCAGTATAGATCATGTTTTTGCGGCCTTGGGCGGCTGTTTGCCGCCGTGGGCTAGGTAGTTTCGAGCATAGGGGTGGGTCGCTGCTTGCCCATCCTGCCATGGCTGGGATGCACCCGCAGCAGTCCCCGGCGCGCACGGCCGTGGCCCAGGGCGCCTTTGCCGCATCGGACGTGGATGCCGCGCTGGCGCACTACAACCAGGTGCTGGATGTGAGCCGCGCCGATCTGGAAGGCCTGCTGCAGCTGGCAGGCCGTGCCGCCTTCCAGCGCACGCTGGGCGATGTGCGCTGCGTGGACATCATGTCCCGGCCGGCCATGGCGGTGGAGCAAGGAGTGTCGCTCAAGGATGCGTGGACCCTGATGCGCCTCGAGAAGATCAAGGCTCTGCCCGTGGTGGATGCGGATCGGCAGGTGGTGGGAATCGTCACGGTGGCGGATTTCATGCGCCTGGCCAACCTCGACCTGCACGAGGGCCTGGGCCAGCGCCCGCGCGCCCTGGTCAAGGGCCGCCGCGGCCAGCCCGCCAGCATGGGCGAGATCATGTCGCACCCCGTGCAGGTGGCCCGGGTGGGGCAGCACGCCATGGACCTGATGCCCCTGTTCTCACAGGGTGGGCACCTGGTGGGCATCATCACCCAGACCGGCCTGGTGCGCGCCCTGGGGCTGGCGGTTCAGGGCCAGGAGCCGGGGCGCTGACGCCGTCTGCAGAGGCGCCGCGCCGCTGCGGCATTCTCGCCATAGGCAAGTGTGGGTACATCGCGGTACAATCGACAGGCTATGGACAGCGCTCTGCCTGTCCATTGATACGGATTTGCCTTTAACCGCGTAGCTGCCGTTGGTTTGCCTTGCCGTGCTGCCGCACTGTCTGCGAATCCCGCCTGGCTAAACGATCAAATGCAAATCCGAATGAAGCCGTCACCCCGGCCAACTGCCTGAACTTCGCCCCGGGTGCAGCGACGACTCCCACCGCCCGAAACGCACCGTGTGTCGAGCCCGACCGCGCTGCACCGGCCGTGGTGGATGCACCAGCGCTCAGGCGCCGATCACCAGATTTTTGATTTTTGAAAAGACAAGAGAACATGGCCAAAGAAGAACTGATTGAAATGCAAGGCTCCGTGACCGAAGTGCTGCCCGACTCGCGTTTTCGCGTGACGCTGGACAACGGTCACCAGCTGATTGCCTACACCGGCGGCAAGATGCGCAAGCACCACATCCGCATCCTGGCGGGCGACAAGGTCTCGCTGGAAATGTCGCCCTACGACCTGTCCAAGGGCCGCATCACCTTCCGCCACCTGGCCGGCCGCGGCCCAGGCCCGTCGAGCCGCTGAAAGGCGTGCCGGCATCGCATCGGGCTGCCGCACTTGGTTGCCCGCGCAGGCCGCTGGTTGGACGTTGTGAAGTGTTGGCGTAGAAGATAGTTGGTTGAGTTTCCCCCCCCCCCCATCGCGCAGTCTGCATCGCCCCTGGATGCAGGCCGGCACTTCCGATAGATCTGTGGTCCGGTGCAGGCGCTGCAAAAAATTCAAAAATACCTCTTGCATACCGGAGCGGCGCTACCTATGTTTCCCGCTCTTTTTGAGAAAGTAATCGATATATGCGACGCCCCAAGGGAATCAAGACGC
>NZ_JBKDTZ010000343.1:0-11623 GCF_046339755.1 Acidovorax sp. | reverse complement strand
GCCAGGGCCTGGGCGGGCGCCTCGTTGCTGGTGTAGGTGAAGGCCACGGCAGCGCCATCGTGCGCCAGGCGCCGCACGATGGCGGCGCCGATGCCGCGCGAGCCCCCGGTGACGAAGGCGGCCTTGCCGGCCAGGACGCGGGTGGAAGAGGAAGAAGCAGAGCTAACAGACATGGTGGATCTCCGGGGAAATGGACCAGTGAATGCACTGGCAACATCTGCAGTGTCGGAGAACCATTGCGTTGTCGGTAGCCATGAATCGGCTGTTCCTGTTTCAACCCTTGGTTGAAAATAGAGGGATGCAGCCCTTGAGCCACCTCGAATCCTTCGTTCAGTCCGCCGAATCCGGCAGCTTCTCGGCCGCAGCGCGGCGCATGGGCCTCACGCCGGCGGCCGTGAGCAAGAACGTGGCGCGGCTGGAGGCGAATCTCTCCGTGCGCCTGTTCCAGCGCAGCACGCGGCGACTGGTGCTGACCGAGGGCGGCCAGCGCCTGCTGCTGCAGATCAGCACGCCGCTGGCCACGCTGGCCGATGCCGTGGAGCATGCGGCCGAGGCCGACCGCCAGCCCGCGGGCACGCTCAGGGTCAGCATGGGCCAGGCTTTCGGGCGCGCCTACCTGGTGCCGCTGCTGGGCGAGTTCCTCACGCGCTACCCGGCCATCCAGCCCGACTGGCGCTTCGAGAACCGGCAGGTGGACCTGATCGGCGAAGGCTTCGACGCGGGCATCGGCGGCGGGCTCAACCTCAACCCCGGCATGGTGGCGCGGCCCCTGGGCACCATCCACATCGTGGCCGTGGCATCGCGCGCGCTGCTGCAGGGCCGCAAACTGCCGCGCCACCCCGCCGACCTGGCGCAGTGGGACGGCATTGCGCGCCGGTCCATCCAGACCGGCCGCATCCACGTGGTCACGCTGCGCAACAAGGCGGGCGATGCGGCGGCAGCCGAGCTGCGCCCGCGCATCGTCTTCGACGACCCCGAGGCCATGTGCCAGGCCGCGTTGATGGGCCTGGGCGTGGCCCTGCTGCCCATGCCCTTTGCCCAGCCCTGGCTGGCCAGCGGCGACCTGGTGCGCGTGCTGCCGGGCTGGTGGTCCGATGCCGGACCGACATCGCTCTACTACCCCGACAAGAAGCTGTTGCCCGCGCGCACGCGGGTGTTCGTGGACTTCATCATCGAGCAGTTCGGCCAGCGCGGGTTTGCGCAGCGGGTGCGGGGGGATTGAGCGGTCAAGGCACCGGCTTGCTCGCGAAGGCGATGGACAGGCCCCTGGGTGTCACGGTGATCGCGCCTGGCTGCAGGCCCATGCCGTCGAGCATGGTGAGGTCCTGCGGGCGCAGCCGGTGCAGCACCACCTCGCGCAGCGACTGCTCAGCGAGACCCGGCCCATAACCGTTGAGCAGCGCCACCACCTCGGGCTTGAGGCTGGGAAAATCGAGCCGCACCAGGCGCAACTGATGGGCACGCAGGCTGCGGTCGCTGGCTTCGTAGCGCAGGGCGAACTCCACCTCCAGCGTACCGCTGTGGTTGCGGCGCAGCGCGGGGCCGGCGGCGCTCAGCGGAAAGGCGGCGCCCAGCCGGTTGCGATCGGGCAACAAGGACAGGCGCGGGGTCTGCACGTCCACATCCACCAGCCCGGCCATGGGGTAGCGCAGCGGAAAACGCTGCGCCACGGCTTCCTGCAACTGCTCGGCCGACACGGTGTAGCCGGGCTGGGCCTGCGCGGCCCGCAGCCCCAGCAGCGCAAGGCTGCCAAGCGCCAGTGGGCGCGCTCCAGCAGCAAGAAAGGTTCGGCGATGCATTCAGTGGCTCCTTGGCAGGGCGGGTAGCCGGTGGCAATAATGTCCGCATGAGACCCCCAGCACCCGCCCACCGATGCCAGGTCTTCGGCTCACCCAGGGAAGGTGTGTACGGTACACACATCGAGAGTTCCCGCCACTATGGCAGGCATTGGCATGCCGTCTATGGCCTGGGGCTTCTCGACGATGGCGCGCAGAGCTCGGCCAGCGGGCGCGGCCCGGTGGATGCCTTTGCGGGCGACCTGATCACCACCAACCCCGGCGAAGTGCACGATGGCCAGCCGCTGGGCAGCCTGTCTCGCCGCTGGCGCATGGTCTACCTGGAACCCCCGGTGGTGCAGGCCATGGCCGACGACCTGGCCATCGCTTCGCCCCAGGGGCTGGCCCTGGCCCGCCCGGTGATCCAGCACGATCTGGAGCTGCGCACGGCCCTGGACCTGTTGCTGCAGCGCCTGGCGCAATGGAACGAGGGACCCCAGGCTTTCTCCAGCCTGGCCACCCTGGCCTGCGAAGAGGCGCTGGCGCACACGGGTGCCCTGCTGCTGTCCCGGCATGCCAATGCGATACCACGGCAGGCCAGCGCCGCCGGCGCACCGGCCGCCATGCGCCAGGTGTGCGACCGGCTGGCCGACATGCTGCAGGCACCACCCACGCTCACCCAGCTCGCGGCCATGGCCGGCCTGGGCAAATACCAGCTGCTGCGCCGCTTCACCCAGGCCTACGGCCTGCCGCCCCATGCCTGGCTGCTGCAGCAGCGCGCCGAGCAGGCCCGCAACCGGGTGCAGCGTGGCGCCAGCCTGGCCGATGCGGCGGCCGATTGCGGCTTTGCCGACCAGAGCCACATGACGCGCATCTTCATGCGCCAGTTCGGTTTCACGCCCGGGGCCTGGCAGAAGGCGACGGCGGGACGCAAACGCCAGCCGCCGCCGCAATAACGTTCAAGACCGCTCGCCTGCGCCCACCCACACTGCCTGCTTTCCAACCAGGGCGAAGGGGCAGGCGATGGGCGTTGCGGATGCATGGAGGGGCCCGCTGCTGTGCAGCCTGGCCATGGTGCTGGTGGGCAGCACGGTGGTGGTCAGCAAGCTGATCGCACAGGACATCGAACCCTTTGCCGCCACCGTGCTGCGCCATGCCCTGGCCCTGCCGGTGTTCCTGGTGTTGATGCGCTGGCACGGCCAGCGACTGCCACGCCTGGGCCGGCGCGATGCACTGCTGCTCACCGTGCAGGCGGCCGCCGGCAGCGTGGGCTATTCCGTGCTGCTGATCCTGGGGGTGAAGCTTGCCAGCGCTTCGGACGCGGGCATCGTCGCGGGCACGCTGCCCGCGGCCGCGGCCCTGTTCTCGGCCCTGCTGCTGGGCGAGCGGCCCGGCTGGCGCCTGGTGGCAGCCATCGCGCGGGCCACGGCCGGGGTGATGGCCGGGGCCGCCGCTCCGGGTGAAGGCACGGCACACGGCGCGGGCAACAGCACGCGCCTGGCGGGCATTGCCCTGGTGCTGGCGGCCGTGGCCTGCGAGGCGGTGTTCATCCTCGCCAGCAAGCGGCTGTCGCAGCCCCTGCCGGCGCTCGCACTGTCCACGCTGATGTCGGGTGGGGGGCTTTTGCTCTCGGCCCTGCCGGCGTGGTGGGTGGCGCAGGTTGCACCACCTTCGGCATTCTCGGCACCGGCGCTGGCTGCCTTGCTGTACTACGCCTGGGTGCCGACGGTGGGCGGATTTCTGCTGTGGTATGCCGGCAGCGCGTGCACCAGTGGCGTGCGCGCATCGCTGGCCACGGTATGGCTGCCGGTGTCGGCCCTGTTGCTGTCGTCGGTGTTCCTGGGTGAATCCATCCTTGCCTGGCAATGGCTGGGCCTGGCCTGCGTGGTCGCCGCGGTGCTGCTGGCCGCACGGCCCGGCAGACAGGGTACGGGCGAATGAGCGCGCCTCAGCGCCCCACCACCGACCAGCCCGCGTGCAGGTTGGTCTTGTCGTTCTCGTACTCCCAGGCGGTGCCGCAGCGGTCGCACTGGTAGCGGGTGAAGGTGACCTGGCCGTGGTCGCGGTCTTCCTTGCGGTTGCTGCGCTGCACCAGCTCGGCATGGCCGGGGGCGCGGCGCCAGTTGCGCTGGATGCCCTTGCAGGACTCGCACAGCTCCATGGGTTTGAGCTCGGTCTGCCGTTCGTGTTGTTTGGTCATGGGAAAGGCCTTGCCGTTCTGGGATGGTGGGGTCGTGTCGACGGGGCGCCTGTGCAGGGCCACCCCGCTATTGTCCCACCCCTGCGCCGCCAGGCAGAAGCACCTTGGCCATGCGGGCATTGGCGAGAACCACGCCGTGGCGCTCCACCTGCTGGCGGGCTTCGACCACAAAGCCGCTTCTCGCGAAGAAAGGCTCGGCCGTGAGGCTCACATCGGCCCACAGGCGCGCGGTGCCGCGCAGCGCGGCCTGGGCATGGATGTGCGCCATCAGCGCCCGGGCCACGCCCTGCCCGGCATGGGCGGGCGCGACGAAGAAATGGTCGATGTAGCCGCTGGCCTGCAGGTCCGAGAAGCCGGCGATGTGCACCACCGTCCCTGCCAGCACTTCAGCGACAAAGGGCTGGTTGGCCTCGAGGCGGGCGCTCCACAGTGCAGCGTCGTGCGCCAGCGGCGCCCAGGCATCGCGCTGCGCCAGGTTGTACTGCGCGCCGGTCAGGCCGTGCACGGCGGCGTGGAACAGCGCACGCAATGCGGGCGCGTCGCCCGGGCGGAAGTTGCGGATCACGGGGGTCATGGCGGCGGGGCGGGCAATGGCGAGGGGGCGCCGATTGTGCCCGAGGCCGCTGCACCTATGCCGCGGTGGCCATGCGCAGGCGGCGTGCGGCCTCTTCGGCGCGGGCGTCCTCGATCTCGCGCAGCACGCCCTGCATGTCCACATCGGCGTGCTCTGGCGCGTAGATGCCGGTGAGCGGCGTCTCGTTGGTCAGCAGCCCGCGCTGGTACAGGCTCCAGATCTCGGGGCCGTACTGGGTGGCGCGCAGCTCGGGGGCGAACCGGCCGAAGAAGTCGCGCAGGTTGGCCACGTCGCGCATCAGCATGCGCGGTGCATGGTTGTTGCCGGCGGCATCCACGGCCTGCGGCAGATCGATGATGACCGGGCCGTCCACGCCTTCTTCTCCCTCGGCCCCGGGCAGGTGCGCCAGCAGGATGTTGAACTCCGAGAGGTCGCCATGCACCACGCCCGCGCAGAGCATGCGCACGACCTCGGCGATCAGCGTGGCGTGGTGGCTGCGGGCCTGTTCCGGCGTGAAGGACACGTCGTTCAGGCGTGGCGCCGCATCGCCATGGGCGTCGGTCACCAGCTCCATGAGCAGCACGCCTTCGTGAAAATTGTAGGGCTGGGGCACGCGCACCCCGGCTGCCGCCAGGCGGTACAGCGCGTCCACCTCGGCGCTCTGCCAGGCGGCCTCCTGCTCCTGGCGGCCGAACTTGCTGCCCTTGGCCATGGCGCGGGCCGAGCGCGAGTTCTTGACCTTGCGGTTCTCGGTGTAGTCCACGGCCTGGCGGAAGCTGCGGTGGGTGGCTTCCTTGTAGATCTTGGCGCAGCGCGTGTCGTCGCCGCTGCGCACCACGAAGACCATGGCCTCCTTGCCGCTCATGAGCTGCCGGACCACGGTGTCGATCAGGCCTTCCTCGATCAGGGACTGCAGGCGGGGTGGAGCTTTCATGGGCGCATTGTGCGCCTTCGATGCGCCTCAGGCGCGCAATGCCTGGAGCCTGCCGTGCACCTCATCGCCATGGTCCACGGGCAACTGGTGCTTGGACTGCAGGTAGTGGTTGGTAAATACGTCGAGGTAGGCCTCGAGCGTCTGCGCCGCATGGCCTTCGCCCGCAAGCTCCAGGCACAGCGCCGCCACTTCGGAGGTGCAGAAATGGTCCTCGCGCGTGGAGCGGCGCAGCCGGTAGCGCGACAGCTGCTCGGGCGCGAGGCTGAGCACCGGGAACGCATCGATGTACGGGCTCTTGCGGAACATCTTGCGTGCCTCGGGCCAGGTGGCGTCGAGCAGGATGAACAATGGGCGCCTGCCGCCTTGCACCGGCTCCACCGCCGTCACCACGCGCTCGGGCGCCACGAATTCACCAGGGAACACCACGTAGGGCTGCCACTGTGGATCGGCGAGCAGCGTGAGCAAAGCCGGGTCGACCTCGGTACGCGCCCAGCCGAAGGCCCAGGTGTCGGTCACCACGTCGGCGATCAGCCAGCCGGTGTTGCTGGGCTTGAGCGGCTCGATATCGGCCATCAGCAGGCACACGCCGGCCTGCGGGGTGAGCAGCGGACGCAGCGCACACAGGCAGTGGCTGGGCACCAGCCGGCAGCCCGGGCAGCGCGCGCCACGCGGGCCCCCGCGGGCCAGAAAAGGCTTGGCACTGCGTGCCAGTCGCGCGGCACGCAAGCGCGACACGGCGTGGGGCAGCGCCGGCACGGGCATTTCCATGGCAGTCACTGGCCGCCCATGTGTTCGAGGGCAAACAAGGGCAGTTCGGTCTTCGGGCTCAGCCACAGGCCGCCACCCAGTTCGGTGAAGCCTTCGCCCAGCGTGCGCCGGTACAGCTGCGCGGGGTGGCGGAACATGCGCGGGTCGGTCAGCGTCTCGTCCACGATGTCCTGCTCCCAGTCCTCGCGTGCGACGGCCTCCACGTACAGGGCGCCGCGGCTGAGCCCGGCGAGGTTGCGCATGGCCTGTTGCACATCGGCCTCGTTGAGGTAGGGCAACACCCCCTGGCAGATCACCAAGTCGTAGGGCGTGCGCGCTTGGTAGTCGACCACCGAGCCCCGCTCCCAGCCGAAGCGGCCGCACAGGTACTCGCTGAACTCGACGCCGTGGAACGAGGCCTTGGGGAAGTGCCGGGCAATGATGTCGCGCCACAGCCCGATGCCGCAGCCCACGTCCAGCACGCGCCGCACCGGCACGCGCAGGTACTGCAGGTAGCTGCAGACGAAGGCGCCCAGCCGCTCGGTGTGCCCCGGGTCGACCACGCTGGTCTTCTTGTCGAAATAGAAACGCTGGTAGTAGGCCGCGTCGAAGCCGTCGGCGCTGGCGCTCTGGCCGGCACGGTGTGCAGAGGTCACTGCCATTCCTTGTTGTAGCGGCCCAGGTGGGGGATCAATTGCCCAGCGGCGTCCAGACCGGGTTGAGCAGCCGTTCCAGGCGCGCGCGGGAGGCGTCGAGCCGGAGCAGTTCCTTGTCGATGATGGCGCTGGTCATCGAGACCTTGTTGCCGCCTATCTCGAAGCTCTGGCCCTTGGACACGGGCACCAGCGATTCGCGGAACGCCTTGTCCTTGGCCAGCACGGGGTCGGTGGACAGCTTGCGCATGCGCATCATCTCCACCCGGGTCATCAGGGCCTGCTCGTAGCTCTTGTCCACCACCGGCTTGCGCTGCTGGATGCTGGCCTTGTAGCTGGCCAGCGTGGCCCGTTCGAGCTCGATGGTGTTCTGGAGTGCAAAGGCCACCCGTTCCGTGGAACTGCGGCTGACCGCGGCCTCGGGGTCCTTGAGGCCGGACCAGAACTCGCGGTGCACGTCCTCCGTCAGCGTTGCGCCGTCCTTGAACATGGACAGGATCACGGCTTGGCGCTCGGCATCGGTCTGGGCCGCCATGGCCACGGGAGACAAGGCGCCCAGAGACAGTGCCAGCACCAGGCCGGCACGCAGGCATTGCTTGCGAAAATTCATTCAGGACTCACTCAAAAACAGTCGGCAGGAGGAAGGCGTGGACTATGCCACCACCCGCATGCCGCAGCAGGGCAGCCAAGTATCTGCGTGTAAACGGCTCAGCGTATCAGGTATCAGTTATTCACTGCGCTACGCGCCACCCGCCACGCATGAAACTGGCGCGGGCCAAGCCAGTACCCCCGTGCAAGGGCCGCCCCGCCGCACTGGGGGCGTCCCCCTCCCGGCTCGCGCAGCGAGTCGAGAGAGGGGGAAGGCGCGAAGCGACTCAGGGGGTGTTTCACTTCACGCCGCAGGCTGCAGGTACTGCGCCACGAGCTGCCGCTGCGCGGCCGCGTCCACCCCGAGCACCTCCACCAAGTAGGTCTGCACGCCGCCGTAGTCCTGGTCCACCATGTGCAGGGCGGCATCGAGGAACTCTTCCTGCACGCGCCAGAGCACGGCCAGCACCTCCTCGGGCGCATGGCTGCCCATGCCGGCGGGGCGGCGGTAGAGGTTGTTGGTGAGCAGGTAGTCCTGCATGACGGTCTCGCGCGGCACGCCCAGCGCCAACAGGATGAGCGCGGCAGCAAAGCCGGTGCGGTCCTTGCCGGCAGTGCAGTGGAACACGGTGGGCGCATCGCTGGCCAGCAGCAGGCGGAAGAGCTCGGCAAAGCGCGGTGCGTTCTCGTGCACGAAGCCGCGGTAGGTGTCCTGCATCAGGCCCACCGCGTCCTGCGCGGTGAGCGCACGGCCGGTGGCCTGCAGCTCCAGCGCGCGCTGCACCACCGTGGGCTCGATGACCAGGGGGTGGTAGGCCACGCCGGGGATGGCATAGGCGTATGCCGCGCCCTCGGCTTGGCCGCGAAAGTCGATGGCCCGGGTGACGCCCAATTCGGCCAACAGCGCCTGGTCGGCTGGCGTCAGCCCGGCCAGGTGGTCCGAGCGGAAGATGCGGCGCCACTTCACGGTCCGCCCGTCCTGCCCGATGTAGCCGCCCAGGTCGCGGAAATTGGTGGCGCCGGCCATGGGCAGGGAACGGGTGGGATCTTGTGGCATGGAAGACGGCAGTCCCCGAGAAAGGGACCGAATGGCTCAAAGGAGGGCCGAGCTTAGCCGAGCCCTGTGTCCGCCACCTGTCACCCGCGCGGCGACCCCGTTGCGGACGGGGCGAAGCAACAGCCGCAGCCGTCCCGATAAAGGTGTGGAGCGCGGCGGCATGATGCGTGCGCGCAACAGTCCCTGTGCAAGCCCCTGCCGATCCAGCCGCGCAGCGGAGGCCGCCAGCCTGTACAGCGCACGCATTTTGAGCCTGGCGCGTGACGCCGGGCGTGCGCTTCGAGCATATCGAATCGAACCGCGAAGACCGTGCCACCACGCAGCGCTTCGACACCACCAACAACAATGCGCTGCCCTCGCTCAACGTGGCCTACCTGGTGAACCTGGCGCTCACGCTGTTCGCCAACTACGGCAACTCGTTCGGCCCGGTGCAGAACCTGCAGCTCAATTCGCAGACGGCCACCAACCCGCTCAAGCCCGAGCTGGCAAAAACGGCCGAAGTGGATGCGCGCTGGCAAACCCCGCAGATCCGCGCCGAACTCACGGCCTTCACGATCCGCTTCGCCAACCAGATCCTGCAGGTGCCCGGCTCCACGCCCGCCGTCTTCCAGAACATCGGCGCCACCAGCCACGAAGGCATCGAGGCAGCCATCGTCTACAGCTTTGACAAGGCCAGCGCCCTCGCCGGCCTGAACCTGTACGCCAACTACAGCTACACCAAGGCGATCCAGAAGTCGGGCACCACGGCCGGGCTGGACCTGTCCTTCTACTCGCGCAACACCGACACGCTGGGCGCACGCTACCAGCTGGGCGACTGGGCCTTCAACCTGGCCAGCATGCACCAGAGCGCGCACTACGCCGACGCGGCCAACACCGTTGCCGAACCCGCCGACGCCCGCCTGGCGACCCGGCCACCGGCTCGGAGCAGGGCCGCCGGGGTGAGACCGAGGGCTTCGTCAACACCCTGTTCAAGCTGCACAGCTCGCTGTGGTGGCAGGACACAGGCAAGGCCATCCTGGCCTGGGTGGCGCTGGCCTACCTGTTGCTGCTCATCACCGGGCTCATCCTTTGGTGGCCGCCGTCCTGGCGCATCGTGCTGGACAAGGGACTGCTGCGCGCATTCTTCGATCTGCACCGGGTGGGCGGCGCGACCCTGGGGCTGGTGATTGCGGTGTCGGTCGCCAGTGGGGCCTGGATGGCCTGGCGGCCGCCGGGCGCCTTTGCCACCACCCTCAGCGGGGCCGCGCCGAGCACGGCACCCGGCTTGCCCAAAGGCTCCGCATCGGCCGCTGCATTGCCGCTCGACACCCTGGTGGCGCGGGCGCAGGCGCAGTTTCCGGGTGCGCCCATCGGCTATGTGCAGGTGGCCCGCGCAAGCCGACCGGCCGCTGCGCGTGCGCATGCGGCTCGCGGACGACCCGCACCCGAATGGACTGAGTTCGGTGTGGCTGCACCCCGCCACGGGCGAGGTACTGGCCGCACACCGCTGGAACGAACTGGACCCCGGGGCGCGCGCCACGGCGGTGATCTACCCCCTGCACACCGGCGTGCTCGGTGGCGTGTTGCTGGAAGCCGTAGTAGCCCTGGGCGGCCTCGCACTCGCCGCCATGGGCATCACCGGGGTCTGGCTCTGGTGGATGCGTCGACGCCCACGCTGACCCCGCCTACAAGGGGCGGCGCGTGGCGTAGCGCACCACCGTCACACCCGCGCGCGCCTGGCGCACCGAGGGCATGACGAGCACACAGTCGTCGTAGGGCGTGGTGACCGGCACGCCGTCGTTGTCGCCGATTGCGGTCCCGGCTTTCTCGATCACCTCCAGACCGGTGTAGGGCTCCACGAAGCGGAAGGCGCTGCTCGTGGCCACCACGGGGCCGGTGACCTCCAGCGCCCACTGGCGTGGTGCATCGGGCAGGCACCAACCGGGCAGCTGCTGCTCCAGCGCATCGGCACCGAGCACGCCCGATTGCTCCAGGAAGCGCACGCACTGGTCCTGCGCCACGGCGCGGCTGGCCGGATCGCCATGGAAGCCGCATTCGATCAGCAGTGAGCGGGTGTCGCCGCCCTCCGCGTCGGGAAGGCCGAAGCGCCCATAGTCGCGCATGCGCACGCCGTCCTTGTGGCCGGCATCGACCACGATGTGCTCGGGCGAGCGCATGGCACACGCCAGCTGCAGGTTGCGCGGCTGCACGCCGGTGAGCAGCAGCGGGGCCGAGGGCTCGTGCATGGAATGGATGTCCAGCAGCCAGTCGGCCTGGGCCACGAAGGGCCGCAGGGCCGCCGCTCGGCGGCGCTCCAGGGTGTCGCCCGCGTCCATGCGCTCGTCGAGCCACTGGCGGTTGAGGTCCTCGTCGGTGAAGCGCGAGGCATCGTGGCTCTGCGGGTCGAAGCGGTCGAAGGCCGTGAGGTTGCAGAACGCCAGCGTGAGTTTTCCACGTGCAGGCCGCAGCCCGGCTTCGAGCAAACCCTTGAGGGCCCAGGCGCCGCACAGCTCGTTGCCGTGCACCAAAGCACTGACCATCACATGGCGGCCGGGCACGCCCGAATCGAAGTGCCAGACACCTTCGGTGCCGGTGTTGCCGACGCGCCAGGCGCTGATGTCGGGCGCGGGCAGTTCAAACACCAGGGCGGGGGAGGTCACTGGAGTCATGCCCATCATTCCTCGATCTTGGCGAACTCGACGATCTTCTTGTACTTGGCCACTTCGGCGGCCAGGTACTGGTCGATGTTCACGGTGGTCGCTGCCACGGTGGAGCCGCTGGCCTCCATCTTCTTGCGGAAGTCGGGCGATAGCAGGGTGTCGTTGAGTGCCTTCTTGATCTTCTCGAACACAGGCTTGGGCAGGTTGGCCGGGCCCAGCAGGGCGAACCAGACGTTGATGTCCACGTTCTTGAACTGCGGCGACTCGGCCAGGGCCGGGATGTCCGGCGTGGTCGACGAGCGCCTGGCCTCGGTGGTGCCCAGCGCAACCACCTTGCCGCTCCTGATGTGCGGCAGGCCGCTGGAGAGCACGAACACGCCGAACTCGAGGTTGTTGCCCAGCAGGTCGTTGGTCAGCGGCGCCACGCCGCGGTAGGGGATATGCGTCATGAACAGC
>NZ_JBKDTZ010000342.1:0-4167 GCF_046339755.1 Acidovorax sp. | reverse complement strand
GGACACTAGTGCCATGGCAAGGGTAGCGGGCTCTTTCCTGCGGGCGAAACGACCGCAGCCCAAGCCCAGCCCTACCGTGCTGCTGCTGGTGGACTTCATCAACCCGATGCGCTTTCCGCAGGCAGTGAACCTGCTGCCCGGCGCGCTGCAAGCCGCACAGGCCGAGGCGCGCTTCAAGAAACGGCTGGCCGCGCGCTGTGTGACCGCCATCTTTCATACGGGATAGGCAACAGCGCCGACTGTCTCAGGCCGTGCCGTATCAGCGAGGATCTGCGGGACCGTTGGGGTTGGCGCTAGTGGCCTTCGCTGCGTTTCTTTTCTTGCCTGCCCGACACCGTTGGGCATCCCGTCCGACAAGCCCGGGGCCTGTGACCGGTTACCTTCAAGCACCTACTTTCAGGAGTATGCCGTGACCACCCAGCCCGCGCCCGCCACCTCCGGCCACCGCCCCGCCGGCGAGTTTCCTCAACCCGTTTCTCCGTGGGAGAGCCGTGGCCTGCTGTACGCCGAGGTGGCAGCCGCCCTGGTTGTGCTGGCCATGGTGCTGGCCAACAGCATGGACCCTGGCTTCTGGCGGGGCCCGGCCAAGGAGGTGCAGGTGCAGGCGGTTCCGGCCGCGACGCTGGCCACGGTCGCTGCTCCGCATTCCCCTTCCGACTCGTCCGAGTAGCCGCAGCGCCAACCATGGCGCGGGCGGTCCTTACTCGAAGTCGTCCACCTGGATCACCCGGTCCGCAGCATGCAGGTAGGCCAGCGCCGCCGCGGGATCGGCTGCAGCCCCCGCCGCTTGCTCCAGTGAGCGGGTGCGCCGCAGCACCTTGTTCAAGGCCTCCAGTTCCCCCGCGAGGGGCCTGAACAGCTCCAGTGCCTGGATCAGGTCCTTGAGTCCCCCCGACTCGGGCACACCGACATCCGGGCACAGGGCCTGCACCAGCTGTTGGTCCTGTTGCAGCGCGCGGGCCAGCTCCAGCAGGCGGGTGTCGCCGGGCAGCACGATGCCGCGCGAGCCTGCGAGCAGCAGGCGGTACGGCATGTTGTGGTGCAGGTCCTGAAGCGCACGCGTGGCGCGCGCCAGTTGAGTCTGCATGGCCACGCGCGCCACGGGCAGCAGTTGGGGTTGTGCCTTCGGGGATGGACGCGGCGGCCGATCCCGCGGACGGGGAGGTGAGCGCAAAACACGGCAGTTCCCGGCAGTCGGCCAAGCGCGGCAGGTAGTGCGCCTTCTGCTCTGCCGTGCCGTCACTCAGCAGCAGCTCGGCCGGCCCCAGCGAGTTGGGCGCCATCACCGTCACGGCGGCGGCGACGTTGACGCTGGCGATGCGGGCCACCACGGTGGCATGGGCATGGTGGCCGAAGCCCAGGCCGCCATGCTCCTCGGGAATGATCATGCCGAAGAACCTGCGCTCGCGCAGGAACTGCCAGACCTCGGGCGGCAGGTCATGCGCCTCGTCGATCTCGAACTCGTCGAGCATGGCGTTGAGGGTGCGCACCTCCCCGTCCAGGAAGGTCTGCTCACGGGTGCTCAGAGCATTGGCGCCACGGCCCAGCAGCGCATCGAAATCCGGCCGGCCCGCGAACAGCTCGCCTTCGAAGCCCACCGTGCCGGCCTCCAGCGCGGCCTGCTGGTTTCGCCCCTGGCGGGCAAGGCCTTCTGAATGGTCTTCATGGCCATCCGGCCAAGCCAACGGGTGAGCGTCGTCATGCGGTCTGTCTCCAGGGGGGGGGTTTTTCAGGAAGGGGGCTGGGTCCGGGTGCGCTCGGTCTGGCCGTCCATCATGTCGCGCACCTTGCGGGCCAGGGCCGTGAGCTCGAAGGGCTTGGTCATGACCTCCATGCCGGCGTTCAGCAGGCCGTTGCCCACGGCGGCGTTCTGGGCAAAGCCGGTGATGAACAGCACCTTGAGCTGCGGCCGGTCATGCCGTGCCGCGTCCGCCACCTGGCGGCCGTTGAGCCCGCCGGGCAGGCCCACGTCAGTGATAAGCAGGTCTACGCGGCGCATGGCCTCCAGCGTACGCAGGGCGCTGCTGCCATCTTGCGCCTCGACCACCACGTAGCCGGCCTCCTTGAGCACCTCCACGGTCAGGGCGCGGATGGTGCTCTCGTCCTCCACCACCAGGATGGTTTCGCCCTCGCCCTGCTGCACGGTGTCGGCCGGGCCATCGGCCGCATCCTCCTGCACCTGGCCGTCGTGGCGCGGCAGGTACAGGCGCATGGTGGTGCCCACGCCGACTTCGGAGTGCACGCGCACGTGTCCGCCTGACTGGCGCACAAAGCCATACACCATCGACAGGCCCAGGCCCGTGCCCTGGCCGGTGGGCTTGGTGGTGAAGAAGGGGTCGAAGATCTGCTCGATCAGCTCCGCCGGCATGCCCGAGCCGGTGTCGGTGACCGACAGGCACACGTAGTCGGCCGCAGGCAGTCCCTGGCTCTGCAACGCGCTGTCCGTTGCCGCGACATTGGCCGTGGCGATGGCCAGGCGCCCGCCACCGGGAAGCATGGCGTCGCGCGCATTGATGCACAGGTTGAGCAGCGAATTCTCAAGCTGCGACGGGTCCACCCGCGTGGTCCAAAGCCCCTGGGCGGCCGTGCACTCGACCTGCACGTCCGGCCCCACGGTGCGGCGCACCAGCTCCTCGAGCCCGGCCACCAGGCGGTTGAGGTCGGTGGCCTTGGGGTCCAGCGTCTGGCGCCGGGCAAAGGCCAGCAGGCGCTGGGTCAGCGCGGCAGCGCGCTTGACCGAGTCCTGCCCCATGGCGATGTAGCGCTCAGCCTGGTCGAGCTTGCCCTGCTGCATGCGCACCTTGAGCACCTGCAGGCTGGCACTCACGGCGCCCAGCAGGTTGTTGAAGTCGTGCGCGATGCCGCCCGTGAGCTGGCCGACGGCCTCCATCTTCTGCGACTGGCGCAGCGCTTCCTCTACCGCCATCAGCTCGCCCGTGCGGGCGGCCACGGCGGCCTCCAGATTCTCGTTCGCGTCGCGCAGACGGGCCTCGCTGAGCGCCAGCGCATGGGCACTGCGCACCCGCTCGGAGACGGAGCGGATGCGCTCGGCGAATTCGCGCACCAAGTGGATCTCCTCCCGCGTCCACGCCCGCGTGCCACCGTGGTGCAGGAAGACGATGGCCACGAGCTGGCCCTGCTCGATCAGCGGCACGCTGAGCAGGGCGCCCACCCCCTGGGTATCGAGCGTGCCCTGCGGGTAGCGCGCCGGATCCGCCGCAGTGTCGGCCACCGCCAGGGGTTCACCGCGCCACAGCACATCGGAGGCAGAGGCCAGATCGCTCAGGCGCCAGGTGCCCGCCAGCGTGCCCAAGCCATGGGTGCTGAAGTCCTGGTCGATGGTGCACAGCTCGCCCGTGGCATCGACGCTGCCGTAGCTGACCCGGTCCACGCGCAACGTCTCGCCGAGCAGGCGCGCGCCTTCGGCCGCGATGGCCGGCAGCGCGCCCACCTCGCGCAGCCGCTCGGGCAGGCGCGCCAGCATGTTGCGCCAGTGCTCGGCGCGCCGGCGGTGGGTGACGTCGCGCACCACGGCCAGCGAGCCCAGGGGCTGGCCCAGCGGGCCGCGCAGGGGCGAGACCACGGCCTCCACGTCGATCAGCCGGCCGCTGTTCAAACGGTGCACGGTGCCCAGGGTAGACAGGGCGCCGGGGTCGGCCGGCACCGCGCTTTGCTCGCCGCTGCCCGGCATTTCGGTGAAGATGAACTGCCTGGGCTGGCCCAACACGTCGGAGGCGCGCACACCGTAGAGCCGCTCCGCGGCGGTGTTGACGTACATCACCAGCCCATCGCTGTCGAAGGCGAAGACGGCATCCTCCATTTGGCCCAGCACGTCCTGGCGCAGCTGGTCGGTAGCCGCGTGCGCGCTTTCCAGCGTGAAGATGGCATTGTTGACCACCAGCGCGTCCACATCGCCGGTGTGGATGGCGTGCAGGGTCTCTTCGAGTTCCTGCAGGCGCAGCCGCAGCTCGGCGTTTTCGGCCGCCAGGCTGGCATCGCCGCCCAGGGCGGGCACGGAGCCGTAGTCGCTGGCCGTCATGCGGCCTCCCGCGGCGCCAGGCGCACGCCGAAGGCGCGGCGCGGCCGGGCCAGGGCCGCCCGGGCGGGGGTGACGCGGCGCTGGGGCCGGGGCGCCGGGCGCCGCAGCGGGGGCGAGACGCTGCGCTG
>NZ_JBKDTZ010000341.1:0-5876 GCF_046339755.1 Acidovorax sp. | reverse complement strand
GGCCCGAGCTGCTCGGTCGTGTCGTGAACTCGCTCGGCCAGCCCATCGACGGCAAGGGCCCGATCAACGCCAAGATGACCGACGTCATCGAGAAAGTTGCGCCGGGCGTGATCGCGCGCCAGTCGGTGAGCCAGCCCATGCAGACCGGCCTGAAGTCCATCGACTCCATGGTGCCGATCGGCCGTGGCCAGCGCGAGCTGATCATCGGTGACCGCCAGACCGGCAAGACCGCCGTGGCCATCGACGCCATCATCGCCCAGAAGGGCCAGGGCGTGACCTGCATCTACGTCGCCATCGGCCAGAAGGCTTCGTCGATCAAGAACGTGGTGCGCGCGCTGGAACAGGCCGGTGCCATGGAATACACGATCGTGGTGGCCGCATCGGCCTCCGAATCGGCAGCCATGCAGTACGTGTCGGCCTACTCGGGCTGCACGATGGGCGAGTATTTCCGCGACCGCGGCCAGGACGCCCTGATCGTTTATGACGACCTGTCCAAGCAGGCCGTGGCCTACCGCCAGGTTTCGCTGCTGCTGCGCCGCCCACCAGGCCGCGAAGCCTACCCCGGCGACGTGTTCTATCTCCACAGCCGCCTGCTCGAGCGCGCAGCCCGCGTGAACGCCGACTACGTCGAAGCCTTCACCAAGGGTGAAGTCAAGGGCAAGACCGGTTCGCTGACCGCACTGCCCATCATCGAAACGCAAGCCGGCGACGTGTCCGCCTTCGTTCCGACCAACGTGATCTCGATCACGGACGGCCAGATCTTCCTGGAAACCAGCCTGTTCAACGCCGGTATCCGCCCCGCCATCAACGCCGGTATCTCGGTGTCGCGCGTCGGTGGTGCAGCCCAGACCAAGCTGGTGAAGAACCTGTCCGGCGGTATCCGTACCGACCTGGCCCAGTACCGTGAACTGGCTGCCTTCGCGCAGTTCGCTTCCGACCTGGACGAAGCCACCCGCAAGCAGCTGGACCGCGGTGCCCGCGTGACCGAACTGCTCAAGCAGGCACAGTACAGCCCGCTGTCCATCTCGCTGATGGCCTCGACGCTGTTCGCCGTGAACAAGGGCTTCATGGACGACATCGACGTCAAGAAGGTTCTCGACTTCGAACACGGCCTGCACCAGTTCCTGAAGACCAGCCACGCCGCACTGCTGGCCAAGCTGGAACAGGCCAAGGCCATGGACAAGGACGCAGAAGCCGAATTGACCGCCGCCATCGGCGCGTTCAAGAAGTCGTTCGCTTAAACCGGACGAGGAGCCATCATGGCAGCAGGCAAGGAAATACGCGGCAAGATCAAATCGGTGGAAAACACCAAGAAGATCACCAAGGCCATGGAGATGGTGGCTGCATCCAAAATGCGCAAGGCGCAGGACCGGATGCGCGCTGCCCGCCCCTACAGCGAGAAGATCCGCAACATTGCAGCCAACCTCGGCCACGCCAACCCCGAATACGTGCACCCGTTCATGAAGGTGAACGATGCCAAGGTCGCGGGCGTGATCGTGGTGACGACGGACAAGGGCCTGTGCGGCGGCATGAACACCAACGTGTTGCGTGCCGTGACGACCAAGCTGCGTGAGCTGCAGAGCGCTGGCGTGTCGACGGAAGCCGTGGCGATTGGCAACAAGGGCCTGGGTTTCCTGAACCGTGTCGGTGCCAAGGTGGTTTCGCACGTGACGGGCCTGGGCGACACGCCCCATCTGGACAAGCTGATCGGCCCTGTGAAGGTGCTGCTCGACGCGTATGCGGAAGGCAAGATCAACGCGGTGTACCTGAGTTACACCAAGTTCATCAACACCATGCGCCAGGAATCGGTGGTGGAGCAGCTGCTCCCCCTGTCGTCCGAGCAGATGCAGGCCGACAAGACCGAGCACGGCTGGGACTACATCTACGAACCCGATGCCCAGACCGTGATCGACGATCTGCTGGTCCGCTACGTCGAATCCCTGATCTACCAGGCGGTTGCGGAAAACATGGCGTCCGAGCAGTCGGCACGCATGGTGGCCATGAAGGCCGCCACCGACAACGCCGGCAGCGTCATTGGCGAGTTGAAGCTGGTCTACAACAAGACGCGCCAGGCAGCGATCACGAAGGAACTGTCCGAGATCGTGGCTGGCGCCGCTGCTGTGTAAGCAGCTCAACCAACATCTAAATTGGAGCGAAAAATGGCTCAAGTGCAAGGCAAGATTGTTCAATGTATCGGCGCTGTGGTGGACGTTGAGTTCCCGCGCGACCAGATGCCCAAGGTTTACGACGCCCTGAAGCTCGAAGGCACGACGCTGACGCTGGAAGTGCAGCAGCAGCTGGGCGACGGCGTGGTGCGTACCATTGCCCTGGGTTCGTCCGACGGCCTGCGCCGCGGCATCATGGTGACCAACACCGGCAACGCCATCACCGTGCCCGTGGGCAAGGCAACGCTGGGCCGCATCATGGACGTGCTGGGCGCGCCCATCGACGAGCGCGGTCCCGTGAGCCAGGAACTGACGGCATCCATCCACCGCAAGGCCCCTGCGTACGACGAACTGTCGCCTTCGCAAGAGCTGCTGGAAACCGGCATCAAGGTGATCGACCTTGTGTGCCCGTTCGCCAAGGGCGGCAAGGTGGGCCTGTTCGGTGGCGCCGGCGTGGGCAAGACCGTGAACATGATGGAACTCATCAACAACATCGCCAAGGCCCACTCGGGTCTGTCGGTGTTCGCTGGTGTGGGCGAGCGTACCCGCGAAGGGAACGACTTCTACCATGAAATGGCCGACTCCGGCGTGGTGAACCTCGAGAAGCTCGAAGAGTCCAAGGTCGCCATGGTCTACGGCCAGATGAACGAGCCACCAGGCAACCGTCTGCGCGTGGCGCTGACCGGCCTGACGATCGCCGAGTCCTTCCGTGACGAAGGCCGTGACGTGCTGTTCTTCGTGGACAACATCTACCGCTACACGCTGGCCGGTACCGAAGTGTCCGCTCTGCTGGGCCGCATGCCTTCCGCCGTGGGCTACCAGCCTACGCTGGCCGAGGAAATGGGTCGCCTGCAAGAGCGCATCACCTCGACCAAGGTCGGTTCGATCACTTCCATCCAGGCCGTGTACGTGCCTGCCGATGACGTGACCGACCCATCGCCTGCCACGACCTTCGCCCACTTGGATTCCACCGTGGTGCTGTCGCGTGACATCGCTTCGCTGGGTATCTACCCTGCCGTGGACCCTCTGGACTCCACCAGCCGCCAGCTGGACCCGAACGTCGTGGGCGAAGACCACTACGCCACGGCCCGCGCCGTGCAAGGCACGCTGCAGCGCTACAAGGAACTGCGCGACATCATCGCCATTCTGGGCATGGACGAACTGGCTCCTGAAGACAAGCTGGCCGTGGCCCGCGCGCGCAAGATCCAGCGTTTCCTGTCGCAGCCCTTCCACGTGGCCGAAGTGTTCACGGGCTCGCCAGGCAAGTACGTGCCCCTGGCTGAAACCATCCGTGGTTTCAAGATGATCGTCAGCGGCGAATGCGACCACCTGCCAGAGCAAGCGTTCTACATGGTCGGTACCATCGACGAAGCCTTCGAAAAGGCCAAGAAGGTGGCCTGATTGCCCGGTGGCTGAGCAGCGCGCCCGCGCTGCCTGGCCGTCCACCGCAATCAAGCAACCCATCCCCTTTTCCTAGGAGCAATGATGAACACCATCCACGTTGATGTGGTCAGTGCCGAAGAGTCCATCTTCTCCGGTGAAGCACGTTTTGTCGCGCTGCCTGGTGAATCCGGCGAACTGGGCATCTATCCCCGCCACACCCCGCTGATCACACGCATCAAGCCCGGCTCGGTGCGCATCGAAATGGCCAACGGCAGCGAAGAGTTCGTGTTCGTGGCCGGCGGCATTCTGGAAGTGCAGCCCAATTGCGTGACCGTGCTGTCCGACACCGCCATCCGCGGCAAGGACCTGGACGACGAGAAGGCCAATGCTGCCAAGGCATCGGCCGAGGAAGCGCTCAAGAACGCCAAGAGCGAGATCGACCTGGCCAAGGCGCAGTCCGAACTGGCTGTCATGGCTGCCCAGATCGCGGCGCTGCGCAAGTTCCGCCAGAAGAAGTAAGAAGAGAAAACAAGTAAGCAAGCAAGCCCTCCAGATCCTCGCGGATCTGGCCTGGAAACCCGGCCCTGCCGGGTTTTTTTATGCCTGTTCGACAGCGTCCTGGACCAGGTGGATCTGCAGGCCCCCACAGGCCAGTGCAAGCCTGTCGTCGGTGCTGCTGCCTGCCTGCAGCAATTGCCGGTGGGCGAGGAAGGTGCGTGCCGTGGCCAGCGAGCGCACGCCGAAGGTGAGCGATTCGATACGCAACTGCTGGGCGGCAAAGAGCTCCAGCTCGACGTCGTCTGCAAGGACGACGGCAGGGCCGGGCGGGGAGCCAGTGAGCGCCTGCCAACGGCGCTGGTGCGCTGCAAGGTCCGGCGTACCCAGGCTCACCGTCCGCAGCCCGAGCAGACCCAAGGGGCCGCCACCTTGGTTCTGCAGCGCCTGCCTGAGCTGCGCGCGGCGTTGCGTGGGTGTGATGGCCTCGTCCCAGGGGTAGATGCTTGCCTGGGCATTCCATGCGCAAAAGAACACGCAGCATTCCGGGGCCGACAGGTCCAGCAAAACAGAGTTGGTGAAGTTGGTGACTACTTCGCCCTGGGCGTTTGTGGAATCGAACGAGCGGGGTGGTTTGCACTCCATGCCCAGTGCCGCAACTTGTGCCATGGCGGTTGGCATAGACCCCGCAGGCTCAAGCGCGAACCCGTGCAAGAGGGGTGGTTGCGCATGGGCTGGCAAGTCGGCATTCGACGCGGCGGCCCAGAACTCCAGGTCTGTATTGCCCACGTGCACCCAGCCGTAGGTGGCGAAAGCCGTGCGCTGCAAAGGCCAGGCCACGGGCAACTCGAAGACGCGGCTGAACAGATCGAACAGCGGCTCCGCTTCAGCCAGGCGCAGCATGACGTGGTCCATGGAACGGTAGGGTGGCTTCACAGTGTGCGTGCGTGCAAGTTTCTGGCGTCTGGATTGTGACCTGGCTGCCGTCGATTGCGCGCCGGATGCAGGTGGGCGATCAATCACGCACCAGCATCGGTACGTGCCCATGCAAAAAAACCGGAGCCCCTTGCGGAGCTCCGGTTTTTTTGGAGGGTGCAGCAGTGCGGTCTGCCGCCCGCTCTGGTGGATTACAGGGCGCTGATTTCGCCCGAAGGGATCTGGCCGGTGCGCACGGCTTCGGCAGCCGCGGCACGCACGGCAGCGCGATCGGCGCTGGACTTGTAGGTCACGACGCGCGAGCCTGCTGGCTCGATGCTGCGCGTCTGGGCCACGGTGGCGGCTTCGGCAGCCACTTCGGCGCGGGTGCGGTTGGTGTCGAACTTCAGGGCGAACTGCGAGCTGTCGGCTTCGTCAGCGTGGGCGCCAAAGGCAGAAAAAGCAGCCACAGCGGCGATGGACAGGAAACGTGCGGTCTTGTTCATGGTGATCTCGATTCTTGATTTGGTTGGTAGGAGTCAGTCCGGAGCGTCTTACAGGGCGCCGACTTCGCCAGCAGAGATCTGGCCGGTGCGCACAGCGTCAGCAGCCTGGGCACGCACGGCAGCGCGGTCAGCGGTGGACTTGTAGGTCACCACACGCGAACCGGCAGGCTCGATGCTGCGGGTCTGGGCCACCGTAGCGGCTTCAGCAGCCACTTCGGCGCGGGTGCGGTTGGTGTCGAACTTGGTGGCGAATTGCGAAGCATCGGCTTCATCGGCGTGGGCACCAAACGATGCGAAAGCGGCAACAGCGGCGATGGAGAGGAAACGTGCGGTCGTGTTCATGATGAAATCCTTTGAAGAAAAAGAAGCGTCTCAATAAAGCCGGGACAGAAACCATTCCTGAACCGGGTTC
>NZ_JBKDTZ010000340.1:0-14863 GCF_046339755.1 Acidovorax sp. | reverse complement strand
GCAAGCGCATGGGACAAGCCGGCTAGATGATCTCCGTTGGCGCCGACACTGCCGATGCCAATCTGGAAATCATGGAAGAGTCCGGCTTCGTCATCACGCGCAACCCCTCGGAACTGGGCAAGCTGCTCAAGGCCCAGCTGAAGTAACAAGCCATACCAGTCCGTAAGCACAATTACGGACGCATCGGGCGCAGGCGCCCGATACACTGGCCGCTCCAAAAAAGAGAAGCGGCCGGCACCCCGGGTCCCGGCGCCTGCTTCCTTCATAACAGTGGAGTCATTGACAATGGAATTTCTGCAATCAACCGATTTCTGGATCGGTCTGGTCAAGATCGTCTGGATCAACATCATCCTCTCGGGTGACAACGCGGTGGTGATCGCTCTGGCTGCGCGCTCGCTGCCTCCAGAGCAGCAGCGCAAGGCGGTGTTCTGGGGTTCTGGTGCAGCCGTGGTGCTGCGCGTGCTGCTCACCGTGGTGGCTGCCAAGCTGCTGGCGCTTTCCTTCCTGCAGATCGTGGGTGGTTGCCTGCTGCTGTGGATCGGTTTCCAGCTGCTGAGCGATGGCGATGAGGAAGAAGGCGAATCCAAGACCTATGGCAGCCTGATGGCCGCCGTGCGCACCATCCTGATCGCCGACCTGGTGATGAGCCTGGACAACGTGATCGCCGTGGCTGCCGCTGCGCAGGGCAGCACCATGCTGCTGGTTCTGGGCCTGGCCATCAGCATTCCGCTGGTGGTCTTCGGCAGCACGATGATGATCAAGCTGATGGAGCGCTTCCCCTTGATCGTGGTCCTGGGCGCCGCCCTCATCGGGTGGGTGGCGGGCGAGACCATCGCCGGCGATACGGCGCTGCAGGGCCTGGTGGCCGCCCATCCGTCGCTGCATTACGTGGCCGCGGTACTCGGTGCGATCCTGGTGGTGGGCGGCGGCAAGCTCTGGCGCCTGCGCGCCAGCCGTGCTGCGGCCTGACAAAAATGGCATCTGCAACACCCGTGTTGCAGGGCAACGACAAGAACGGCAGGCAAGAGCCCTGCCAGAGGGGTTCCTGGCGCCGCATGGAGCGAATCAGGGCCGGTGAAGACCGGGCTTGGAAATTGCTTCTAAAGGTATCTCATTACCTCCGTGGATCGATTGCAAGTGGGCAGAAAAACGTCGGCACAGCAGCTGGTTTGGTGGCGTACCGATGGCTTTGTCTGCACACTGGTGGCCGCCATCGTGGTGGCGCTTGCCAGCGTGATGGGTTGGGTGCAGCGCCTGGATCTGGCCATGTACGACGCCGCTGTCGGCTCCACAGCGGCCGAGCCGGCCGCCGACCTGGCCGTTGTCGGCATCGATGAGCGCAGTTTCAAGGCCCTGGGTCCCTGGCCCTGGCAGCCCGAGGTGCACGCGCGCTTTGTCGACCAACTGGCGCAAGCGGGCGCCCGGGCCATTGTTTATGCCCTGCCGCTGCCGGAAACGCCGGCGCGCCCACTTCCCCCACCCGCTGCCACGCCTGCCACCCCTGGCGAGCCCCAGACGGCAATGCCAGCCGCCGAAATTGCCGCTCCGTCGGGCGATGCCCGGCTGGCCTTGAGCCTGCAGCGCGCGGGCAACGTGGTGCTGGCATCGCAGTACGCGGCGGCCGGGCCCGCTGCGCCGCTGCCGTCGCATGTGCGCCGCAGTGCGCTCGCGGCGCCGGGCGAGCATGCCGTTCCTGCCGTTTCGGGCCGACACCCGCCGGCAATGCTGGGGGCAGCGGCATCCGCCATCGGCCATCTGTACCTGACCCCCGACGCGGATGGCGTGCTGCGCCAGATGCCGCTGCTGCTGGCCCATGACGGCGTCGCGGTGCCATCGGTAGCGCTGCTGACAGCGCAGCGCAGCTTGCAATTGGGCCAGGCCGATCTGCGCCTGCAGGCCGCGCCACCCTGGCTGCGCCTGGGCAGCCTGGGCATCGCTACCGACAGCCACTCGGTGCTGCGCCCGCTGTTCCATGCGCCAGAAGCCGGTCAGCCGGCCTTTGCGCGCACGGCCTTCGCCCAGGTGCTGGCTCCCACTGCGGGCGCTTCCGGCTTCCAGGGCAAGACGGTGCTGGTGGGTTTCAGCGCGCCCGCGCTGGCGGAGCCCCTTGCCACGCCGGGTGGCCAGTCGCTGTACCCGGTCGAGGTGCTGGCGCAGATGGTGTCGGCCATCCGCCAGGGCCATGCCGTGGTGGTGCCGCCGTGGGCGCAGCCCGCGGCATGGCTGGCCATCGTGGTCGCCCTACTCTACCTGGCACTGGCGCTGCCGCAGGTGAGCGCCCTGGCCGGCCTGGCCGTGAGCGTGGCCTTGCTGCTGGCGCTGGCCGGCGCCCAGTGGCTGGCGCTGGAGCATGCGCTGCTGTCGTTCTCGCTGCTCGGGGCAGCTCTGGTGGTGGCCGTGGGACAGGCCGTGATGCTGGCGCTGAAGCTGCGCGGTGGCCGTGGCACCTCCCGCAGCAGCAAGTCGGCCGAGGCCGCCGAGTCCAAGCGCATGCTGGGCCTGGCGCTGCACGGCCAGGGCAAGCTGGAGCAGGCCTTCGAGCATTTTCGCCGGCTGCCGATGACCGAGGCACTCAAGGACAATCTGTACCATCTGGCGCAGGACTTCGAGCGCAAGCGCAATTACGCCATGGCCAAGCTGGTGTACGAGCGCATCCTGCGCCACGACCGGCAGTACAAGGACGCCAAGACCCGCTACCGCAAGGTGCGCGCCCGCGCCAAGTCGGCCTCGGGCCAGCCCGATACGTCGCCGCCGCCGAGTTCGGCACCGATGCCCATGCCCAGCGTGCCGGCCACGCCGCGTCTGCCGGGGGATGCGGGCGTCGGCCTGCCCATGCTGGGCCGCTACGAGATCACCAAGGAGATCGGCAAGGGCTCCATGGGCGTGGTGTACCTGGGGCGCGACCCGAAGATCGGTCGCCTGGTGGCCATCAAGACGCTGGCGCTGGGCCAGGAGTTCGAGGGCGATGGGCTGATCGATGCGCGTTCACGTTTCTTCCGCGAGGCCGAGACGGCAGGGCGGCTGCAGCACCCCTACATCGTGACCATCTTCGATGCGGGGGAGGAACACGACCTGGCCTACATCTCCATGGAGTTTCTCAAGGGCACGGACCTGTCGCCCTTCTGCAAGGAGGGCAATCTGCTGCCGGTGCCGCTCGCCCTGTCGGTGGCGGCCCGCGTGGCCGAGGCGCTGGACTACGCCCATGCCAACCAGGTGGTGCACCGCGACATCAAGCCGGCCAACGTCATGTTCGACGCGGCAACCGATGCGGTCAAGGTGACCGACTTCGGCATCGCGCGCCTCACCGACTCGAACAAGACCCGCACGGGCCTGGTGCTGGGCACACCCAGCTTCATGTCGCCCGAGCAGCTGGCGGGCAAGAAGGTGGACGGGCGCTCGGACCTGTATTCGCTGGGCGTGACCCTGTTCCAGATGCTCACCGGCTCGCTGCCCTTGCGCGGGGCCTCCATGCCCGAGCTGATGCACAAGATCGCCAGCGTGCCGGCGCCCGATGTGCGCACGCTGCGGCCCGAGCTGCCGGCCGAGGTGGCCGAGGTGGTGGCGCTGTCGATGATGAAGCGCCCCGAAGCCCGTTACCAGACGGGGCGCCAGTTTGCGGCCGAGATACGGCGTGCACTGGCGGCACTGGTGGGTGCTGAAAGCGCCACAAACCCGCGGACAGTCGTCTATGATGCGGCTCGCAAGGCAACACGGAACGACATGGCGGACTTTCAGGAAACGCTGACGGAATACCCTGCACAGGGAGATTCTTCGCTGCCGCCATCCAGTGCCCGATGAGGGCCGCGCCGCTTTATCCATGAATTACGATTTTTTTGCGCGCACCGATCGGGGGCGGGTGCGCAGCAACAACGAAGACGCCGTCGCGATCGACCGGGATGCTCAGCTGGCCATCCTGGCCGATGGCATGGGCGGCTACAACGCAGGCGAAGTGGCCAGCGGCATGGCCACGACCTTCATCCGCACGGAAATGGCCCGCTGGCTGGCCCAGGCCGGCAGCGCACCCCAATCGACCGACGTGCGCCGGGCGCTGGAAATCTGCGTGGAAAACGCGAACCACGCCATCCTGGGCGCGTCGTTGTCGAACCCCCAGTACGCCGGCATGGGCACCACGCTGGTGGCCGGCATCTTCCAGGGCTCGCGGCTGATCTTGGGCCACATCGGCGATTCACGCTGCTACCGCCTGCGCGGCGGGGTGCTGCAGCAGATCACGCGCGACCATTCGTGGCTGCAGGAGCAGGTGGATGCCGGCATCCTCACGCCGCACCAGGCGGCCATCTCCTCCAACCGCAACCTGGTCACCCGGGCTTTGGGCGTGGAGCCGAATGTGCTCATGGAGGTCAACGAATTCCAGGTGGCGCCGCACGACCTGTTCCTGATGTGCTCGGACGGGCTCACGGACATGGTGTCCGATGCCGATCTGGCGGAGATGGTGCGTGCCACCCTCCCGCTGGAGGAAAAAACCACATTGCTTATTGATACCGCCAATGCACACGGTGGTCGTGATAACGTTAGCGTACTGCTGGTACAGGCCGGCGCGGGGGGCAAGAAGCGCAGCCTGATGTCCCGCCTGCTGGGTGCTGCCTGACGGTGCCGGCCCATAACAAATCTCAAATCAGGAGTGGATCATGCCCAGAATGATCGTTTCGATCGACGGCGTCGTCATCAAGGAAGTTCAGTTGACCAAGGACCGCACCACCCTTGGACGCAGGCCATACAACGATATCGTGATCGACAATCTGGCGGTGAGTGGCGAGCACGCGATCTTCCACATGATCGGGCATGACGTTGAGATCGAAGACCTGGGCAGCACCAACGGCACCTATGTGAACGCCAAGGCCGTCAAGCGCCAGGAGCTGCGCAATGGCGACACGGTGGAAGTGGGCAAGTACAAGATCCGCTTCCTGCACGAGGCCGAGGGCGAGAACTTCGAGAAGACCATGATCTTCAAGCCCGGCATGGTGCCGCCGCTGGGCACGGCGTCGCGCCCAGCCGGTCTGCCGGCAGCGCCCGCGCCCGCACCGATGACGGCGGTGATCAAGGTGATGTCCGGTGCCGCCGCCGGCCGCGAGGTGTCTCTGCTCAAGGTGGTGACCACCATCGGCAAGCCCGGCGTGGCCGTGGCTTCCATCACCAAGCGCCACCATGGCTTTGTGCTGGCGCATGTGGAAGGCCCGGACATGCCGCTGCTCAACGGCTCGGCCATCGGCCTGTCGCCCGTGCCGCTCAAGCACGGCGACAAGCTGGAGCTGGCCGGCACCGAGATGCAGTTCGAGCAGACCTGACGGGCGCGCCGTGCCGCTTGCCTGGCCCGGCCCCTTGTCTGCCCCGCGCCGCGTGCCACCGAGCTGAGCCATTCTGATGCGGCCACGGACCGGCTCCTGGTTGGCGCGCCGCTGGCGCCGCATCGCCGTCACGCTATTGCCGCTGCTGTTCGCCCTGCTTCACGTGGGCGGAATCCTGCACCTGCAGGTGCTTGAGCGGCTGGAAAAAATCATCTACGACACCCGGCTGCGCGCCACCATGCCGGGCACCATGGACGAGCGCATCGTCATCGTCGACATTGATGAGCGGAGCCTGGAGCGCACCGGCCAGTGGCCCTGGGGCCGCGACAAGATGGCCCGGTTTGCGAGTGAGTTGCTGGAGCGCCAGCAGGTGGCGGTGTTGGGCTTCGACGTCGTGTTTGCGGAGCCCGACGGCAGCTCGGGCCTGGCCAGCCTGCAGAACCTGGCGCAAGGCCCCCTGCGCGGGCAGGCTGGCTTTGCCGAGCAATTGGCGCGCCTGGCCCCGGAGTTGGACTACGACGCGCAGTTCGGCCGGGCCTTGCAGGGCCGGCCCGTGGTGCTGGGCTACTACTTCACCAGCGACCGGGATGGGCGTGCGCGCGGCGTCCTGCCAGAACCCGCGCTGCCCCTGGACCGGCTGCGAGGCAAGCCGCTGCGGGCCACCTCCTGGCAAGGGCATGGCAGCAACATCGAGGTGCTCGCCAAGGCGGCGCCGTCGGCCGGGTTTTTCAACTCCGTCACCGATCCCGACGGGGTGGTGCGCTCGCTGCCGCTGCTGGCCGAGTACCAGGGCCGCTACTACGAGTCGCTGGCGCTGGCCATGCTGCGCATGGCAACAGGCCGGTCGGATCTGTACCCGCTCTATGCAACCTCGGAATTCGACCATGATGTGTTGAAGGGCATCCAGCTGCGCAAGGACCAGGCCCGCCTGGCGTTACCGGTCGACGCCAATCTGGCCACCCTGATTCCCTACCGGGGCCTGGGAGATGTGTCGGGTGGTTCGTTCCGCTATGTCTCCGCGAGCGATGTACTGGAGGGCAAGCTGGCGGCCGGCAGCCTGAGAGGCCGCCTGGTGTTGGTCGGGTCCACGGCGCCCGGCCTGGTCGATCTGCGCGTTACGCCCGTGGGCCGTGCCTATCCCGGGGTGGAGGCGCATGCCAATGTGCTGTCGGCGTTCATCGACGGGACGACCATCGTCCAGCCGGACTACGCCATTGATTTCGATGGCTTTCAGCTGCTGCTGGTGGGCTTGCTGCTGGCCTTCTCGCTGCCCCTGCTGACGGCGGGTTGGGCGGTGGTGCTCAGTGCCGGGGTGTTTGCCGGGCTGGTTGCGCTGAATCTCTGGTTCTATGAGACACAGGGCTTGGTGATGCCCTTGGCGACGGTGCTGGTGCTGGCACTGTCGGCTTTCACGTTGAACATGGTCTACGGCTATTTTGTCGAAAGCCGCTCCAAGCGGGAGCTGGCCGCTCTGTTCGGGACCTATGTTCCACCCGAACTGGTGGACGAGATGGTCAAGGAGCCTGAGCGCTACAGCATGGATGCCAGCAACCAGGAATTGACGGTGATGTTCTGCGACATGCGCGGCTTTACCGCGCTGTCGGAAACCATGGAGCCTCTGCAACTGCAGGCCATGCTCAATGGCGTGTTCAGCCGCCTGACCCACATCATCCGTGGCCGCCGCCAGGGCACGATCGACAAGTACATGGGGGATTGCGTGATGGCCTTCTGGGGGGCTCCGGTGGCCACCCCCGGGCACGCCGAGCTGGCGGTGGCGGCGGCGCTGGACATGGCCCGGGCGATTGGCCAGCTCAACGAGGAGCACCGCGGCAAGGGCCTGCCGGAGATCGGCGTGGGCATCGGCCTGAACACCGGCTTCATGTGCGTGGGGGACATGGGCTCGGACATCCGGCGCAGCTACACCGTGATCGGCGATGCCGTGAACCTGGGCTCGCGGCTGGAAGGTCTCTCCAAAACCTACGGGGTCACCATGGTGGTCAGCGACTCCACCCGGGCCATGGCGCCGGGTTTCATCTGGCAGGAACTGGACCGGGTGCGCGTCAAGGGCAAGGCGCAGGCGGTCACCATCTACACCCCCTTGGCTGCTTCGTCCGAGCCGCTGCCACCCGAGCGGGTGCAGCAACTGGCGCTCTGGCAGCAGTTTCTCGCCGCCTACCGGGCCCAGGAATGGGAGGCATCTGCCCTGCTTTTGCGGAATTTGCACGCTTCGGAACCTGGAAACATCCTGTATGCGCTGTACGCAGGCCGCATAGAGGCCCTGCGGGTGTTACCCTTTCAGCCGGATTGGGACGGTGCCACCCAATTCGACACCAAGTAGGACAATGGCCGCAGCCCGCACCGATAACCCAAGAGACGACAGCAAACAGGACTGCATGACATGAAGGTTCGCGTACTGGGGTGCTCCGGGGCCATTGCCAAAGACTGCCGGACCACCTCGTTCCTGGTCAACGATAACATCCTCATCGATGCGGGGACGGGGGTGGGCGACCTGACGCTGGACGAAATGCGCCGCATCGACCATGTGTTCCTCACGCATTCGCACCTGGATCACATCGCGGCGCTGCCCCTGATGCTCGATGCCGTGTCGTCCCTGCGCAACAGCCCGGTGCAGGTCCACGCGCTGACCGGCACCATTGCCGCGCTGCAGGCACATGTGTTCAACAACGTCATCTGGCCCGACTTCAGCAGCATCCCCACGTCTGACCAGCCCTTCCTGCAGTACCAGATCATCTCGGTCGGGGAGCGATTGAAGGTCGAAGACGTGCACCTGGAGGTTCTGCCCGCCGTGCACACCGTGCCCGCCGTGGGCTACGCGGTGGCGGGCAGCACGGGCTGGTGGGTTTTCAGCGGCGACACCGGTCGCAATCCGGACTTCTGGAACCGGGTCAATGCTTTGCCGGTCGCCATGCTGGTCATCGAGACCGCCTTCAGCAACCGCGAAACCTCCCTGGCCCAGCGCAGCCTGCACCTCTCACCCCACACCCTGGCCCAGGAACTGGCGCAGCTGACCCCTGGCAAGCGTTGCCCCATCTATATCACCCATACCAAGCCGTCCGAGACCGAGCTCATCATGGAAGAGATCCGCCGCTTCGACCAGAGCGCAGGACCGCTGGGCGCTGCCCCCCATGACATTTATTGGCTCAAAGCGGGGGATGTCTTCGAGTTCTGACCACTCTGTTGCAGATGGTGACGTTCGTGGTACGACAAAAATGTCGCTGTGAGATCTCCTGTGGGGTTCGGGAAACACTTCGGTGACAAATGACCCATTTGGGGGAGGGGTTCGGGTACCATGCCATCGGTTTCGCAAGGTGGCACAGAACCTGCTGATGTTGAGCCAGCCTGGAGAATTTTCTGCAGGTTTCAATTGCAATTGACCTCCGAGGAGTGATTTATGAAGCGTTTCATGCAAAAGGGTTTCACCCTGATCGAATTGATGATCGTTGTGGCGATCATCGGTATCCTGGCTGCCGTGGCCCTGCCCGCATACCAGGACTACACCATCCGCGCCAAGATTTCTGAGGCCGTGATCGCCGCCAGCTCGCCCAAGAGCGCCATGTCCGAAGCCTTCCAGACCGACGGCATCACCGGTTTGACCGCTGCTGCCGATGCCATCAACTCTGCTCCGGCCAACACCAAGAGCTCGAAGTACGTGCAAGGCTATACGGTGGCCAACGCCTCTCCTTGGGATATCACGGTTTCGATCAATGCCACCGCCGGCAACGGTATCCCCACAACCCTGGCCGGCAACACGTTGCGCTTCACCCCAAACGTCAACAGTGGCATCCCCAACGCGTCTTCCCAGGGTGCCATTGACTGGGCTTGCGGTTCGCAAACGGTTGTAAGCGCTACCGGCCGTGGTCTGAATAGCCGTCAAGCCGGCACTCTGCCTCCCAAGTACGCACCTTCTGAATGCCGTTAATTTGAGGTTCGCGTGACCCAAAAGCGAGGCCATGTGCCTCGCTTTTTTATTTTTAATACAGCCATAACAATGCGTATTTCATCCCATCCGTTCCTCTCCTTGTGGCCGTACGGTTTGCTGCTGCTGGTGGTTGCAGCTTTGTACGGTCAAAGTTTGGGCTTTGGCTATGTCTGGGATGATCACAGCTTGTTTCTGGATAGTACCTTGCTGCGAGAAGGTGTCTGGAGCTGGGCGAACGTGGCGCGCCCGATCTTGCCTGACACCCCGTATTTTCGCCCGCTTGTGCTCAGCACATGGATGGCGGAGATGCAGCTTTTTCAGCTGACTCCGCTGTACTCCCATGCAGTTAACGTAGCACTCCACGGCATCAGTACTTGCCTGCTTTTTGCGGTGGCCTGCCGCATGTTTGTTCAGTACCAGGGGGGGCGCAATGCAGCATTGTTGGCTGCATTGCTCTATGCATCCCATCCCTGCCTGATAGAGGGAGTTGCCTGGATTTCGGGGCGATTTGACTTGCTGGCGACGGCCTTGCTGCTCGCCGGCTTTGTGGTCGCCATGGCGCCAGCATCCCTTGTGCGGTGCTTACTCGTGGCTGTCTTCGCGCTCGGTGCCATGTTATCCAAAGAAACAGGCGTGTTATTCGGCCCGTTGTTGGTGCTTTTGACGCTTGCGTGCGATCCCAAATTGCCACTGAGCACCTTGTGGAGAATACTCTGGCCGTATTTGCTCGCCTATGCATTGGCTGTGGCAATGTATTTTGCCTTGCGCAGCTCTGGATTGGGTTTTTCCTCCTATAGGGAGTTTGGATTGTCGCAACTGCTCGAGTCGGTATCGCGATACGAGCAATGGCTGCGCACCCTGTCCTTCTACACCTTTATCAGCTTCAATCCTTTCAGCGCCATCAGTCCTCGGCATGATCTCGTGGTGGAGATGACTTCCTATCGGCAGCATGCGGTGGCCTTGGGTGCTGCATTTCTGCTGATGCTGAACGTGGTTTGGTTTGCACTGAAAAGACGCGCCTGGGCCATACTCTGGCTTGGATTCTATGTGGGTATTTTTCCAGTGCTGGGCATTTTTGTGATCAATCTGGGGGAGACGATCGGTGCAGATCGCTTTCTGTACCTGCCTTTGGTCATGTTGACCTTGGCAGTCGTCGCACTATTTCTTGAAATTCGTGAACGATTCTCTCGGCAGCGCGAACTCCCTGTACTCGGTGTTGCATTGAGTATCGCCTGGTTGGGCTTGGCTTTCTTTGTGACGTACACGACAACGGCCATGTGGGAAAGTGATTTGCGCTTGTGGAGCTGGCAATATCGCACCAACCCAGGAAATACACTGGTGCGCACGGGTTATATTTCAGCCCTCTCCCAAGCGAAAGGGCCTCAAGCGGCAAAGGAGTTTTCCGACGAAATAGAGCGCATCCGTGTGCTTCATGGAGGCCAGCTCCCACTGAAGGTGCAAATGGTCTATGCAGGTTATCTGCTGGAGAAAAACGATCCTGAGTCGTTACTATATTTGCGGGGTTTGGTAGAGAACGCCCACAGGGTCTGGCCGAACATAAACGATGACGATGCACAGCAAAGCAACAGGGTTTTTTACTTTGCCGTTCTCTCCAACTACTCACAGGCTTTGATGGTTTTTGAGGGTGATTTGGTGGGCGCTCGTGAGCATTTGGCCCAAGCACAAAGAATTGCGCCGAGGGGTAATGAGTACAACATCATCCACCAGATGATTGCATTGGAGTACCTGGAAGGCAATGAGGAGGCGGCGCGGTCGATGTACCGCAAGCATGTAGGTGTGCTGCAGGCCTACAATCTTCGTAAATCGCAAGAAGCCATGCGAAGCCTGGTCGGTTTCACCTGCTTGCGCAGGCAAGGCAATGACTGTCAAGCCTATGCCAATCGCTTCTTGTCCTACATTCAGGAAAAATCCGATTGAAGAGAGTTCCTGAGGCTATTGTTTTAGGATTGTCGTTCTCGTTTGAGCCATGTCTTTCTCAACTTCCGTACTTATTCAACGTTTTCGCACCTCCGCGCCCTTGGCTTTGCGCCATTTGCTGGTGTCTGCGGCCATAGCAGCCCTGGTTGCATGGCTGGTCCTGGGCTTCTGGTTTCCTCCACCTTTTGCAGAAATTTCAGGGGGAATGACCTTGTTTCTCTGGATTGTGGGGGTCGATGTGGTCTGTGGTCCTGCGCTGACCTTAGTGTTGCTCCACCCCGGGAAATCACGCAAGGCCATATGGGTGGACATTACCCTCATTGCCGTGGTGCAATTGTCCGCATTGGCCTATGGCCTGGACACGCTGAAGGAAGCACGACCTCTTGCTATCGTGTTTGAGGTGGATCGTTTCCACGTCGTCAGCCATGCGGATTTGGATATGTCGCGTGCCGAAGCTGTTCCAGACTGGGTGCGTCCATGGGGGTTTGCAGCACCTCGTCTGTTGGGGGTGCGCAGCGCCAGGACTGCGCAAGAGAAGTTCGAGAGCGTGGATGCATCCCTGCAAGGTATCGAGCCAGGGCAGCGCCCAGACTGGTGGCAAGACTATGACATCAATGCCCCAGAGGTAAAGCGGCGCGCGAAGCGGCTGGAGGCGCTGTTGGCAATGCACCCGCAGGAAACCGAGCGCATTCAATCGGCGGTGGCACAGGTGACCAAGGGGACGCAGATTCGTCCAGAAGATCTGTTGTGGCTTCCGGTGGTCAGTCGGCAAGCCATGGACTGGGTGGCCTTCCTGGATCCGGCGGATGCTCGTATCCGAGGGTTCGCACATGTGGATGGATTCGGTAGCTGAGTTCGAAAAAAGTCACAGCCAAGCGTTCGGTCTATGTAAACAACGTGATGGAGTGTTTCTTGCTACCAAGGCACCATGGACACGCAAACGGAGTTGAGCATGAAACGAATATACGGGTTCACCTTGATCGAATTGATGATCGTGGTGGCCATCATTGGCATCCTGGCCGCAGTCGCTCTACCCGCGTACCAGGACTACACCATTCGAGCCAAAGTGTCTGAAGCCATTGTCGCTGCCGCGCCGAGCAAGGAAATCCTGAGTGAAGGGTTTCAGACCAACGGCATTACAGGCTTGAATGCAGCAGCCACGGCACACAATAGTGTGCTCTCAAGCCAGCGTGCGAGCAAATATGTCAAAAGCATCGACGTTACCGGAGCAGCCAGTCCTTGGCCGATAGTCATTGCCATTGCTGCAACGTCTGGGAACGGCATACCGACCACCCTGGATGGGAATACGCTCGTTTTGTCGCCCAATGTGAACGGGGCGGTTCCTACGGCATCCTCACAAGGTGCCATGGATTGGGCGTGCGCCAGTCAGGGCAGCCAGGTGGCTCAAGGTAGAGGTTTGAACAACCGCGTTGCTGGCACCTTGCCCATCCGATACGCCCCGTCAGAATGCCGCTGACGCGGAGGCCGCTCGAAGCCCCAGGCCGCTAAGCGCCAGGCAGCGTTATCGACCTGTCCCGCGTAACGAAGCGGCTGTCAACAGTGCCTTCCATAACTGCATCAAGAGCAGTGACAGAATCAACCAGAACAGCCCCTGCGATATCCACGACAACAATTTTCCGATCCACGGGCGCTGCCATTCGAATGGTCGCCGCGCCACGAAATCTTCGGCGGCTTTGCGCTGGGCGGGGTCATCCATGCGAAAACCATCTCCGGGTTTGCACGCGTTTGCTGCCGGATGTACTAGGCAGGCCGGATTGAAGATCAAGCTTTGACCGGAATGGTCGGAGGCCAGCACGGGACCGGGGTGCAAGCGCTCTTTCTGGGGGAAAGCTTCCAGCCGGTATCCATAGAGCGGGTTGTAGCACTGCGCTTGCGATGCGCCCTCCAGCATCGCGTCATTGCGCTCAATGCCGCGCTCGGCGGAGAGTTCAATACGGTCAATGGGGATGGGGCCGGATTGCAGGGATTGCGCGTGGGCCCGGAGCACGGGCTTGGGGTCATAGGTCTGGATGCGCGGGTCCGTGTAGTAGCCTGTTGGCGCAGCCATCGGCCCGAGCCAGATCACGACCATGGCAGACACCAAGGCAGGCGCCTGGTACCGATCAGGCATATGACGGATCAATTGCTGTACCGGCCACGCCAGCAGCCACTGGAACACCGGCAGGTAGATCACGATCCAGCGCATGGGCCAGGCCGTGCTGTTGAGAATGGGGATCTGCTTGAGCGCTTCGCGCACGGGCCCGTTGTTCCAGAGCAGCAAAGGGGGAAGGATGACCAGTGCGCCGATTCCCAGCCACAAGAGTGCTTGCAGCCAGCGCGCAGGTTGTGGATTCGCCGCAGGTGAAGCGACCTCTTGCGAGGCTTGCACGCTTGCCGAGCGCTTGCGTGCCAGCACCAATGCCAGCCAGGCGGTCAGCGCCAAGGCAACGGCACCTGCCCCGAACTCCAGGGCCCACTCGTGTGGTAGCACGGTGAATTGCATTCCGGTCAGCCTGCGCAGGCCGAAGTCGGTGGTCCATTCTGAGGGCAGTACCAGTGCCATGAAGGAGGCGACGATGGCGTCGTAGAAAGACGGGAAGCCGGGCATGCCGTAGAAATCGCGCGGGAAGTTGCGCATCAGGCTGGCGGCCTCGTACAGCTTGGAGACGTTGAGCACGATGGCCAGCACACCGCCAAGCATGGCGCGGGCGAGCAATATCTCGAGCCGTACGCGGCCCATGGGTACCAGCACAAGGCACAACAGCATGACGCCCAGGAATGTGGGCACCATGACGCCGGCAAACCCGGCATGCAGCCATGCGGTGAGGCACAGGCCTGCGCCGAGGCCCGGCCAGGCGAGGCGGCTGCGCCAGTGGGAGCCTGCAGGCCAGCACAAGGCCAAGGCCAGAAGCGGCCACAGGTACAGCGGCTGAAAGCCGAGCTCCCCGACCGCGGTGCGCAGCGGCATGGAGGCATTGGCCATGGCGAGCACGCCAAACACGGCCGACCCCGCCGGGGTCCAGCCAAACACCTTTCGCGCCAGCGCAAAGCTGCCCCAGAACCCGATGGCTGCGAACAGCAGGGCATTCAGGTGGGATGCCGTAAAGGGATCGAACCACAGTGCAAACAATTGCACGGTGGAATAGAAGGCCGCTTGCGGATCGGTAAACAGGGCCCCCCCCGCGCACCACGCGGGTGTGAACCAAGGTGGGTCCAGCAGGCCTTTGGCAAAACCGTTGCTCAAAATCCAGAAGCGGCCTTCCAGCAGGGTCAGTCCTGCCAAGGCGAAATCGTGGCCTACATGGGTCGTGCTGGTGTAGAAACGAGCCCCGAAGAAGCGCTCGAACGCAGCCATGCTGAGGGCAAACAAGGCCAGCGTCCACCGGTGGCGCAGCAGCATGCTGCGGACCGCCTGACCCCATGGGACGCGCCTGGCGTCGGCATCATGTACGAACACGAAGTCTCTCCCTATGAAAAAGCTGCAGAAGGCCAGCAGTACCATCACCAATGGCTGCGCAGCCATGGGGTGCATGCCTTGGCTTGCCAGCGCCGTGATGAGACCAACACCAACCGCCAGCTGAAACAGGTAGGCTGACTGAAAGCGAAAATATTGGGCGACCACCGATGTACTGGTGTTGCGAAAAACCAAGCGGCGCTGGACGCTGAACGCTTGCGTGGTCGC